>JAZUPO010000129.1:0-16146 GCA_045605205.1 Victivallaceae bacterium
TCTTCCTAAGACCGCTTGGCATCCGACTTGGCGATACCCAAATTGGCCTTGAGAGCGGCCAGTTCTTCATCGCCCAGGGGTTCGCCGTGAGCGCTGGCTTTCCCCTGCTTGTTGGGAGCGCCGTAACCGATGCTGGTCTTACCGACGATCAGGGTCGGACGTCCGTCGGAAACAACGGCCTGAGCAAGAGCGGCATCGCACTGGGCGGCATCGTTGGCGTTTTCGCAACGGATGATTCTCCAGTTGAAAGCCTCGAAACGGGCGGCGACGTTTTCGCTGAATGCCAGAGAAGTGTTGCCTTCGATGGAGATGTTGTTGTCATCGTAAAAGACGACCAGTTCGTCCAGCTTCAAATGACCTGCCAGAGAAGCGGATTCGCTGGTGCATCCTTCCATCATACAGCCGTCACCGGAGATGACGTAGATTTTCTGATCGGCAAAACCGGCTTTGTCGAGACCGGTTTCGGCACCGAAGTGCTTCAGAGCAATAGCCATACCCACAGCAGAAGAAAATCCGCTGCCCAGGGGACCGGTGGTCACATCGACACCGGCAGTATGACCGAATTCAGGATGACCGGGGGTCAGGCTGCCCCACTGACGGAACTGCTGGAGCTGTTCCATAGTCATACCTTCATAGTTAAAAAGGTGCAGCAAGCTGTAGATCAGCATAGAACCGTGACCGGCAGACAGAACAAAACGGTCACGTCCGAGCCATTTGGGGTCGGCGGGGTTGTGACGCAGATATTTGTCCCACAGAGTGAAGGCATAGTCTGCGCAGCCGAGAGGCATTCCGGGATGTCCGGACTTTGCTTTCTGGATCGCTTCGGCAGCCAGCACGCGGATGGTGTTGGCACTTTTTTGGGCCAATTCAGGATTGTACATTGTGTTTCCTCGCTTTTTTTTGTTTTTTTACTGGAAAATTCCAAGATTGTATGTTATTTTTATAAAGTAACACATTTTTATGTCAAAAACAAGTTTTTTTCTTAAAAAAATGACGGAACGTTTCATAACATCTACTTTGAACCGCCGGGAAGAGGCAAAAGAGGTCTCTTTACGCCCCCGGCATTTTTCGGATTTTCCGGGGCAGAACCGGATAAAAGAACAGCTGGAACTTTTTGTAAGGGCGGCAAAAGAGCGTGAAGAAGCTCTTGACCATATTCTTTTATGCGGTCCCCCGGGACTGGGTAAGACGACTCTTGCTTACATCGTTGCCAACGAACTGGGAGCCAATCTCAAAAGTTCCAGCGGACCTGCCATTGAAAAACCTGGCGATCTGGCGGGACTGCTTACAGCTCTGGAACCGGGCGATGTTCTCTTTATTGACGAGATCCACCGCCTGAGCAACACTGTCGAGGAATATCTTTACAGTGCAATGGAAGATTTTTTCATTGACATTATGCTTGAACAAGGGGCCGGAGCCAGATCTGTCAGATTGTCGGTTCCCCGTTTTACTTTGATCGGAGCCACCACCAGACAGGGAATGATCACCGCACCGCTCCGGGCTCGTTTCGGAGTCAATATCCGGCTGGATTATTACGACACAGACAGTTTACAAACCATCGTGCAGCGTTCAGCAGACATTCTCAAGGTCAAAATCGAACCCGAAGGTGCCCGGGAAATCGCCGGACGCTGCCGGGGAACGCCCCGTATTGCCAATAATCTGCTGCGCCGGGCACGGGATTACGCCCAAATCAAAGCGGACTCAGTTATTACCGGCGAAGTAGCAGAAGCGGCTCTGGAGCTGCTGCAAATCGATACGGACGGTCTGGACGAAATGGATATCAGGATCCTTGAGACTATCATTGTCAATTTCCGCGGAGGCCCCGTGGGGTTGAAGAATATTGCTGTCTCAGTGGGAGAAGAAGAAGACTCTATTGAAGAGGTCTACGAACCATTCCTTATCCAGAAAGGACTTCTCACCCGTACCCCGAAAGGACGGGTCGCAACTCCAAAGGCGTGGCGGAAATTGGGGTTGAAATCTCCTGATTCTCAGGGGGAGCTTTTTTGAAATCTGAATAACTAATTGACTCACAAGGAGGATTTTTATGGAAGGCAATGCATTGCGGAAACTCCTGAAACTTCAGGAAGCAGATATGAGATTGCGGGATATGGAAACCCGTTTGGCTACTCTCCCAAAGGAGATGGACAACATTATTGCCAAAAGGGATAAAGCTGCTGCCAGTACCTCTGCCGCCGTGGCTGCTTACAAAGCAATAAAAGCCCGGATCAAAAAGGAAGAAGAGTTGATCGCAGAACTTGAAGCTGCCAATGAAAAAATGCTTCAGCAGAGTGTCCTTGTCAAAAAGAACAACGAGTATCAGGCAATGCTCAATGCTATCGAGATGAACAAAAAAAAGATCGGTGAAGCAGAAGAACGTATCCTGATCGCAACTGACGAAATGGAACAATCACGTCAGTCAGGTATGAAGCTCAAACAGCTCAACGATGCTGAGATCAAAAATCTTAAAATTGAATTTGATGAGCTTTGCAGCTTTTCCAAAACAGTAAAAGAAGAGATCGCCAATGTCCGGGCGGCACGGCCGGCATTGCTCACTGATATCCCCGCACCTTTGCTTTCTGCTTATGAAGCTCTGCGTAACGGAAAAGACCGTTCAATTCCTCTTGTTACTGCCGATAATGAAGTTTGCGGCCATTGCCGTCTCAAGATCACTCCGCAAACTGCAACTGCCATCAAGCGGGGCGAGATCGCCTATTGTGATAATTGTCAGCATCTGCTTTATGATCCGGAATCCCTTATGTGATGATTTGAAAAGGTTTTATGGAACATTATTCGGAACAATTCTTAAAAGAGGTCGTCTATCGGGCCATTGAATCCGATGAGCTGGACTACAAAGCAGCTCAATCCTGGAATGCCCTGACACGAACCGGACGGGGCAAGATCGTCCGGCATCTTATTGCCCTTGCCAATACCAAAGGCGGATTTCTGGTCATAGGCGTTGGGGAGGATCGTGCCGGAAAACCTGCACTCTACACCGGTGTCAGTGATGAGGAGTCAGCTTCTTTTGATCCTTCTGCGGTGGGAACTTTTGTCAACCGCTGTGTGGAACCACCTATTGACTTTACCATTGAAAGGCCGGTCATTGAGGGCAAGCGTTTTGTCATATTCATCGTCAAGCCCTTCAAGCAGCTTCCCCACGTCTGCTGCAACAGTGTTGATACGGAACTTGCTTCAGGGGTATTCTACATCCGTACCCCGGAAGCCTCAAGCCGTCCTGCAACCCGGGCTGTTGAAATGCATCAGTTGATCCAGCGTGCAATGCGTAATCAGCGCGGCCAGTTGGCAAAAATGCTCCGCGGCATACTCTATGAATCCGGAACAATTAACAAATCCGGCAGAGAAAAAGAGTATTTCAACGATCTTATTGCATCATCGGCAGAATATTTCAAACACCGGAAAAATCCTGGAAAAGAGTGCTGTATACTGCAGCTTTCTGCCATACCGGAATCCGGTTCTTCTGCGGAATTGGCTCTCACTGAATTGCGAAAAGCGGCCGAAGATGCCTGGCGGTGGCAGCCGGGAATCAATTTTTTTGATCACGAAAACATCAGCAATGCCTACATCACCAATGTTTCACTGCGTTTTATGGCCACTGAAGCAAACTGGATGTGGCAGACATTCAAAAGCGGCCTCTTCCACTGTATCGGAGCATTTCCTCCGGGAAATACCCTTGATGCAGGAGTCCTGCGTGCCTGGTGCCTTTGCATTTCCCATTTTCTCGGCAGGCTTTATGCCAATCTGGCCTGGCAGGAAGAACAGCTGCGGCTCAGAGTGGAACTTTTGAATGTGGAAGGAATGAAACTTGACTGCGGCAAAGGCGAACCCGGAGTCTGCCGTATTGACAACATTGAATTTGAATTCTGCCGCAGTGCAGCAGATCTCTCTGTCGGAGCCGATGCCCACGGGGCCCGCATACTGAAAGGAATCGGAGAAAGATTCAATCTTGATGACGATCAGCTCTCGGCGTTGACAAATCCCTGCTTTCAGGAGAACGGCTGCCGATGACAAATCTTGAGCCTTTTGATATGCCTTCTGAAAATGAGGTTGAGCCCATTTTTGAGACCGGCGAGGAGCTTGAGTGTTCTTTTTCGCTTGATGAATTTGAAACCGGGTACGACTTGGCTCCTGATGAGAAACTGTGTGACGGGTTCCGCAATGAATGTGATGCGTTTTTTGCTCCCGGCGGTATTCTCGAAACCCAGGCTGCCGCTGCCAATATGAAATGCGAACTCCGGCCTCAGCAGCGGACAATGGCAAACGCCATAGCCGATGCCCTCTGCTCAGGGGAACACCTCTGTATCGAAGCCCCCACAGGGGTGGGAAAAAGTTTTGCCTATCTTGCTCCGCTGGTCTACCGTGCACAACGGCACTGCCGTCCGGCGATCATCAGCACTGAAACCATCAATTTGCAGGAACAGCTTATCAATAAGGACATTCCTTTTCTCAGCCGGATTATGGGCATTGAGATCAAGGCTTCCATTGCCAAAGGACGGCATAATTATCTTTGCCGCCGCCGTTTTGCAATGCTGACCGGCGAACAGCGGGATATGCTTCTGCCCAATCCTTCACTTGCTTTGGATATTGAACGTTTGAGCAAATTTCTTGAAAAAAACGGTGAATGCTCAAGGGACGGACTTTCCTTTCAGGTGGATAAAGATGTTTGGAATTTGATCTGCTGCGAAACAGGCAACTGTATGAAAAACAAATGTCCCTACTTCCGCAACTGTTGTTATTTCAAGGCAAAGAGACAATGGGAAGAGTCCGATATTATCGTCGCCAATCACGCTCTCTTTTTTACAGACCTTGCTATGCGTTGTGCAGAAGGGGCCGCAGGAGCTCTGCTGCCCAACTACGGAGCAGTCCTCTTTGATGAAGCTCATACGCTTGAAGATGCGGCTGCCGATCATCTGGGAGTCCGGCTTTCACGACCGCTGGTCATCAGTATGCTCAACCGTATATACAACCCTGATAATGCCAAAGGGCTTTTGATGCACAAAAACACTGTCCCGCCTGAACTCCGGGGACGTGTGGCAGAGGCCAGGGATGAAAGTTACGGATTTTTTGCTGCCTTTGAAGAGCTGCTTGACCGGCAGAGCGAATCTGCCCTTGAAATACTTCATCCCGAAAATTTCATTGACAATCTGACTCCAAAACTGATGCACCTTGCTTCAGGATTGCAAAGGCTCGCCGATGATGAAGATGAGGAGGACGCTTCATTTAAAACTGAAGTAGACTCTATGATCTCACGCTGCCGGGAAACCGTTGACGGCCTTGACACATTTATGCACAGAACGATGCCCGGAGCAGTCTATTATGCCGAAGACGAACCAGGCGGTGTAAGCCTTAATGCAACGCCTCTCAATATTGCGGAAATACTTGCGGAGCTGCTTTTTAATCAGGATTTCACCGTTATGCTGTGCAGTGCCACACTGACAGTACGTAATCGCTTTGATTATTTTGTCAGCAGAACCGGATTTTCAGGGAAAACCCTGCAGCTGGGCTCACCTTTTTCTCCGGATCAGGCAAAGATCCGTGTTGTCCGGAATATGCCCGATCCCAAGTCAGGAGAATACAAAGAAGCCCTGGCTGATGAAATATTTTCGGCTGTGGAAGTGACGGACGGCAAAGCCTTTGTCCTTTTCACAAGTTACGAAATGCTGAGATATTGCAAAGAAAATCTGAGGGATGATTTTTTGGATCATAACTGGCTTCTGCTTGCACAGGGAAGCGGCAGCAGCCGGTCACAGCTGTTGAAAGAGTTCAAGGATGATATCAATTCCGTCCTTTTCGGCACGGACAGTTTCTGGACTGGAGTGGATGTGCCCGGGGAAGCCCTCAGCCACGTCATCATCACAAAACTCCCCTTTGCTGTTCCCTCGCACCCCCTTATTGCAGCCAGGATGCGAAAAATTGAACAGGAAGGCGGTAATTCCTTTTCCGGTTACTCTCTGCCTGAAGCTGTTTTGAAATTCCGTCAGGGAGCAGGCAGACTCATCCGCAACCGTACGGATAAAGGCTTTATCACCATTCTTGATCCCCGGATGATCACCCGCAGTTACGGCAGAATGTTCCTGGAATCCCTGCCCTACCCCAGTGAGATCATTTGATAAAATATTTGAAAAAATCTGCTTTTGAGAGTATATTAGTTAAGTTACCCGACTAACATCACTTAAAACAAACAAGGAGAAAAAATAATGGCTTGGATCATTCTTGCCGTCGTTGCCGTGATAATCATTGCGGCTGTTGCTATTTACAACAATCTTGTCCGCTGCCGCAAAGAAGTGGACAATGGCTGGGCTCAGATCGATGTACAGCTGAAACGCCGTTGTGACCTCATTCCCAATCTGGTGGAAACTGTCAAAGGCTATGCTGCCCACGAATCCGGGGTTCTTGAAAAGGTCACCCAAGCCCGCAGTGCAGCTATGAGTCCCAATCTCAATACCGAAAACCGTATTGCGGCTGAAACTCAGCTTACCGGAGCTCTCAAAGGTTTGATGATCCAGGTCGAAGCCTATCCCGACTTGAAGGCAAATCAGAACTTTCTTGCTCTGCAGGAAGAACTTACTTCCACTGAAAACCGTATTTCTTTCGCCCGTCAGCACTACAACGATACGGCCACCAATTACAATACGGCCATTGCTGTTTTTCCTGCTTGCATTTTTGCCTCCATTTTCAACTTCAAGGATGCCGCACTCTGGCAGATCACTGAGGCTGCAGACCGGGAAGTACCCAAAGTTAAATTCTGAAAAAACTTTTTCTTATGGCTCAAAAAGAAACTTTCCGAACACTGATTGCCGCCAACTGCCGCAACAGTGTCATTCTTATGGTGATTATGTTCCTGCTGCTTATCGGGGCGGGAGTTGTTTTC
Organism: Victivallaceae bacterium; assembly: GCA_045605205.1. Classification (GTDB taxonomy): domain Bacteria; phylum Verrucomicrobiota; class Lentisphaeria; order Victivallales; family Victivallaceae; genus UBA1784. The sequence continues at coordinate 6,887 of JAZUPO010000129.1, forward strand.
GGTAAAGCATTGATGAATGACTTTACAGTCGGTGCCGTCATCGGCGGAGTGGTGGCAGTGATTCTCCTTTTTATTGCCTGGGCAGAAGGAGAATCGGCCATTATGAGTATGAATGGTGCCGAAGAGATCACCAAAGAAGATTGTCCGAAACTTTTCAATATTGTTGAAGAAATGTCTTTGGCTGCCGGTGTCCCTATGCCCCGGGTCTATATCATTGAGACAGATTGTCCCAATGCTTTTGCCACCGGCTCCAGCCCTGAAAACGCAGCTGTTGCCGTCACCACAGGACTCTATGAAAAGCTCAACCGTGAAGAACTGCAAGGCGTCATTGCTCACGAAATGGCACACATCCGCAACTTTGACATCCGTTATTCTATGCTGATGGCAGTGCTGGCAGGAGGAATCGTTATGCTGAGTGAAATCTTTTTGCGGATGAGCTTTTTTGCGAACACGCGGCGACGGGATGACCGGGACAACAATATGCAAATCATCTTTATGGTCATCGGCATTGTTTTTGCCATTCTTTCCCCCATATTGACAGCGATCATCCAGATGGCGATGAGCCGTCAGCGGGAATATCTTGCCGATGCGTCAGCCGTAGAGTTCACCCGCAATCCCAACGGACTTGCCAATGCTCTGGCAAAACTTGCTTCTGACACAACTCCTATGGAATACAGTAAAACAACTGAGTCGATGTACATTGTAAGTCCCGCACTGAATTTGCGGCACGGCGTTGACGGTTTATTCAGTACGCATCCCCCTATTGAGGAACGAATCAGGCGTTTACGTGCCCTGAACAGTTAATAAAAAGGTAAAAACTATGAAAAAAATATCCATTATTGCAGTTTTGCTGTGTTCTCTGATTCTTACCGGGGCAGAGCTCTTTGTTATCAAAGAAGGCAAATCTCCCTATGCGATCGTTTATGCCGACAAATCCTCCGTTCCGGGCATTGTGAGTTATAATGCCATCGCCGCCGACACATTGAGAGGACTTTTGTTTCACTCCACAAAGGTCAGGCTGCCTGTTTACAGAGAGAGTACTTTTAAGAACAACCGTAAAGCAATTTTTATCGGCAATACTGCCGCTGCCCAAAAAGCCGGCCTGACTCCTGAGAAATGGCAGATCTGGGAACACCGTATCGATGTGAAGGATGGCAACATTTATTTGCACGGTATGGATTTCCGCAACACAGCCAGTCCCAGAAGTGTTTTCCGCTCCTTCTATGTGCTGGGCAGTTACAAGGCAACGGTTACTTTTCTTGAAAAGTTTGCCGGAGCAGTGTTTGCGGGTACTCCAAACACAAAAGAGTCTGTTCCTGCCCTGAAAGAAGTAAAAATCCCTGCCGATTATAAATTCCGTCATATTCCCCGGATCCAGTATACCACCACCGGTTCCGGCCGCCGTAATTTGGAATACGATGTAGCCAACAATGCTTTTTTTTCTCCCCATTACGGCAATTACGGAGGACATAATCACCCTATTGCAGTTCCGGCCCGGAAATATTGGAAATCCAATCCGGAATATTTCGCTGTTATGCGGGGAAAACGCACCCCCGGCAGTCAGAATCAGCTGTGTCTTTCAAACAAAAATGTTCAAGAACTGATCTATAAAGAACTGCTCTCTCATCTTGACAAAGGCTATGAAATGGTGCAGCTGGCTCAAAGTGACGGCTTCATTCCCTGCGAGTGTCAGCCTTGCCGGGAACTTTTCGGAGTCAAAGTCACAGCCTCCCCCAAAAACTTTTCCAAACACCGTGTCGATCCCGCCTGGGGCGAAAAACTCTGGATCCTTCACCGCAACTTTGCTCAGCGTCTTTTGAAAGACCGTCCCGGCAAAAAAGTTTGTATCATCGCTTACGGTCCTACAAAGATACCTCCGAAAAGTTTTAAGGAATTCCCTGCCAATGTCACCGTGGAATTGGCTCCCTTTTCAGAAGAGATCGTAAAATCCTGGAAAAATCACAAAGTCCCCGGCGGTTTTGTGGTTTATCTCTATAACTGGGGCTTTTATAAGCTTGAAGGCTTTATGCCCAAGCAGTCCTGGGATTTCTGCAAAAAACAGGTCAAACTTTTTCAGGTTGCCAATGTCCGCGGCATTTACTGCTGCGGATTCGGAGAACTGCACGGCCTTGAAGGTCCCACCTATTACATCTGGCTCAAGCTGCTTCAGGATCCTGATGCTGACGTAAAGGTATTGCTTCAGCGTTTCTGCAAGCAGACTTTCGGAACTGCGGCAAAGGATATGGAAGAGTTCTACACCCTTATCGACAAAAGAGTGCAGCTCAAGTTTACCAATAAGGAGATCGACTGGAACGATCCTGCTCTGCTCAATGGCACGATGCCTGCTTCAAGAAACAATATCGGTACCATTACTCTGCGTTGGCCCGATCCTGTGATCGCCCGGCTGGATGCCATTCTTTCTGCCGCCGAAAAGAAAGCTCCCGGCAACTGGCAGCTGAAACTTGCCCGGCTGGAATTTGATTTTATGAAATGGACTGCCCGGGCGGTCAATCAATTTGCCAAGTTCCGTAAAACCCTCAAGGCCGACGACTACAAAGCCTTTGAAAAGCTTGCTTTCAAGCGTCTGGAAACCATTGAAAAATTCCCTGTCAACAAAAAAGGTCAGGTCTTTTTGAATGGTCTGCCGGTATTTTCTTACGCAATGCCCGATCAACTGCTGGCAGGGGGCCGACTTTCTGCACCTCTTTATGCTCCCTTTAACTGGGATCTCAAATGGCTCAAAGAAAAAGGAGTCATCCCTGCCGGACGGGTTATCAAAACTGACGGCAAACCTCACTATCTGGTGCCTCTGAACTTTCTCAACTCAATGACGGAGCCTTACAAAAATCAGAGCTGCCGCGTGTTCTGCAAACAGGATGATAAGAATCTTTATGTTTATTTCATCCTTACCAACAGCGATTATCAGAAAATGAGCAAGACCAGCATTTCAGTTCTGGCCGGTCCCGACCTCAAGAATCTGAAACGCTTTGCCGCCCGGTTCCGTTCCGGAAACAGTTCAATGTATATTGTGGAAAAAAGCAATGCTGCCAATAAAGGTCAGGGTATGGTGCTGAAAAACGTAGGCTACGGAGTCAAGGTGACTGTCCCCGCCCCGGGTATTACGCTGCAAAAGGGAGAGATCGCCGCCTGCTTTACCATTCCGTGGAGCAAGGTCGGTAAAAGACCCGCTCCCGGTGACAAATGGCTTTTTAATGCCATTTGCGACTTTACTCACCCCGACCCCAAATTCGGCCGGATCTATTCCATCTGGGAACACAACTTCGATCAGGTGACCTGGCGGAACACTCTTGACCGTCAGGGGACGATCCAGTTCTGATCCTTACCCACATTCCTGATCATCGCCCTGCTGCAACAAGATTTGCCGCAGGGCTTTTTTTACACTGAAAGAACATAAAAAAAGCCCTGACAAATAAACTGTCAGGGAGAAAAAAGGTATGATTTTTTTACCAGCCGGGAGGAGCTTTTTTTCTGGTCGGCGTATAAAAACAGGTACTCCACGCTGTTCCCTTCCCCTGATCTTCATCAGGCAGACGACCAAAAGGAACCAACTGGATATGACCATCCAAAAAGAGAATATTGAGGGAGCCATTGTGACGGGGATCGGCAAGGGAGTAGCCGCTGTCACTTAAACCTTTAAGATAGTAAGTGACATAAACATTGTTGCGTTGAAGAGCCACATCCAACAAGGCGGCAGAGAGAGCCGGCCGCCAGACCATTGCCATTTTTACCTTGGAAAAGTGTTCTGAAGTATTGTAAAAATAATAATTTTTATCACTGCCGGGAGTAACAGACGAAAGCGGAGCTGAGGGACAAAGCAACGGACCTTTTTTAACTCCGGTGGTCAACCGGCGGACTCCGCCCAGAGGAGCCGGAAGAGCACCGTCATCCAGGCATCCCAAATAATTGGCGAGAAGTGCATTTGACGTGTTGCGGCTGTAATAAAAACGGTTGCCGCTGCCGCTGCCGTTCCGGTAGGGTACAAGAAAATCGTTGTTGTCGGAGTGATACATAGCTTTGGCTTTGCCGACCTGTGACATATTGCTGTTGCAGGCGGCAGTTCTGCCCCTTTCCCGTGCCTGCTGCAGTGCAGGCAAAAGCATTGAAGCAAGGATCGCAATAATGGCTATTACAACGAGGAGCTCAATTAAGGTGAAGCAGCACTGCTTCACCTGCCTGCAGGCAGGTCTCATTGCCTTTTCCTTTTTCAACATATTCCGCCCATTACAGCAGAGATAAGAAGTTATTACCGGCAATTCGAGAAAAGTAAAAAATTTTTCCATAATCCTTATATTCCTGTAAAAAGAGAAAATTTCATTTTTCTATTGCTTTTCACTATTTTACCATAAGATAAGAAAAATTTCAAGAGCAAATCAAAAAAAAATTATTTTTATTTGATCCTCAACATCTTTCCGGGCTGGAAGGTTTTGACTTCCGGATCGGGAGAGTAAGCAAGTTTTCCGTTGACATACACGGCGTATACACCTTCCGCACGTCGGTTGGGGACACTGTAATCAGCCTTGCTGTCATAATTGTCAAGGTCAATAAGCGTCAGGTCTGCATAATATCCCGGGAGCACGGCACCTCTGTCAATAAGGTTGAATTTTGCAGCCGTAAGCGAGGTCATCCGGCGGATCACAGAAGCATAATCGTTGTGTTTCGTGGCGATCCGGAAAAAGCGGGGGTGAGTCCCGAACGCTCTGGGATGAGTACCGTTATCGTCAAAGCTCCGGATATTTCCGTCACTGCCGGCAACGACATAAGGTTTGGCAAGAATCTTGTTGAGATTTTCTTCACACATAGTTCCAAAGGCGGCACTGGGACAACGGCCTGAAGACATAAGAAAAGCCATTACTTCAGGAGGTGTCATACCTTCTTCTTTGCCGATTTCAACAATACTTTTGCCGTAAAACCGGCGGTGCGAAGGTTCCTGAGAGGTGGTGATGAGCACTCTCTCAAAGCCCCGGTCATAACCGTCATTAAATGAAGCTATGAAAGCGGCACGGTATTCTGCGGATTCTTTCAGTTTTGTACAGAGCGTCGTCGTATCGACCACATCAAAAGGCTTGGGTACAATACTTCTGAGAGTCGTATTGCAATGAACATAAGGATAGCGGTCAGCTAAAATGTCCATACCCTCACGCTGCCCTTTTTCTATGATCTCAAATGCAGTATCGATCTTGTGCCAGTTCCAGCGCGGAGACGCCTTGAGGTGGCTGATCTGTAAATTGTTATCACCTGCACGGGCTATTTCTATGGCTTCTTCAAGAGATTCCCAAAGGGTGTCCCCCTCGCTGCGGATGTGGGTGGCATACGGTTTGCCGGTTCCTTTGAGCAAAGAGGCAAGTTCTTTAAGTTCTTCCGTGTCGGCAAATTTGCCGGGCAGATAATAGGGGCCTCCTGAAAAGCCCCCTGCCCCGTTTTCAAGGGCATCGGCAAGCAGAACTTTCATCTGCCGCATTTCCTCTTTGGTGGGGGGACGCTGTTCATAGCCCATAACATAGGCGCGCAGCGTATTATGCCCGCACATATGCATAATATTAAGTGCCTGATGAGATCTTTCAACCAGATCGGCATAGGCGGAAAAGTTTCCCCGGACATTATGGATTTCCGGTCCGAGGTCATTATCTTTGATCTCATCCAGATAATCAGAAAATCCGCAATTCCCTGTGATTTCGCTTGTAACGCCCTGAGATATCTTGGAGTCTCCCGTGGGAACAGTCACAGCCTTGCCGTCAGAATGAGCGTGGGCATCCACAAAACCGGGAGTCAAATCAAGGCCTTTCCCATCAATAACTGCTGCACCCGTTTTTTTCAAAGAACCGCTGGGAGCTACTTCAACGATCCGTTCATCACAGACAGCCACATCAGCCATAAAGGGGGCACGGCCGGTGCCGTCATACAGTTTTACATTGGTAAAAAGAGTATTTTCCATTTTTTTTGATCCCTTGAAAGAGTTTCTGAAAAGTCACTTGACCCGAAGCATTTTTCCCGGGCGGAAAACCGGCACTTCAGGGTCAGGAGAATAGGCAAGTTTGCCATTGACATAAACTCCCAGAACCCCTTTTGCTTTTTGATTGGGGCTGGCGTAATCGGCAGGACTTGAGAAATTTTCCAGGTCAAGCAGTACAAGATCTGCAAAGTATCCCGGAGCAACGATCCCGCGGCTTTCAAGTTTGAATTTTGCACAAGGCAAAGCACTCATTCGGCGGATAACGGATTCCGGAGTGTCATTTTTTGTTGCGATCCGATAAAACCAGGGACAAGTACCAAAAGCTCTGGGGTGGGTCCCCGCGTCGGAATAGGCCCTGATATTGGCATCGCTGCCGGGAAGAACGTAGGGTTTACTCAATATCCGTTCCAGATTCTCTTCACACATCGTTCCGAAAGCCGCCCCGGGAGAAATGCCGGAAGCTAGGAGATTTACGACCGCTTCAGCGGGATGACAGTTCATCTTTTTCCCGATCTCACTCATACTCATACCGAAATAAGGTGAATGTGAAGCGTCCATAGAATCCACCACAAGCATTCTGTCCCAATCCCGGGTGCAATGCAGTTTCAGAGCTTCTGCGACTTCCCCCCGGAAGGAAGGGGATTCTTTGAGTTTTCCGCACAAAGTGGGATTATCCAGTTTGCAGTAAGGCTCCGGCATAATGATACTCAAAGTGGTGCAGGAATAAATATAGGGATAACGGTCAGCCAATACATCCATACCGTGGGCAATGGCTTTTTCGATAATATCAAAAGCGGCACCAAGTTTATGCCAGTTGGAGTTCCCGGAAGTTTTGAGATGACTGATTTGCAGATTATTGTCTCCGGCCCGGGCGACTTCAATAGCTTCCTCAAGAGCTTCGAGCAATGTACCGCCTTCGCTGCGAATGTGGGTGGCATAAGTTTTACCCGTCCCTTTAAGGACAGAAGCAAGTTCTTTCAGTTCTTCCGTATCGGCATATCGTCCCGGCAAATAGGCAAGGCCTGAAGAAAAACCGGCAGCACCGTTGGCAAGAGCATCAGCCAGAAGCTCTTTCATACGCCGCATTTCTTCTCTGGTTGGCTTGCGTTCATCAAATCCCATAACATACTCACGCAATGAATTATGACCGCAAAGATGAACACTGTTCATTGCACTGCGGGCTTGCTCCACCACATCAGCATAGGCGGCAAAGTTGCCCCGTACCCGGTCGGTATGCTCCTCAAGGTCATTGTCATCCACATCGGCAAGGTATTGTGAAAATCCGCAATTCCCTGAAACATCAACTGTGAACCCCTGAGATATCTTGGAGTCCCCTGTCGGGATCTGGAGCATTCTGGCATCGGAATGGGAATGCACATCCACAAACCCCGGGGTCAGGTCAAAGCCTTTTCCGTCAATGACGGTACTGCCTGTTTTATTCAGAGAACCGCATTTTTCCACGGCAATGATTTTTTCATCTTTCACAGCCACATCGGCCATAAAAGGAGCTTTTCCACTGCCGTCATACAGTTTCACATTGGTAAAGAGCAATTGCTCCATTGTATTATATCTCCTATCTTACTTGTCTTTGTTATTTAAGATAGCACTGTTTTTTAAAATTTCCACTTAATCCTCACTCCTTCTCTTGTAAAAAAGAAGATTATGATGTATTTTATAGCAGAAACAGGAGAATATACCAATGCTTATCCAGAGTGACTATCACATACACGCCTCTTTTTACCGGATCAAAAAGCCCACAGATATACCGGGCCCCACAGCCGCAGAACAAATTGCCGCCGCCCGGGAAGCAGGGAGCGTTTATGTCGGTATCGTCGAACACTGCAATACATCCGCCAAGCATCCTTTTTCCTGCCTCAAGGATCTTGCAGCGGAGTACTATTCTCCCGGGTTTTCCCGGGAAAACGTCTTTCTCGGCGTGGAATCTGATTTGTCTCCTGACGGCAGCGACCACTGCGGCTGTGCCGGACGTAAAGAGCTTGGTCTTCATTATGTGATCGGTTCTGTCCACTGTTCTCCAAGTTCAATTCCGGATCTCCGGGATTACTTTGACTTTGAATACCGGTGTATAACCAATGCCCTGACGTCCAATGACAATATCGACATTATAGGCCACCCTTTCGGAGAAGGGATCCGCTGGGAACGGCAGGGAATTATTCCACGCTGGAACTGGAGTTTGATCCCGGAACAATACCTTGATGACATACTCCGCCTTGCCAGAGAAACGGGGAAAGCTCTCGAAATCAACCGCTGCCGATTTGAAGATCCGGTCTATTTGGATTTTTTAGCACGGATCAGAGACGAAAAAATCATTTTTGAAACGGGTTCAGATGCTCACCAGACCGCTTCGCACCCCAAGTCCGGAGAAAGGACCAGGTTCCTTGAAAATATGAACTTCAACGAAGAACAGCACTGGAAGCCATTTTAATGAGAATCTACCTGGCCAGACACGGGCAACCTGCCCTCGATAATATGCCCAAAGGGGCAAATTATGAACTGCCGGACGGTGATTATGTCCTCTCTGTACTGGGCAGGGAGCAGGCTGATTATCTGGGACACCGTCTGAAAGAAATGAATTTTTCAGGCAAAGTATTTTCTTCTCCCTACGCCCGGACTATGGAAACAGCTTCCATAGCCGCCGCTGTCTGCGGTCTTGAGGTGATTCCGGAACCCTGTATGCAGGAAATGCGTTTTTCAGCCGAACCGCCCTGCCCCGGTATGACGTTGGACGAACTCAAAAAAAACTATCCCAATATCGCTCCTGATGCGGAACTGGTCCGGCCGTGGATGCTCCCCTGTGGCCCGGAAGAAGTTTCAGATGTACGCAAAAGGATCTTTCTCTATATGGAAAAACTGCTTGCCGCACCACCCGCAGCAGAAATACTTTTAGTAGGTCACGGTGCCACCGTCGGAGCAGTTAAAACTTTTATGATCGAAAAAGCCGGCTTCACCGGATATCCGGGGTATAACTGGAACGCCTCTTTGTGTTCTTTTGATATATCTGGTGACGGAAGTGTAAAGATCCTTGAACTTAATACCATTGATTTTATGCCGTTGGAAAAGGTGACAAGCAACAAACGCCTTTACGGAGATCCTGAGTGCGTATGAAAATACTCGTTATCAGTGACTTGCATTTATGCGACCGGCGGCACGAAAAAAATCAGGATCTTGTACGTCTTGAAAAATTAGCTCAGTTTATCAAATCTTCCGGAGCCGGAGCTGTTCTCAATCTTGGAGATACCGTTTCCAGGAGGGATTTTCTGACTGAAAC
>JAZUPO010000130.1:0-16228 GCA_045605205.1 Victivallaceae bacterium
AAGAATTGCAACGGCAAGTATCAAGGCAAGAGGCAATTTTTCGCAAGATATAAACACATATTTGACAAGTTTTGCTTACAAGAAGTTCAATCAGTGTAAAGCCTGCAGGCTTTACACCAAGTCGTTGGTGTAAAGAGCCTCTCTTTGCAATTTTATTTTTCTGATATCGGCAGTTTTTGTCTGAATCAAGTATTAACAGAAAATTGAAAAATTTGTTCATAAATGGAGTCCTTGGGCCCTTATTGGCTCATTCATTATGCAAATATTTATACTCACACGTAATATAACATAGAAAAAGCTGAAAGTCAAGTGATCATTCCTTGATTGCATCTGAAACTCCGAAAAACGCAACCGGGTTCTGACGAGGGGAAAGGAAACGTTTTATCTTGACAGGTCTGCCGTTGCACCGGAGAGCGGAAAGAACTTTCTTTTGAGGCGGCAGCAGTTCGGGATTCTGTAAAAGAACAAGAGAAGTGTCTTGTGTCGGAACCAGATAAATGTAAGAGGAGTTAGCTCCTTTGTTTTTCCGCTTATCATAAGAGGCAATGAATCCTGTCTGATCAGGAATGTAAGTGCCGTGCAACTGAGTCAGAGCAGCCGGAAATTTTCCCTGATGATCGGCAGCATAAAGGTGGAGCGCAAGGAGCAGCCGCTTCATCTGTTGAAGATCGGAAAACCCCTTCTTTTTGTTCTTTGCCGCAGGAAGCAGTTTTTGGGCAATTTTACCTAAAGGCGGATCGGTCAAGGCGAAACAGAGAGTGTTTTGCTGTGTTGTTTGTTCAATGTGACGGAATACTCCGGTTTTGTGCCAGAGAAGCAAAGTAACTCCCCAGTTGAAAAAGTGGAATCCTTTGCGGGGAGAGTTGTTATTGTCAAAGACAAAACGGAAACAGGTGTTCCTTTTGCCTTTTTCCATATCGAACTGCACCCGTTCCAAATGTTTGAATTCAGGAAACTCTTTCAGCATTTTTTTGGGGGCATTGCCGGGAAGTTTGTCGAGTTTTATAACACCGGCACTGGAAATAATATGTTTTGTGTCCAGATATGTGAGAAGAGCAGGGTGCTTTTTGAGTTTCAGGGCAGAAGTTGTTTCCGTTCCCCAAATGACCAGTAAAAAACGATTTTTTTCAAAGCAGAGTTTGACAACACTGCTGCCGGTACGGAACAGAGTGTGGAGTTTATCAAGAGATCCTTTCCCTTTGCCGATGACAGCACCGTAAACTTTCAGATCTTCTGAGGCAAAAAACAGATAGGAGTGTGCCAGGTCTGCGGCTGTAAATTTATTCTCAGCAAGACCGGGGATAATATCTTTGAAAAGCTGTAAATTCTCTTTATCTTCAAGAAGTCTTGCTCCGTCCAGCCACGCCGCAGCCCGGGCAAAATCCGGCACTCGGGAGTATAATTCTTTTTGCAGCGCACGAAACTTGCCGGAATCGGGCCCGGATTTTATGCTTTGCGGTGCTTCTTGAGCACTTGAAAAATTAATGCAGCTAAAAAGCAGAATGAATAAAACAAATATTCTCATCAACGTTCTTGAAAAATGCGAAAAACCTCCGGAAGCTGCCAATAGTGCTTCCGGAGGGGGATTGGCTGTTTTCGTTATTTACCGGGCATCTTGCCGAAAATGTCAAACGTGGCACCGTTCCGGATTCCTTCCGCAACGGTCAGACCGGCAAAACCGGTGGCCTGAAGACAGAAGTGGGGAACCACATCTTCTGCCATAACTGCCAGCATCCGTGCCTTGAGGGGATTGGAAAGAAACAGGGAGCCCTGAGCACAGCGTTTACGCACTTCGGGATCATCGTACATATTGTCCACATAGTACTGGAGCAGTGAGGGCACGCCGCAGCATTTGCAGGCCTGCCAGTAAAAACGGATCCCGAGACCGCTGTCGGTGAAACCTGTATGGGGGACCCGCAGGGAGGTTTTGTTCATATCGAACCAGTCTGAATCTTCCGGCCAGCGGGGCAGAATGTCGGATTCGATCCACTTTTTCATCACATCGGCAATGCGGGTACGGACTTCTGTATCGGAGCTTACATAGTGAACCCAGCAAAAGGCTTCCATCATATAGAAAATACGGCTGAAATCGCCGATAAGGGAGTCGTTGGAGGGCAGGGGATAGATGTTATAACGGATGGGCACGCCGGATTCGTGGATGTTGTCGCACTGGAACATAGCGAAACGTTCAGCATTGCGGACGTAACGCTTGTTTCCGGTGATAATGGCTGCTCCTGCAAAGGCGGAGCACACATTCATAGCCATAGAGTAGGGGGCACTGAGTTTGTGTCCGTTCCAGATACCGTTGCCGTAGGCACCGTTGGGCAGTGACCAGATGGGGACCCAGTTGTCCAGCCATTTGCAGCCGCAGTCGATGTAACGCTGCTTACGCACCGGATCTTTGCAGTAAATGGCTGCCTGGAAGAGTCCGTGGACATTGGAACCGCCGTCGGCAAGGTTGAGCTTTCCGGTGCGGATGTAATCTTCGATCTCATCGACCGTATATTCTGTGATCGCTTTGCCCCGGCAAGTGGAGGATAATGCTCCGTTGGGGAACTGTTCGGCACAATATTCATCCAGCCAGGGCCAGGCTGCTTCGGCGTAGTCTTCGCGATTGAGATACTTTGCACCCAGTATCAAAGTCCGGATGGGGTAGAAAAGATAATACCACTCAAAGGGTGGTGTGAAACTTTTGAGTCGTTCCACGATCCAGTCGCAATAGGTTTCCAGAGCTTTTTCCGGAGTCAGCTGTTCATAGGGGATTTTCATCGTTGTATTTCCTTTTTTTATCAGAGCCATTTGATGAGAGGACGGTATTTTGCATAGATCTTTTTATTTTTTTCCATACCGCCCTGAACGTTGATACTGTTGATGATGGGCACATCAAAGCCTTCTGCGACCAGCATTTCGCAGCAGCGGATGGCGATGGCGTTGCAGATAAAAGCGTTGCCAAAGGTGGAGTAAGCTCCGATCTTGGAGTCGATACCGGGCATCGACACAATGGCATCACCGTATTCCATATAGGTAAGAAGTGTCACGTCAAACATTTCGTGGAGATTTTTACCGCTTTTGTGGCGGCCGGGGAAATCTTTGGGGAGTTTTTCCGCATAATCAGTGGAGGTGACTGCAATGACTTTGACGCCCCGTTTCTGACACTCAAGAGCAGTTTCAATGGTAACAGGATTGATGCCGTAACCATTGACGAGGATCAGAAGATCATCTTTGCCGATGTTGTAGGCATCGAGGATATAGGGGGCAAGTTCGGCACATCTTTCGCCGAAAGGAATGTGGGGGATCCTGATGGCATCGGCAAAAACCGGACTGATACAGGCCAGACCGCCTGCCCGGTGGAACATTTCTTCTGCCATCATATTGGAGTGACCGCCGGAACCGAAAACATAGATCAGCTTGTCCGCTTTGATCTGGTCGGCCATCATCCTTGCGGCTTTGTCCATCATATCCCGCTGCTCACTGAGGATCCGCTCCATACGCTTTTCCAGTTCGTCCAGATACTCTCTTAAAAAATCTCTCATAGTTGAATTTCCTTATCCTTGTTGGTGTTGTATTATAAACCTTGCAAAGTAACTTCGCAATCAAGCCTGACGTGTTTCCGTTCCGGATTGGCAATACGCAGCAGCAGCAGTTCGGCGGCAAATGCCCCCATTGTCCGGGAATCCTGTTCCAGAACGAAGCGGGGAACTCCCGGCAGATCACCTGATTTTTTGTTGTCACCGGCGGCAACGGCAAGGGCGGGCCTCAAGTGTGCAAGAAGTGCTCCGTAGAGATAGTTTGCCGTAATGACCGCATCCGGCGGATCGGGGGCTGATTCCCACTGAGAAATGACTTCAGTTACGGCTGCGACGTTTTCAGGAGTATATTCCACCGGGAGCGGGATATTGGCCCACAGAGGCGTAAGGCTGCTGTTGACACAATATTCCAGATAGGCACTCAGGCGTTCTGAGTAGTTGCAGCTGTAAGGCGAATAAACAGGGGACGCTCCCAGAAAAGCGATCCGGCGGAATCCTTTTTCGGTGAGTTTTTGACAGAGAGCCAATATGCCGCCCCGGTTATCTGGCATAACGGTATCGGCTTTGACACCGGGCAGGGCACAATTCAAAAGGACCACCGGCAGACGATGCTCTGCTCCAAGCAGATATTCCAATGCTTTTCCGGAGCGGACAATAACTCCGTCCACCTGACGGTTTTTAAAGATATTGAGCTCTTTATTGCGAAAAACCTCAAATATAACATTATAATAGCTTTTATTCAGTTCTTCTTCGGCTCCGCAGACAGCATCGTGGATAAAACTGTCGTTCCGGCTTTGAAATTCATCGGTAATAAAGCCTGCTGCCCAGGAACGTTTGGTTCCGGCAGAGTTTAGAAAGCCGTTTTCCCGCAAGGCGGCAATGATCCTGGCTTTCTTGGCTGCGGAAACCCGGGTCGTTTTGGGTGAACGCAGTACAAGAGAAACGGCCACCTGGGATACTCCGACGGCTTTGGCTATATCACGCTGATTCATAGAACTCTTTTTTTTGCTTGGATTTTTACTTTCTGCAGGATAATATAAAACCTCTTTGGGCTCTTTTCAAGGGCAAAGGAAGTTATAATTCAAGTTATCAAAAATGAATACAAAAAACCTTCCGCTCCGTAAACTGAGCGGAAGGTTCGAGAAACAAAAGTTGTATTACAGCGTAGCTGCAATAACAGCCTGTCCGTGACGCTTGAAGGTCTCGTCGGGCAGGTGGAACTTGATGGCAAGTTCGGGGAAGGCTTCTTTGAGAAGTTTCTGGGCTTCTTCGATGATGATGGAACCGCCTTCTCCGGAGGAAACACGCCCCAGGAGCAGAAGGTTCTTGAGATCGTAGAAGTCCGCATAGTGAGCCAGAGCATAACCGAGGTAACGGCCAACGGTACGGTAGATAGCTGCCGCACGGGAGTCGTTTTCAGCCATAGCCTTCTGGACCAGCTTGAGGATCTCAGGCAGCTTGGTGTCGGCAGGGAAATCAAATCCTGCAGCCTTGACCAGACGGCCCACAGCCTGCTGGGAAAGATAAAGAGCACCCACACCGGCATCTCCGGACCATTCGTCGCAGGGAGGATTGACGGTACGGTAGTCAATGGGAGCAAAGGCAAGCTCGTTGAGGTAGTCGGTCAGATTGCCTTCGGGAGTGACATAGCCCACAGCTTCGCTGGTTCCCATAGCAAGACCGATCAGGGAGTCGCATTTGAAGCTGATGGCACCGGCCAGAGCAGTCACTTCACCGTCATTGAGGACCACAAAGGGTACTCCGGGGAATTCTTTGGCGATCTCAAGGAAAATGGGACGCACTTTGGTGGCGAAATCACCTTCAGGAATACCGCGGAAAAGAGAAGCGATACGGGGCTGATTTTCCACGTAGACACCGGCAGCGGAACCGCCGATAGCATCCACTCTGGGAAGTTTGGCTGCGGCACGCTTCAGGGAGTCGAGGATACCTTCATAGTGGTAATTGATGTCGCTCTGGAAATAGGGGTCCCACACAACCTCTTCGCTGTGGAGTGTTTCGCCGTCTTTCACGGCGGCACATTTACGGTCGGAACCGCCCAGGTCGAAGCCGATACGGCAGCCGTCAAAGTGGCCGCCGAGTTTCATAGCAACCTTCTTTTCGGGAGCGGCAGCTTCATAAGCACAGGTATCAACAGTGAAGGGACGGTCATAGATACGTTCTCCCATCACCTGATAATCAAAGGCCCGTTCACCCTTTTCAGAGTAAAGTTCAGCCAGTGCGGCGGCAACTTTGGGGGCTCCGGCCACGGTGACGTGCCAGCCGCCGAAACTCCACAGCATAAACTTGACGATACGTTCAACGTAACGCAAGTTCAAGGCTGCAAATTCATCTGTTTCAGGCAGCAGAACTGTATCAAAGCGGGAAACAGCACCGTTGGAACGCTCAAGAGTAATGGCGATCTTGAGGGAACCTGCGGTGGCTGCAGCCAGCTTGCGGTATTCCCGGTTCCAGAGAACGGCGGGAAGAAACTCGGGATCAAGCTCAGGCTTGTAAAGGCAATCAACTTTCAAATCAGCCATAAGTATCATTCCTTAGACAAAAGATTACCGGTAAGCGGCCCATTTGGGATCATTCATAAAGACTTCGTCGTAGAAGTCGCGGAGCTTGAGTTCGGCAGCAGCTTCTTCATCAAGAATGATGATGGTGTCAGGATGCAGCTGCAGAGCACTTGAAGAGATCATAGCGGTCATAGGACCTTCAATAGCAGCGGCAGCGATGGAAGCTTTGCGTTTGCCGGTGATGAGCTGAACAACTTTTTTTGCATCCAGAACGGTACCGACACCGGCGGTATAAGCACGACGGGGCATTGATTCCGGGGGATTGAAGTAGATCTTGTTCTGCTCATAGGTGGTGTTGGTCAGGTAAGCCACGTGGGTGCGGCTGGAAAAACTGGTGCCGGGGTGGTTGAAACCGACGTGACCGGAGCAACCGATACCAACCAGCCACAAATCGATGCCGCCGGCTTCGTCGATGGAGTCATCATAACGGGCGGCTTCGTATTCTTCATCCTCGGCAAGACCATCGGGCAGATGGGTGTTGCGGATGTCGATATTGACGTTGTTGAAAAGGTGCTTGTTCATATAGTAACGATAGCTCTGATCGTGCTCGGGAGCAAGACCCACATATTCGTCCAGGTTCCAGGAACGGACCTGAGAGAAGTCCACTTCGCCGGCTTTGTTCAGCTTGGAAAGTTCAGCGTAGACGTTTTCCATAGTTGCACCGGTGGCAAGACCCAGTTTGAATTCGGGTTTGGCGTTGATCGCATCGGCGATGATACGGGCGGTGAGCTTTTCGGCTTCTGCCGCTGTGGGACGGATGATGACTTCCATTTTTATTCTCCTTAAGAATGTTGACAGGGTAAAATAACCCCAAGTTTAAGTATACCTCGTTAGAATATAGCCTGCACGGGGAGTAAATGCAAGGAATTTTAAGAAAAAATTATGTACTTTTCGGTAAAAATGTTGCAATTGTCCTCAAGAGACAGTATATTCTTGCAGGATGAAATTTTTTCTGTGCTTGAAAGAGAATGAGCCGCTTTGTACAAAAAACGGTATCTTTTTAAAAAAAATGGGACTTGCATATTGAATAATCTGTATTTCAGATGTATTTTATAGAAAATAAAATAAGGGAAAATATATGTTTACAGGTTCATTCTGGGTCGGCTTGTGTGCTTTTTTTGCTGTGACACTGGCGATGTTGGGGCTTTTTGATTTCGGTATTTATGTGGCTGCCCGCTACCGGGAGCGTTATCTGGAAGAAGCAAAAACAGAACTGGATGATATCCTCATTCAGCTTCCGGCCAACCGCTTGCTTGATTTGTCCATTTCTTTGAGTGCCGTGGGAGCGATCGTAACGGTTGTGCTTGTTTCCACCAAGTCCGAACAGATGAACTGGAGTATCGGAGTCCTTGCGGCTTTACTGGTGGGAGCAATGCTTTTTCCGCTGCCCCGGCTCGTATTACGTTATTTGAAAAAGCAGCGGCTCATCAAGTTCAATATTCAGCTGGAAGATGCTTTGGGAATGATGTCAAGTTCACTTAAAGCCGGATTCAGCATCACTCAGGCTTTGGAAAAGGTTTCTGAGCAGGATATGCACCCCATTGCATTGGAATTCCGGCTGCTTATTCAGGAGCTCCAGCTGGGTGTCCCCATAGATCAGGCTCTTGACAATATGGCACGGCGTATCGGTTCTGAGGACTTTGAACTTGTCGCAACTGCCATTATTACCGCCCGGCAGACCGGCGGAGAATTGACTGAAACCCTTGAGCGGGTGGCTGCCCTTATCCGCGAAAGAGGACGGATCAATGCAAAAGTCCGGGCTCTCACCGCAATGGGAAGACTTCAGGCTCTGATGATCGGAGCTATGCCTTTTCTGCTTTTGTGGGGAATGTACCATATCAGTCCCGGAATGATGGATTCCTTTGTCGGCAGTTTTGCCGGAGTTCTCGCTATCGGTGCTGTCTGTTTACTTGTCATCGGCGGATTTCTGACGATCCGCAAGATCACTAACATCGAGGTGTAAGTCACTATGGAAGGTATACTTGCTTTTTTGACCGCTCTTTGCGGCGGATGTTGTGCCGGATGTATCGCTTATTATATCATCCGGGCTCTTTCTTCGATCGAGCTGGAAAGAAAGGTTACTTTTGAAAAACCCATTCCCGTTCTTTTCAAGCTCCTTTATCCCTTTATGCCCATCGGCAGAAAAATCGGTGAAGGTAAGAATTTTGCCAATTGGCACAAAAGTGCTGAAGAGAAACTTGCTATGGGCGGTTACTCCAACGTGATGACGCCTGCGGACTTTACAGGTTTGCGGATCGTGTTTATTATTGCTGCTTTGCTTCTTGCTTTTTTGGGGGCAATGAGCAGTCATCCGGGAGCTTGTCTGATCGTTGCGTTACTTCTTTCTTTGTATCCCACTGTCTGGATCAATACAATCATTAAAAAACGGCATAAAGCCATTATGCGTGCACTGCCCAATGTCCTTGATCTGCTCACATTGTCTGTGGAATCAGGGAAAGACCTGGTTTCTTCTCTGCGGGATATCCTTGACCGGCGTCCGATGGATGATCTGGGGGAAGAACTCTTTTTGACCTTTCAGGAAATTCAGCTGGGACGTAAAAGGAGCGAGGCTCTGAGGGCTATGGCAAGAAGGGTTCGTCAGGTTGACTTGACTGCCACGCTGAACTCCATCGTTCAGGCAGAGGAATTGGGCGTCGGAATTGCCCAACTGCTGCGGATCCAGGGCGACACCCAGCGGGCAAAACGTTTTGCTATGGCTGAGAAACTTGCCAATGAAGCTCCGGTCAAGATCATTATTCCTGTGGTGCTCTTTATATTGCCTGCTGTGTTTATCATCCTTTTGGGCCCGCTGCTCAAAACATTTATTGATCAGATGTGATGCAGAGTGCTGTGTACAATCAGACACACCATACGGTTCTTGCCTGCCGTATGGCCCGGGCAGAAAGTTTCTGGCAGCGTTTTATGGGGTTGATGGGCAAAAGAAGATTCCCCGGGGAGTTTGATGCTCTTCTTTTTGAAAAGTGCAACTCCATTCACTGTTTTTTTATGCTTATGCCGATAGATGTTCTCTTTGTAGACAGAAATAAGTGTGTTGTGAAATGCGTCAGGACTCTTAAACCCTGGCGTATCGCCTGGGGCACTTGGAAAAGCGTCTCCGTCATAGAACTGCCTGCCGGAACTTTGAAAAAAACAGGAACTCTGCCCGGAGATCATCTGAAATTCAGCTTTGATATTTGATATGTAAAAATCAAAGTAATGGTGCAATAATATATTCCAAAGCGTTGGCCCAGATGCGGTATCCGGCACAATTGGGATGACATCTGCGGTCCTGGTAAAGTTCCTGATTAAAAGAGCCGTCAGGATAAAGAAACTTGTCTGTCAGGTCAAGAAAACGTATTTTTTCTGTATGGGGAAGTTCTGAAATAAATCCATTCAAAAGTTCATTGAGAAGGGTGATTTTACGTTGTGTTTCTTCCGGCTGCCGGGGAAAGATCCCCATAACAACGATCAAAGCCTGAGGTGCAAGAGCTTTGAGAGAATAAATGAGCTTTTTAACACCTTCAAAAGTTTCTTCCGGGGTGTCTCCGTCGTAATTCGGAGTAATGGAAAAATTATTTGTTCCGGCATTGACCACAATGACTTTGGGGTGCTGATTTGCCATTTCGCCGTGTTCGATCCGCCAGAGCATATTCTGGGTACGGTCAAAACCGAATCCCAGGTTCAATACAGCACGGTGAGCAAAAAATTCATTCCAAACTTCAAGGCCGTATGAAATTCCCTCTTCGCAGTTCCAGAAATGGGTGATGGAGTCTCCTATGAAGATCAAGTCGGCACGTTTGTTTTTAACTTCTGTAATTTTTGCCTCGTGCCGGGCATACCAGTCGTAGGCATCATTTTCGATTTTTTCACAGGGAATACAGGGGCGGGGGGGAGTCATTTATTTTTCCTTTTCCAGATTGAAATTTTCAGGCTTGGTAGCTCTTGCGTAAGAAAGTTCAGGGTTGCCGAAAAGCATAACGGCTCCAACCTGATATCCCGGAGGCAGCTGGATGTGCTTTTTCATACGGGAACTCCATTTGAATGCCCGGACTGCAAAACCGCACCAGCAGCTTCCGAGCCCGAAACTCTGAGCCAGCAAATCAAAGTAACTCAAAGCTATCCAGGGATCAGCTTCTTTGCAGGGGGCATCTTTGGGGGAAGCCGCAACGATCATATGGGGAGCGGAACGGTAGACCACATCCTTACCCGCCATAACGGCAGCAAAGAAACGTTTGAACCGGGGAAAGAAAAATCCCAGAATTCCGCTTTTGATGAGAAACTTCAACATCTTGAAGGTTTCTTTGCGGAAAAACTCCATTTCATCTTTGTTTTCAACGATATAAAAGAAAAGTTTGTGATTGTTGCATCCCGTGGGTGTCCAGGCAAGGGCGTTTTTAAGTACGCTCATTGTCTCAGGAGCAATATTTTCATCTTTGTACAGACGGCAGCTGCGCCGCATACGCAAAAGGTTGAACATTTCTTCCGGAGCTGGAAGTTTGCCGGGAGCAGCACATTCATCGGCAGATACGCCGTTGCAGTTGACGGCTCCGGCAGGGCAGATTGCCAGACAGTGCTGGCAGTTGATGCACAGTTTTTCGTTTTCGCTGGGCATAAAGGGGATCCCGTCACTGCCGGGAACAAGAAGTCCGGCAATGCAATCACGAACACACCGTGAACAGCGGAGGCATTTGGAATTGTCTATGGTGATCATACTGTTCCTTGAGAATATTATTGAAAAACAGGGTATTTCAAAGGCTAATATAACACGGCAGCAGGAGTATTACAAATAATATTTTTTCCGAAAACGCAGAAAAAGAAAAATTCAAGCCATTTTTTCTTGATAAAACTGGAAATTCTATTCGGCAGATGCTATCTTATGAATGAAGAAGATGAAATATATTATAAGACCTCTCTTTTTAAGGAAACGTTGAAAATGGAAAATATACTTTTTACCAATGTTATGCTTTATGACGGGACCGGCCGTCCTCCTTTTATGGCTGATGTGGCTGTTCAGGATGAGCGGATCGCAGCTGTTGCTGAATGCGGAACTTTGAAACGGACCGGAGCCCTTGTTGTGGACGGCAACGGCCTGGCACTGACTCCCGGGTTTGTTGATGTTCACAGCCATTCTGATTCTGCTGCGGCTTATGTGCCGACGGGAGATTCCAAGATCTCTCAAGGCGTAACGACGGATATTTCAGGGAATTGCGGTTTTTCTTTTTATCTGACGGAAGCCAAAAATGCACAGGATGAGTTCAAAAATGCCTATTGTAACTTTGCTGCATACGCCGATGCGATTGAAAAGGCTCAGCCTGCGGTGAATATCGTACACCTCTGCGGCCACAATTCTCTGCGTGTCCGGGTAATGGGATTTGAAAACCGTCACGCGACCAGAGAGGAACTCCGGCAGATGAAAGAGCTCCTTGCAGATGCTCTTGCCAACGGAGCCGGAGGTTTTTCAGGCGGCCCCTATTATCTGCCCGGGAAGTTTGCTCCCACAGAGGAATTGAAAGAGCTTGCCGCTTTGCTCAAAGGTACGGGGAAACCTTACGCAACCCACATCCGTAATGAAGCAGATAGACTGCTTGAATCTCTTGAAGAAGCCGTTGAAATCGCCCGGTGCGGTGACAATTCTCTTGAAATCAGCCATTTGAAAACCTCCGGTGCTCCCAACTGGCATAAACTGGATGCTGCCTTTGAATATATTGAGAAAATGCAGGGACAGGGCGTTCATATCCTTGCAGACCGCTATCCTTATGTACACTCCTGCACCACTTTGCGTCAGATCGTTCCTGCACCTTATGATGAAATCGATACGAAAACTCTTTGCGGCAGACTGAAAGAATCTGCTGAATACCGCCGGGAATTGACGGCTGCTATGCAGCGGGGCGTGGAACGTCCTCTGGAACGGACTTTGCTGATGAATTCACCCTTTGCAGAACATCGAAAATGGTACGGTATGAGTATGGTGGAAATCGGTAAGGCAGCAGGATGTTCTCCGGAAGAGGCTGTGGTAAATTTGTTGAGTGCCGGTAACACTCCCTGGGCGGCATTCGGAACTATGAATGAAGATAATCTGGAACGCATCCTTGCCAAGCCCTATGTTGTTCCCGGCAGTGACGGGAATATCCGCAGTTTTGATGACGCAGGAACACATCCCAGGGCTTTTGGAACCTGTCCCCGTTTTTTCAGGATCGCGGCAAAAAATTGTGATTACGCCTCTGTTATCCACCGGATGACGGCTCTGCCGGCGGCCAAGTTCAATTTGAAGGGCAGGGGAGTTGTTGCTCCCGGATACTTTGCCGATCTTGTTCTGCTGGATCTGGAAAAGTTTGACAGCAATGCCGACTATGGAGCTCCAAATCAGCGGGCTTTGGGAGTCTGTGCTGTTTACGTCAACGGGAAAAAAGGATATGCTGCAGATCCGGATGCAAAATTGGTCCGCAGCGGGAAGATGCTGCGGATCAAGTAAAAATTTTCAACTCTTTCAAAGCCTTTTTCATCAAGGTGGAAAAGGCATATTGTGACAACTCTTCTGCCGGGACAAAAATGCCGCTTGCGGCAAACTCTTCCGGCAGAGGAGATGCGGTGGTGAAAAAACGCAGTTCCAGTTCAAAGTGGGTGAAAATATGGCGGACTTTTCCGGGGATTTCCTGCCACTTTGCTTCAAAAGGGAAGGTCATTTCTCCGTGCCACGGAACTTCCCAGAGGCCGGAAAGCAAACCTTGCCCGGGACGTTTGCGGATGAAAAGTTTATGGTCAGGGGAGTACAGAATAAAAAGTGCTCCCTTTTTCTTTTTTTTGACAGTTTTTTTCAGTTGCGGAATCTTTTCTTCAAGATGTCTGCTGTGGGCCGTGCACAGCTGCTCCCAGGGGCAACTGTGGCATTGAGGGGCCGTCGGGGTGCAGACCGTTGCTCCCAGATCCATAATGGCTGAGGCATAATCTGCGGCTGATTCCTGTGGTGTCAGGGGGGCTGCGTAAGGTTCGATATTTTTCCGTTCCACTATTCCTGTGATCCCGTAATAGCGTGAAAGGACCCGGATCACATTGCCGTCAATAACTGTTTCCGGCATATTGAATGCAAAAGCACACAGACTTGAGGCAGTGTAGGGGCCGATACCCGGCAATGTGAGAAGCTGAGTTCTGTCAGGAGGGAATTTGCCGTTGAAGTGTTCCTGCAAATACAATGCACAGGCGTGCATTTTTTTGGCCCGGGTGTAGTATCCCAGCCCCTGCCACTGGTGGAGCACATCATCCAAAGAGGCTTCAGCCAGAGTTTGCAGCGTTGGAAAACGTTTCATCCAGCGGTCAAAATAATCGCAGACTGTTTTGACCGTTGTCTGCTGAAGCATAATTTCTGAAACCCAGACTGCATAGGGATCGGGATGGGCCTTTCCTCTGACCCGCCAGGGCAGATCCCGGCCGTTTTTTTCATACCAGGCAAGGAGGAGTTCTGCTTCTTTTTTCATCTTGCTTGGGGGGGGAAGTTAAAAAATTACTTTTTCAGAGCATTGCTGACGTGGGCACGCAAGCGATCCAGAGTATCGAGGATCTCCTCTTCTCCCATTTCTTCGGCAACTGCCATCAATGTAAGAAGAGCGTAATTTTTTTCGCGGTGCATCAATGTTTCAGCGAAGCCTTTGAGGTCTTGCAGCTGTTCCATATTTTCCACCTTGCGTATTTTGCTGGCAAGGACAAATAAATCATAATTCATAATTACACACCTGTTGAGTAAAACGCTGCTCAAGCCATAAAAAATTTCCCTTGGAAAAACTATACCGGGGCTAATATAGCATATCGCCTGTAAAATGTCAAGTCAAAGAAAGGTTTTTATGCCGACTTCAACGGGAAAGTTCTTGAAAAAAATGTTTTCAGCCTTATTCTTCGGGAAGTTCTTGACTTTTGGAAAAACGGGGCTATATTGTAGAGAGGTGTTAAAAACAATTTTTCTGCACCGGAATAGGTTTGCCGGAGCAGCTGAAACAGGGATTTTTACCGTGGACAAAACAAATGAAAAGTTTTCAGTCTATCTGCTGATGAACAGATCGCTCGGGGAGGTTTTTTTCGGTATGGTCTGTATCGGCGGCGGGGCTGATGAAGAATTGCCTTCCGAGATCGCTCACTGGGACTGGCAAAATCATACAATTGCCAATCCGGTTATGATGGCTGAAGAGCTGTTTTTTGATGAGGCTGTCTGTGAAATCTGTACTTTGCAGGAAAAGGTAAAACAGAACCCTCAGGGAAAAACTCTTCTCGAAAACAAAAGCGTTGTACAGGCATAAAAATTTAAGGAGATTCGTACCGTTTGAGGCAAAAATCAGAAAAAAGGCAAAAAAAACGCAAAAAAATTGCTTTTTTTTAAGAATTTTATTTGATATTCCCCCCAAAACAGTGTACATTAAGCGACGCTTTTTTCCTGAGGATAATCCTGCACTGTGCCGGAACCCGGAAATCAAGCAAAAAAAGTCCAGGGAGGACACAATTATATTTTAACCGCTGGCTCCATAATGTTCGGTGGAGTCCGCAACAGGTCTTTAACAAAAAAACGGAAGAGTACTCCAATTCCGGAACAAAAGAAGGGGTCCATGGCAATGGCATTTAAGAATGGTTGTCAGGCTTGTACTGGTAGTGTTGCAGCACCGGTAACGAACGCAGATTATATGATCCGTCAGGAACAAACGGAATCCAATGCACGAAGTTACCCCCGTAAATTTCCCTTTTCACTGGTGAAAGCAAAGGGATCTTGGATCGAAGATGTGGAAGGCAACCGGTATTTGGATTTTCTCTGCGGTGCAGGAACTTTGGCTTTGGGACACAACGATCCCGAGATCAATCAGGCTATGATTGAGATGCTGAGCAGTGATGCTCCGCTGCATACTCTTGACCTTATGACTCCGGTCAAGGACCGTTTTGTTCATACGCTTATTTCTCTTTTGCCCGAAGAACTGCAGCCCAATGCAAAGATCCAGTTCTGCAGTCCTTCCGGAACTGATGCCACCGATGCGGCGATCAAACTGTGCAAAACTGCCACCGGCAGAAGTTCTGTCATTGCCTTTGGCGGCGGTTATCACGGTATGGGCCACGGAGCTTTGTCACTTACCGGCAATCTCTCTGCCAAGTCCAAAGTCCACGCTCTGATGCCTGAAGTGCATTTCTTCCCCTATCCTTATTCCTACCGTTGTCCTTTCGGTCTGGGCGGGGAAGCCGGTGTCAAGGCTTGCTGCAACTACTTTGAGCGTACACTCAAAGATCCTGAAAGCGGCATCACTCTGCCTGCTGCTGTTATTCTTGAACCTATCCAGGGCGAAGGCGGCGTGATCCCTGCTCCTGTTGAATTTCTCCAGACTGTCCGCCGTGTCACCAAAGAACTGGGCATTCCTATGATCGTGGATGAGATCCAGTGCGGCGTCGGTCGTTCCGGTAAGTTCTTTGCCTTTGAATACGCTGACATCGTGCCCGATGTGATCCTTGTTTCCAAGGCTTTCGGCGGAACTCAGCCTATGTCTGTTGTGGTCTACAACAAGGAACTGGACAAATGGCAGCCCGGTTCCCACGCCGGAACATTCCGCGGCAACCAGCTGGCTATGCGTGCCGGTACTGTGGTGATGGAACGGGTTTCCAAAGAAGAATTCCTGGCTGATGTCCGTGCCAAAGGCGACTATTTGAGAGAACGTATGACCGCTCTCAAAGAAAAGGTGTCCATTATCGGCGATATTCGCGGCAAGGGTTTGATGTCCGGCTGTGAATTTGTCGATCCCAAAGGCACTCCCGATGCTCTGGGGTCTCTGCCTGCCAGCGGCGATATCGCCGCCAGAGTGCAGCAGATGTGTTTCCAGAACAAACTGGTTATGGAAAAGGGCGGCCGCCACGGTTCTGTTATGCGTTGTCTTTGCGCTTTGAACGTGACCAGAGAAGATCTTGAGACGATGATCTCTATTTTTGAAAAAGTCGTTCTTGAGGTCAATGCAGATGTCACAAAGTAATCTTTTTCTGACTTCAGACACTTCTGACAAGCAAGCCTATGTTGCTATGATGGAGTCAACGATCCGGGCGATCGCTGACTCTATGGATCACGGTCAGGCTTATGCCGGTATGGGGCCGTATGAGTTGAGGGCTGCG
>JAZUPO010000131.1:0-5485 GCA_045605205.1 Victivallaceae bacterium
TAGTTATTTCTGCCATATTTCCTTTGCCTTGTTCCAGTATTATCTTAAAATATGATCTTTGCGGTAATATAGCACAGGAAAAAATTATTTTCAAGCGTTCTTTCCGGTTTCAAAGGCAGATTTTCACCGGCTCTGCGATTATCAGAGTATCGGGGGTGACCTGACAATCCATAGCGAGGATCCTGACGCCATTTTTTTCAGCCTTTCTCAGAGTTTCTCCGAATTCAGGATGGGTCACATCGTTTGGAGAAAAGGATTTGACGCCTTTCATCTGAATGACAAAGAACACATAACATTCAAAACCATCTTTCACCGCACTGATCAACTCATTCAGATGTTTAACGCCTCTTTCCGTGGGGGCATCAGGGAAAGAGACGATTCCTTCATTTTCTAAAGTCACTCCTTTAACCTCAAGAAAAATTTTCCTTGCTCCGTCTTCTATATAAAAGTCAAAGCGGGATTTTCCCCAGGTCACCTCCCGGCGGATGAGAGCATCTTTTGAAAACAGTGTGCCTTTTTTCAAATATTCCTCTGCCACAGTGTTTACAACTTGAGAATCCATATTGATAAGCAAATTCCCTTTTTGAACAGCGATCAAGTCGTACCGGGTCTTACGTTCCGGATTGCCGGAATCGCTTAAAAAGCAGCAGCAGCCCGGTACAAGGAGTTCCCGGCAGCGTCCGGTGTTTTTGACGTGGACACGTTCAATTTGACCATTTACTTCAACTTCAGCGATAAAGCGGTTGGGGCGGTTGAGAAAGATTCCCCGGATCACTTTTTCATAACGCATACAATCAAGTTCCTTTATTTTCCAGAAATTCCACTGCCTGAGGAAGTTCATTAAAGTTGTAAATAATATAGTCAGGGTCAGCCCCGGCAAAGGCCTGTTCCCCCTGATTGGATTTAAAAAAAACAGTTTTCAAGCCGGCATTGCAAGCTCCCCAGATATCCCGGTACATATCGTTCCCCACATAGATCACCTCACTTTTGTCAAGTCTGAGCCGGGTCAGAGCAAGCTCAAACATTCTGCTGTCAGGTTTACGGAACCCATAATCCCCGGAAACAACTGAAAATTCAAAAAAACGGTTCAATCCGGTCATTTTCATTTCCGGTGCGGCCCATAAACTCTGTCCGTCAGATACAGCCCCCAGCCGGTAATGTTTTTTCATTACAGAGAGGACTTCGTTCACTCCCTCATAAAGCTCAAGGCGAAAAAGAGAAGCGGCTCTGAAAAGAGTCGCCGCTGCAACAGCCAGCGTATGCGAAGCACGAACACTTCCCCGGTATTGTTCGATCAGCACTTGAAAGATCTTGACCACATCAAATTCCGGATAGGTTTCAGGACTTTCTTTTCTCTGCTGCCGATTCAGTTCAAGGTAACGTTTTTTCAATTCACCGGGCAATATTTTCACTCCTCTGTACCACAGATAATTTGCTGTCACCCGGTAAAGATTTTCATCATCTTCAGATGTAAGGATATCGCAGACAGTTCCGTTGATATCAAATAAAAGTGCTTTGAACTTCATCATTCTCTCCTCAAACATCTGCCGGCAGCCTCAATAAGAGCTCTGCGGTACTCTTTTTCCAGATAGGAATTGCGTGCGATCCGCAGTAAAGTTGCCCCCATATAAAAAGGAAGTCTGCGGGTAATGGCTCTGAAAGCCGCTTCTCTGTCGGGAAAATGCCCGGAATACTCCCGCAGAAAATGATGAATAAACTCCTCAGCAGCCCAGGGATCGTGAACGGTACGCATAAAGAAATGTTGTAATTCAGCGGCAATACGTCCGACATCAAAACAACGGTCAGCATAGCGGACACGTTCCATATCAAATACAAAAACTGTCCTCCCCTCGCCGAAAACAAAATTGGAAGGCGTTGCATCTCCGTGCACCAACACCTGATTATCCTCTTCCATAACAGGATCCCGGTACCAGAGGCCGATTTGCCGTTCAAACCATTCATTTTCCCCGGGAACAAGCAATTCCCGCAAATCCCTGACAAGATCCCTGCAATAAGAACACACAGGCTTTGAATCAACCTGAATTCCGGAAGCAGATTTGTTGTGTACCGTCACAAGCAAATCGGCCAAAGCCCCAAGTTTTCTTTTGAGCAGTACTGGATCGGCTTCTGCGACACTCCGCCAGATGATCTGATCGAGCAGAAGTCCCGGACAATATTCCACCACCAGCAGGCAATTCAACGCCTCATTACGTCCGAGCACCCGGGCAACGTGATGTTCTTTACCCAGATAAGAGGAAAAAAGGGCGATATTGTCATATTCTCTGTTCAAACGCTGCCGTGCAAGTTCGTGGTCTCTATTGCGTTCGGAACAGAAAAATTTGCCGACAACACTTTTACAGCTTTTCCGGTCTTCATAAATATAAACGGCATTGGAGCCGTTTGTTCTGAAAACTCTTACACCTTCAGAGCAATCGCTCCCGAGCTGCGGAAAAATAGATTCCTGTAAAAACCCGAACATCGGATCACTTGCGGGCAGATGCCCTGCATATTCACCTTTCACCGCCGTTCCTCCTCATCCTATTTCTGCTGTTAATATAGTATCCCGGCGGTGAATTATCAAGAAAAATAATGTAAAAACTTTTTGACATCAGGAATATTGCAATGTATATTAAGAAAAAATGTCAACTTCATCAGGATATTTCCAGAAAGGCGGTCTATGTCATTAATATCTGCTTCACTGCGGCTCATCGTTACAATAGCACACGCGGCAGTGCCGGTGTACATTTTCATTATGATGTTCAAAGCAGACAATCCGCAGGAAGTCATTCTGGGCGGGATTTTCCTTCTGGCGGCACTTTATCTTTACGGCTTGGTCACGGCCCTGCTTTATTCCGGACCTGCAGCAACTTCGCTGGTCGATTTTCTCCTCTATCCCCGGCGTTTTTTGAAAAAAGCTCCCCCCATTCTCTCGCATCAGCAGGGGCTCATCACCCGCAGACGCTTTGAAGAAGCAGAACTTGAACTGCTGGAAGTACGGCAAAACCATAAAGACGCCCCGGAAACGGCTCTGATGCTGGCAGATCTGCACGCACTGGAGTTTCACGACCTTGAATCGGCCATCAGGGATTGTCTTTTTTACTTCAAACACCGTTCCTGGCGTTATAATGAACTCAATCTGCCTATTGTGCTCCGTTACGCTGACTGGCAAACACAGCTTGGGCGACCTGAACAAGCTCTTTCCCGGCTTGAAAAAGAAGCAAAACTCGTCTTTTATCCCCAGGGCGAAAAGAAAACCCTTCTGCTCCGGGCAAAATCACTGAGGGAGCAGTTCGCCAAAGAGTGATACGGTGTTGACCTGAGTGATTTTCACCCGGCGCAAGATTCCGGGAGTGCACTGAGCATCAGGTTCAAAGTGCACCACAAAACTTGTGGATGTACGACCGCTCCACCGCTGGGCATTTCTGGCACTGACGCCTTCGAGGAGCACTTCCACTGTTTCACCTTTAAGGGTTTTAAGTTTTTTCACGACTCTTTCTTTAAGGTCGCCCAAGAGGATCTGATTGCGTTCTTCCTTGATCTCTTCGGGAACGGAGTCTGCCAGAAGGGCTGATTTTGCTCCGGGGCGGGGAGAATATTTAAAGACATAGGCCTGTTCAAAGCCCACTTTGTTCATCATATCCCGGGTCATAAGAAAATCGGACTCTTCTTCCCCGGGGAATCCGACGATCACATCGGTTGAAAAGGTCACATCGGGAATGGCACTGCGGATCTCATCCACTTTGGCAAGATAGCTTTCGGCCGTATATTGCCGGTTCATAGCTTTCAGGATGCGGTCAGAACCGGACTGCAGCGGCAGATGAATATTGTGGCAGACTTTTGAACAATTTTTCAAAGCCCCGATCAGGCGGTCGTTGAAATAGCTGACGTAAGGAGAAGTAAAACGGATCCTGAGCAGTCCGGGGATCTCATTCATTTCCTCAAGGAGTTCAGCAAAGGGCGAATGACCGCTTGCGGGGGGACGGGTATCACCGTTAAGGCCGTAAGCGGCCACATTCTGTCCCAGGAGCATAATTTCCCGGACGCCTTTATCCACCAGCTCCCGGGCCTCAGCGATGATGGATTCTCTTGTCCGGCTGATTTCACGTCCCCGGACGTAGGGGACGATACAATAGGAACAAAAGCGGTTGCATCCCCGGGTAATAGCGATCTGACCGTTCCAGGAAGGATTGGCATCGTGTCCCCCCATACTTTCAAGGACCTCGGCAGAGGGTTCCGTTTCGACCCGGCGGATGCGGTCACGGGCAATTTCATTAACAAGAGGAACAAGCCGCTGCATCTGGCCGGTACCGAGAACAAAGTCGAGATGGGGAAGTTCTTTAAGCAGTTCTTCCCCCAGGCGCTGGGCCATACATCCGGTCACGCCTATAATAAGGTTGGGATTTTTCTGTTTCAGTTTGCGGATATATCCGATTTTTCCTTTTGCCTTGCGTTCGGCGGCATCTCTGACACTGCAAGTATTAAAAAGGAGCAAATCGGAATCTTCTTCAGTTCCTCTGGTAAATCCGGCAGCTTCCAAAGCGGCACCGATCGCTTCGGAATCTCTCTCATTCATTTGGCAGCCGTAAGTACGGATAAAGTATTTCATCTAAAAACCTCTGTTAGATGCAAAGGAGCAATTTTTCAAATTCAAAGTACATTTTCGACAAATTTTCCGCAACAGAGAACTCTTTTTTCCTGCCGGAAGTGTCGCATTGCATAAAATACCACTTTTTTTCAAAAAAATCAACATTTTTTTCAAATTTTTACTTGAAAAGTTGTTTTCCCGGGTGTATATTAGAAACATAGTCAATGATGACAACGTTCAACAAAGACTAAAACGTGCACCCATAGCTCAATTGGATAGAGCGTCTGGCTACGGACCAGAAGGTTAGGGGTTCAAATCCCTTTGGGTGTACCAATTAAATATCCAATCCGCAAGAGTTTATAACTCCTGCGGATTTTTTGTTATATGCTGTTCAATATTGCAAAAACCTGCTCGTCGCACTTGAAATTACGGCATTTTTACGGCACGATTCCGGCATTGCTCCTGAACAGCCACAGTTATAATCTTATTTCTCTATACATTTTATTCCACAAAAATCTCTCCTTTATGGCATCGTGCCGTAATTTTGCCGTAATTTGAACTTAATTCAGCCTATTTTACAGGCATAATACCCCGGACGGGATAGTCCCGTTCTGAAAAACATCAATCTAATGGAGGTATTATGCAAACTTACCCAACCAAGTCCGGTGGAGGATATTTCTTCGCCGGACTTCTTTTTGCCCTTGTTCTGGGGGGCGGCAGCTATTGGATGCTGCACAAAGAAAAACTTTCCCGGGCGGGGACAGTCACCTCACGGAAGCCTGACATCGCTGAACTCAATGCCAGAGCCAAGCCCCACTTCGACCAGGCAAAGCAGAACATCCCTGCAGTCGTGGAAGAACTCGCCAGTTACGGCAGTATGGTGAAATTCTGCTATCTTGC
>JAZUPO010000132.1:0-7027 GCA_045605205.1 Victivallaceae bacterium
CATCCCTTCCCCAATGCGTCCTCTTTTGGCAGGGAACCTTTGCCTGCGCTGCTCTTTGTACGGCACGTTAAAAATTTCAACCTTGATAACGTCAAATTCAAAAAGCATCCGGACGACAAAAGAAAAGAGTGTATTTACAAGTAAAAAATCTGCCTTGTTTTTCCGGAAAGATATTATTATGGAGCAAACAGCTGTTTTTGACTCAGCTCTTTTTATCACAGTTGAACAAAAGGGTTCTGTCAGAGAACTTTCTTTGCAGGAAGCTGCTTCTGCGGGGATAGAGTGTACCTTTGTCCCCACAGAAAATCAGGACAAAGATTACAAAGAATATCTCTTTACCTTTAACAGTCAAAACACCGGTTGCCATTTGCAGAAAATCCACTGGCGTTTTTCGCATATCATCCTGCCGGGAGCGGACGATGTGCTTTATCTTCCCGACAAAGGAGGAGCCCGCTGGCCGGCTCCGGGAAAACTTCTTTTTGAAAATCTTGTTGTAACCGAGGGGCTCTGGCGTGACCGCCGATTGTGGCTCAGAGAATCAGGCCTTCTGACGCCGGATAAAGCCGGAGCAGCTGAAAACAGCGTGGAAATCCGGACCGCAATGCCCTTTTTCAGTTATATTTCCACCGGGGGGAGTTTGAGTGCGTTTATGCTCGACAAAGGTTTTGAAAACACCTTTGTCAAAGTTCACGCCCGAAAAGGAGTTCCCGGGATCGATATTGAACTGTATAAAGAATTCAACCGGGATATTTCCTTTTGGGAGTGTCCCTTTGTTCTGGGGAAACACACTGCCTCCTGGCATCAGGATGCCCGATTCTACAAAGGTTTTTATGATTCACTGGCTCTGGGGATCCGCAAACCCGTTCCCCTGACTTCCGGAGTCCACGCCCATTACGATTTACGCTGGCAGGACGGCACGATCCACAACCGTTATTCCGATCTTCCCCGCTTGGCAGAAGAGGCCATTTCCGACGGCTTTGATGCTATTGTTTTCGGCGGCTGGAACGCAGGCGGATTCGACAACAATTATCCGGGATTCCGCCCGGATCCCCTTTTGGGGAGTGAAACAGAACTCATTGATGCCGTCAAAGAGATCCACGCCAAAGGGATCAAGGTACTCTTTTACATCAACGGCTTCAGCTATGACCGTTCCCGGGAAGACTTTGATACGGTGGGCAGTTCCTGTGCAATGCGTTTCGCCGACGGTTCCACCCGGGATGTCCGTTGGGGCAGCAAAGTGCTGACCGGTATGTGTACAGGTTCTTCACAGTGGCGTGCCATTGTGAATGAAAATGTCCGCTATGTGTGCCAAGTCCTCAATGCAGACGGCGTTTACCTTGACCAGTTCAACGTGATTCCTCCCCGGTGTTATGCTCAGGATCACGATCACAGCCGCAGTGTGGCAGCGGGGCTCTTTGAAGCCTTCCGTGAGATCCGCAAAACTGCGGGTCCTGACAAACTTTTCATTACAGAGCATCCGCTGGACTCTCTCAACGCCAGTGTGGACTATCAAGATCTGGAAACGGTCTGGAACAATCAGGCACTTACGTTTCCGGAACTTTTCTGTTACACATTTCCTGAAGCCGGACGTATGGATCTGCTTATCCAAAAGCCCTGGCCCTGTACCGATCCTGAAGTGGAAGGCCGTCACCTCAGAAAAAATCACGACCGCCTCTTTTTGACGGGAACCGCTCTCTGGTGTTACGGCCACGCCGCCCGGACACCCGGCTTTGAAGAACATTTCAAACTGGGGCAGCAGCTCCGCAAAGAGTATGCTTCTCTTTTCAGAAAAGCTCTTTACCGCCACACCGACCATATTGCTGAAATTCCTGACGGTGTGTCGGGAGCCTGGTACGATCTGCCCGGAAAGCAAGGAATACTTGTCATTGCCAACACAACTGCACGTTCCGGAAATATTCTGCTGGACAACGGACAAAAAATCCCTTTTTCCGCCGACGCCCTGCAGGTGATCCCTGCCGGAAATACACCTGAACAAAAAGGAGAATGATTATGCCTGAAATCATCAAAAAACATCTTCCTTTGGTTAAAGTTTCGCCCCCTGACAAACACTGTTTTTTCGGCTACTTCGATAAGTTCCCCTGGGATAAAAGTGAAAGATATCTGCTCTGTCAATATGCTGAATTTGAGGGCCGCCAGCCGGAGCCCGGCGAAAAACTTGTCCTCGGGATGATCGATTTGCAAGCTGGCAACAAATTCATCAAACTTGCCGAAACAGACAGCTGGTGCTGGCAGCAGGGGTGTATGTTCCAGTGGCTCAACGACTGTGATGATACTGTCATCTACAATGACCGGGAAAATGAT
The DNA here is from genome assembly GCA_045605205.1 of Victivallaceae bacterium. GTDB lineage: Bacteria > Verrucomicrobiota > Lentisphaeria > Victivallales > Victivallaceae > UBA1784. The sequence goes on from JAZUPO010000132.1 coordinate 2,323, forward strand.
CGTTTCGTGTCCCGTACTTTGAATGTCAAAACAGGGGAAACCTGCACCATCTGCCGTCCGGTCTACTGTTTATCTCCGGACGGACATTATGCCGCAAGTTTGAACTTTTCACGTCTTGACCGGGAACGACCGGGTTACGGTTATCCGGGAGCGTTTGACTTCAGTGCCTCAGACCCCATTCCGGCCAATGACGGCATCTATCTGGTGGATCTCAAAGCAAACACCTCTCGTCTGATCGTCACGGTCAAAGAGGTGACAGAAAGATTTTTCCGTTCAGATATGACTCCCGGTCCCGGTTGGTTCAATCATATGCTCTTTTCGCCTGACAGCAGCCGTCTGGCATTCTTTCACAGGTGGCGGCTTTACGAAAAGGACGGCACCCCGAAGTGGCACAAGACCCATATGTTCACAGTCAATATCGACGGCAGTGAACTTTATCCCCTCAATCTGGAAGATATGAGCAGTCATTACACCTGGGTGGACAACCGGAAAATCATCAACTTTTCCAACCGCTATCTTGATGGCTGGCAGTATCACCTTTTCACCGACCGGAGCCGTCAGGTGGAAACCATTGCCAAAGATGTTTTTCCCGGTGACGGCCATTGTTCCTATTCTCCGGACGGCAAATGGATGATGACCGACTGTTATCCGGAACCGGATTCCCCCTGCCGGAAACTTTTTCTCTACGATCTGGAAAAAAAGCTGCCCTATGAAATCGGGGAGTTTGCCGATGATATGTCCTACCCCATTCCTGCCCGGTGCGACCTGCATCCGAACTGGTCCCGTTCCGGAAAAAGCGTCTGCATAGATGCTCTTTTTGAAGGAATCAGACAAATTTACTGCATTGATGTAACGCCAATCGTCGGCGGGTAAACTTTTTTCCGGAAAAAGAGCATTTTTGACTTGATAATCCGGAAAAGAGATTTATATTATAATAAGGACCGGTGTGAATCACCGGAAACGTGCCGGTTCTGTTTTCAAAAACTCAGCGTTTTAACGCATTTTGAAAGTGGGACGGCAACAACCCGCTTTTTTATTTGTATGAAAGAAAAATCAAATTTTCCGGAAAGGGAAATTTTAAGATAGAGTGCCGAAAAAGATGAAATGTTCCGTGCCGGGAATGCGTTTTGCCGCAGTTCCGGATGGGAAGCCGGAAAAAAAATTGAAATGTGAACGATAAAATAAAGGAGCAAGTGTAATGAGCAACGAATTATTGACCCTGCTTGAATATGTTGAACAACAACGCGGTATCAGCCGTGAAAGTTTGATCAAAGCCCTCGAAAAGGCCGTGTTGACTGCTGCACACAAAGGTATCCATCCGGCTAACAACCTGACCGTCAAGATCGATCCTTCCTCCGGTCAGATCCGTGCCTGGGCGAAACTTGAAGTGGTGGATTCACTCCCCACACCCGACCAGATCACTCTGGATGCCGCACGGGAACAATTCCCCGGAGTGAACGTGGGAGACACCATCGACTGGGAGATCCCTCCCCGGAATTTCGGCCGCATTGCCGCCCAGACTGCCCGCAATACCATTGCCCAGCAGCTCCGCCAGGCTGAAAAAGAAAATGTCCTTGAGGAATTCAAAGACCGGGTTGGACAGATCATCAACGGTGTCGTGAGAAAATTTGAAAACGGCAATATCCTCATTGACTTCGGAAAAGCCGAAGGGGTTATGTCCTCAAAAGACCGTATCCACGAAGATCAGTACTCCGCCGGCGATCACATCAACGCCCTGCTGGACAGAGTGGATGTCAATTCTCCCGGTCCCAGCTTGATCGTCACCCGCAGTTCGCCGGCCTTTGTGGTCAAACTTTTTGAACGGGAAGTCAGCGAGATCCACGACGGAACTGTCAAGATTATGGGTATCGCCCGCGAACCCGGAAAAAGAACCAAGATCGCTGTCGGCAGCGATGATCGCCGCATCGATCCCGTGGGAGCCTGTATCGGTATGCGGGGGATCCGGGTCAAACGGATCACCGAAGAACTTGGTGCTGAAAGAATCGACATCATCCCCTACGATGCCGATATCCGCAAATATGCCGCCAATGCCCTGCTGCCCGCCAAGGTAAAAAGCGTAACTGTTGATGAAACCAAACATTCTCTTCTGGTCACTGTCAGCAGCGACCAGTCCAGAGTGGCTCTGGGCCGCAAAGCTCAAAATGTCCGCCTTGCCGGAAAACTTATCGGCTGGACGGTTACTCTGACTCAGGAAGAAGCCAAAAGCAGCACTTCCAATACAATGGAAGTCAAACTCCAGGAAGCCGCTGCCGACCTGGCAGCTCAACTGGAAATTTCTGAAACAACGGCCAGAAAATTTGTAGATAACGGATTTATAACCATTGACGGAGTCCGTGCAGCAGACCCGGAAACCCTGCTTGAAATTGAAGGTATCGACAAAGCAGAAGTCGAACGGGCCGTTGCCAACGCCGGAAAGAATGCATAAGGAGATCTAAAATGAGCAGTAAATCATTGACCGTAAAAGATCTCGCCGAAAAATACGGCGTATCTGCCAAACTGATTGCCGCCGAACTGGTCCGCCAGGGGGTGGAAGTCAACAAAGCCGAAAAGACAAAGATCCCCGAAGATATGACCGATCTCATTGAGTCATTCTTTGACGATCTCTACGGCCAGCAGGATGATGAAGCCTTGCTTCCCAAAGGTGGGAAACGTTCCAATGCCCCCAAGAAAGGCTCTTCCCGCCGTGAAGAAGGCACTTTCAAAGACAATTCCCACAAATCCGGTCTCTCCAGCAGCAATCAGGAGCAGACCGCTTCCGGTGAGGGCAATACCATTACCTTGAGTTCTCCCATTGTGGTCAAAACCCTTGCCGATGCCATCGGACGCAAACCCAATGAAGTACTCACCGACCTGATCAAACTGGGTGAACTTTCAGGAATCAACAAAACAGTTTCCGATGCCAATGCAAAAAAAATCTGTGCTGCCGCAGGATTTGAACTGGTCATCGGTGCTGTTCCCAAGGCTCCTGTTCAGGAAAGCACCCCTGTCCGTACCCGTGAGATCGACGAATCCCAGCTGGCTCCCCGTCCTCCGGTCGTGACCTTTATGGGCCACGTCGACCACGGCAAAACCTCTCTGCAGGATGCCATCCGCCACACCAATGTCACCGCCGGAGAAGCTGGTGCCATCACCCAGCACATCGGTGCTTCCACTGTGGAATTTGAGGGTAAACACATTACCTTTATCGACACTCCCGGACACGCTGCTTTTACCAGTATGCGTGCCCGTGGTGCCAATATCACAGATATCGTCGTTCTGGCCGTTTCTGCAGTCGAAGGCTTCAAGCCCCAGACCGTCGAAGCAATGAATCACGCTCTTGCCGCTGATGTGCCCATTATCGTCGCCGCCAATAAGATGGACTTGCCCGGAGCGGATTACGATCAGGTTCTGCTCCATATGCAGCAGAACAACCTCACCAGTGAAGACTGGGGCGGTAAAGTCGGTGTTGTCAAAGTCTCTGCAAAAACCGGGGAAGGACTTCCCGATCTGCTGGAACGTATCCTTGTTGAAGCTGATATGCTTGAACTGAAAGCCATTCCCACCGGTCCCGCTGAAGGTGTTGTCCTTGAAGCTCAGCTGGAACAGGGATTGGGGCCCACCACACACGTTCTTATCCAGAACGGAACATTGAAAGCAGGCGATCCCATTCTGTGCGGTTCCTGCTGGGGCAAGGCCCGTATGCTCATTGACGACAAAGGCAAGCGTATCAAGGAGGTAAAACCCGGTTTCCCGGTCAAACTGGTGGGACTTTCAGGAGTTCCCGAAGCAGGTGACCAGCTGCTGGTGATGGGTTCAGAAAAGGAAGCCCGCCTTGAAGCTGAACGCCGCAGCGAAGAAAAACGTGCCGAACAGTTGGCTACTTCCAATATTTCCACCGCTGACGACCTCTTTAACAAGCTCAACAGCGAAGGCCGCCGTTCCTTGAACGTCATCATCAAATCTGACGTCAAAGGCTCCGGCGAAGCCATCGCCCAGTCACTTCAGGAACTGCCTTCTGAAAAAATCAAAGTTGAAGTCATCGCTAACAGCGTGGGTTCCATCTGCGATAACGACATTGAACTTGCCGCTGCCACCAATGCTCTGGTGGTGGGATTCCACGTTCAGGTCTCTCCCGGTGTCAACGATCTTGCCGCCAAACGCAAGGTCGAAATCAGACTTTATACCATTATCTACGAGCTTCTCGAAGATATCACCGCGGCTCTTGCCGGTAAACTGGAACCTGAAAAGCGGGAAACTGTTACCGGTAAAGCCAGGATCCTGCAGATCTTTGAACTTTCCAAAGGTCCCAAGATTTGCGGCTGCAAGGTGGAATCCGGTCTGGTCAAGGTGGGGGCAAAAGCCCGTGTCCGCCGCAGCAAGGAGCTGATCTACAATGGTGAAGTTACCAGTTTGCGTCACTTCAAAGAGGATGTAAAAGAGGTCAAAGCAGGTCTGGAATGCGGTATCCGCCTTGACAACTTTGCCGACTTTGTTGAAGGCGACGAAATTGAATTCTACAACATCGAACTCAAAAAGGCATCTCTCTGATGAGTCCAAGAAACGTAGACCGTATGACCCGGGTCAACGAACTGATCAAAAGGGAGTTGGCCGGGCTGATAGAAGAAGACCGGGTATGGGCGAACAATATTCTTGTTTCCGTTACTACGGTAAATACCAGTACCGATTTACGCAATGCCACTGTGGG
>JAZUPO010000133.1:0-1517 GCA_045605205.1 Victivallaceae bacterium
CCCAGAAAAAACATCGCCCATACACCAAACGCACAGGCCGCCCCCGTCCCGAAACCCAGAATTTGGGATAATTCGAATAAGGCCCGGGTGATCGGAAAAAATTCCTGCTTCTGAGCAAGGATCAGTGAATCAGAAACTTCAAGCATCGAAAAACTGAAGGCAAAAAGCCCCCCAACGATCAAGTTGGCCGTCACAAGCGGCAAGGTGATCCGGCACAATGTCTGAAAGGAACTTGCTCCAAAATTGCGAGCCGCATTTTCAAGCTCCTCAGGCGTCTGCTCCAACCCCGAAGATACAGCCCGGACAACATAAGGTATGCGGCGCACAGCATAGGCTATGCTTAACAGCCAAACCGGATTGTTCACAGGATCAAAAATCGTCGATGCCCAGGTGAATTTTACTGCCATTCCCAAAAAACCAAAAGCAAAAACCACTCCCGGAACCGCCAGCGGAAGCATCGCAAGCAAGTCTGCTATCCCGCTGCCTTTAAGACGCCACCGCACCGCAGCAAGAGAAACAAGCAACCCCGTGAAACAGGCGATCAGCATCGCAAGAAATGAGTATTTCAAACTGTTGGCAATGGAAGGAAGTACAAGCACGTTGGAAAGTGCAAGATCAAAGTTTTCCAATGTGAAGTTTTCAGGAAACACCGTCCCGCTGTAACGGGTCGAAAAAGCACAGAATATCAGGGCAAGATGAGGCAAACCCGCCAAAAGTGTCACCAGTCCAAATACCCCGCCCGGCAAATATTTCCGCCAGCCGGAAAGTTTTTGAGCCCCGGAATTCACCATACCCTTGCCGCTCGTGGCAGCAGCCGTACCACGCAACGCCAGCTTGGCTGTCAGGTAAAGCACCGCCGAAACAACAAGCATTATGACAACCAGCGCATAGGGAATGGGGTTGCTTTCAAGCTCCGTCAGCCCGTTGAAAATCTGAACCGCCGTCGTCCGCGTGAAGCCGAACATCAAAGGCGTTCCCAATTCGGTAAAACTCCAGATCAAAGTAATGGAACAACCCGCCAAGATCCCTGAACGCATCAGAGGCAGCCTGACCCTCAGAAATCTCTGCCACGGATTCGCTCCCAGATTGGCAGCAGCTTCATTCATCGCCGGATCTATATTCCCCAAAGCCGTTACAAGGTTGAGGTAGCAAATGGGGAAAAGATGCAGTGCTTCTATCACACAGACCGCCCAAAACTGTCCGCTGCCCCCCAGAAAATCAATGGGAGCGATCCCCAGATGCCCCAGCAGAGCATTGATGACTCCGTGATAACCAAGTATCTGCTTGAACCCCAATGCCCCCACAAAGGGCGGCAGTACCATCGGGATCAGCAACGCCGTACTGCTCAAGTTTTTACCCGGAAAGTCGTAACGGTCATAAAGAAGGGCAAGGATCAGGGAAAGGATAAAGACGATACCAGTGGTACAGACGGCTATGGCAAAACTGTTCCACAATCCTTCAAGATAGATGCGGTTGCGGAATATTTCAGCTATCAGTCGCCAGTCGCATCCCACCCC
>JAZUPO010000134.1:0-40170 GCA_045605205.1 Victivallaceae bacterium
GTAGCCATGTCGTTCTGTGGGCCAAGGAGTTGTCACCTTAACTTGTCTTCCTAAGACCGCTTGGCCTCCGACTTTGCTGCTGCCTGCCTTGCAGTGGGCTCGTGAAAGAGGGCGGAGTGCTGCCTGTATCAATCTGATGAACCAGCTGGGGAAGGCGGCGATCTTTTATACCGGCGACAACAACGACTATATCGTACCTTACGGCAATGCTGCCGGGGGGATCAGTATGTGGTATGCCGCTCAAAAGGGAACTTTGAACACTTATTTGAATATTGACATCAAAAACGCTTCTCTGGGAGGTTATTTTTACCACAAAACCGACGGGATCCTGAAAACTCCGCTGCTTTGTCCTTCGTGGCCGCTGAAAAACCTTGCTGTCAACAACAGGTCTCTCGGTTACGGGATGAATTCCAAACTGACCTGTGTCAAGCAGACCCGGTTCCTGAAGCCTTCCCGGGGGTGTCATTTCGGAGAATCCAAAGGAAAAGCTCAGGTCTTCTACAAGACGACCGATGCTTCACTGCCTTCGGATGACCGTCATTCAGGAGCCAACAATATCCTTTTTCTTGACGGTCACACCCGGACGATGAAATTTGCAGAGATCCCCAACGCTGTGGTCAACAGTTCCGCGTGGGAAAGCACTTTCTGGGATCCGTTGGAATATACGAATGACAACTGGTGAAGAAGATGAAGAATATACTTTTTTTACTGTCGGCTGTTGTTCTGCCGCTTTTTTCAGCGGAATATTTTCTTTCTCCCGGTCAAAAGGCTCTGCCGCTTCTGAAAAAACTCCGTCCCGGCGATGTGCTGACGGTCAGAAAGGGGCTTCATCCACCTGTGGGAGAGATCATCAGGATCAAGGGGGCTCCGGGAAAACCCATCGTAATCAGGGGGGAAGACCCGGACTTGAGTCTTTTTTCCCCGTGGAACACAGGTAAAAAGCTTCAATGGAGCAAAACACCGGGAAAAAAATATCTCTGGGAGACCCCTTTGGCCCGGGAAGCGGCGGGTGTCTGTGATCCGGAAGCAGGAGAAGTATTTATCTGTGCCCCTTCGGTGGAGAGTATGGATTTTTTCCGGAACACCTTTTTTTACGACAAAAAAAACAAAAAACTTTATGTTCATACCCCTGACGGCGGCAAACCTTCTGAAAAACTGCAGACAGCACTTTTTTCGGGGCATATTTTTGAACTTGAAGGGGCGGAATACCTGATTATCAAGGATCTTTCTTTTGCCGGATCTGCCCACAAAGTCCCCCGCCTGTCAGCTCTGGGAGCGGCGATCCGTACCCGTAAGACCAGGCATATCACCATCGACAACTGCCGTTTTTATTTCAATTCCGGCGGCGTGAATATTACTGCTTACAGCGAAGATACCATCGTTCGCAACTGTTTTTTCCGGAAAAATATTTCCATCGGTTATTCTGAAATGGCACAGCTTTTTTTCGGACAGTTCTGCAAACGTTCTCTTGCTGAAAACAATTTGATCGTTGATGGCTCCACTCACGGACTGCGTTTTTATGCCGGTGCCGCCGACTGTACCGCTTTGAACAACACTGTGGTCAATGAACGTATGGGGATCTATTTCAAGGCTTCCAAAGCACCCCGCCGTGCGGAAGGAAATGTGGCTGTCAATTGTACCGATTTCAGTTTCAGCGACCTTCAGGGGGGGCGTCCCATCAGAGCAAGGAACAACATTTTTGAAAAAAACTGTTATATGCAGACGGATGAAGTCCCTTACAATCTGATTTTCCCTTCTTCCCGGGCCCCCCTTTTCTGTGCACCTGAATTTTACGACTTCCGGCTTCAGGGCAAAGTGTATACCGGGGGTAAAAGTGCCGTTCTCTATGTTGCTCCCGGAGGAAATGACCGGAACAGCGGCCTTTGGGCCGCACAGCCTTTGAAAACACCTGCCGGAGCATTCAAAAAACTTTCCGATATGGGAAGTTGTTACATCGGGGAAGGTGAATACGATTCTCTGGTCATCAGCAAACCCCTTGTATTGCGGGGACGGGGACGTGTCACCATCGGAAAACTTCTTGTGACGGCTCCAGATGTGGAGATCGAAAATATTACGGTCCGTCAGCTGATACTCCGCAAAGCTCCCCGTGTGAAGGTGAAAAGATGTGCTGTTTCACAGTTGACGATGAAACATTCTCCAGGAGGGGAAGTGTACCGTTCCCGGATCGGGCAGCGGCAGTGTGACACTCCGCTCAGGCGGGAGATATTTTCCAGTGCCCTGCCTTATGCTGCCGAACCGGACGGCCCCCGGCAGCCGGAACGTCCGGCTCCTCCGGCTGTCGTGGAAAATCTGCAAATCGCCGCTTTGTATCACGACAGTGCCCTGATCTGCTGGGAAACTCCCAACGTAAGCTGCGACAGCTGGCGGCAGAAAGGCCCCTGGTGGACGCCCCATCCGGTGGCGGCCTTTCTGGAGTACGGAACGACACCGGAATGCCAGGAGCAGGTTCCTTCAACAGGAGAACTTTTTCACAGCATAAATCTGTACGCTTTGCGTCCCGGTACCCGTTATTATTACCGGGTGCGTATCCCTGACCGTCCTTTTGCTCTGGGGAAAGGGAACAGACTTTTTCCCTGCCCGCTGCCCGGATATGCCCGTCTTTGGGGAAAAGGGATAACAACACCGGTCAAAAGTTTTGTAACTCCTGCCCGGTCAGAAATCACTTCCCGTGTTCTGCCTGTCCGTCCGGGGGAATTGACCCGTGCTTCCGCTTTGGCCCGTCCGGGGGACACGCTGCTGCTTGCTCCCGGGATCTACAATGAAGTTTTCAAACCCCTTGCTTCCGGAAAAGCCGGTGCCCCCATTGTCCTGAAGTCTCAAATTCCCGGCAAAGCGGTACTGGACGGCAGGGATCATTTGCTGCCTGGCGGAGTGGTACTGGAATCGGTTTCGCACATTGTGATCGACGGTGTGACGTTCCGTCATTTTGCCAATCAATTTCTTGCCAGCCGGGGCGGTATGGGGTATGGTCAGATGCAGTTGAGCCGGGCTTCCAATATCGAAGTGCGCAACTGCCGTTTTTTCGGAACAGAGGTCTACCAGTTTCTGATCTCTCTGCGTGAGTGCGGCAAAGTGAAGATCGAAAACAATGTGTTTCTGGGGGGTGTTACAGAGATTTCAGGTGGAAACAACAAAGAACTCAGCATACTCAACAATACTTTTTATGCACCTTCCATCAAATATATGTTACTTATTATGCCTCCAAATGGAAAACTGGTCATCAGAAAAAACCTTTTTCTGGGACAGAGTGAACAGAAAGCCAAAGGAGGCGTTTCCCTGCTGGCTGTCGAAGTGCCTGAAACTTCCGGAGCCCGGATCGAGTTGGATCATAATGTCTGGTACTTTTCCCCCGGCAACAAAATAAGATATTGCGGGTTGGAAAAATTTGCCAAATTCCCCGCTGCTATGGGCAGAGCCGGTGTGGCCAGACTGAGGAAAATGACAGGGTTCGAAAAATATGGTAAAGAGATCGAAAAATTTCAATTCAGGAACGGCAGATTTGTTGATCCTTTTAACTGGAAAAAATTTACAGTCGAAGTGGTGAAACCGCTGAGCAGAGGCATCTTGCCTGAAACAGGTGCCTTTGTTCCCCGGCCCGCTCCGGAACTTGAGGGAATCGGAGCTGATGACGGTACCGGTGCATCAGCCGGACGCTGACGCAGAAAGGTACATTTTTCAAAGACTCTGTTCCCTTGTATATTATTCCCGGTTATCAAATAGCAACACCCCCCTGTATGGGGAGTTTTTCCCTCTCAATATCTTTCAGCGGCACAATGCTTTGGCAAATTTTGCAAAAAAAAAAGTGCTGAAAAAGATTTTCCGTTTTCGCTGCACTACGCCGTGACAAAGGAACACGCAAATACAACGAAGCCGATGTTTCGCTCTTTCCTTCCGTCCCAACTCCCTCAAGGGCTTTTACCGACCTTTGTCGGGACAGTAAAAATATGGGCTGCTGCCATTAGTTTTTTGGCAGCAGCCCTTTGACTTTGGGGGAAAAGTTATCTTTCAAAAAGAGTCAGCTTTGAACTTCCTGTAAAAATGGTGTTGCGGGCAATAGCGGCACTTTCCATTTCCCAGTAATTGCCCACCTTGTTGCGGTGGGGCAAAAAGTAGGGCCAGCAGGAAGAACTGATATCGAGCCGCAGCTTTTCCCCTTGAGCGATCTTAACGGCGTTGGGGGCGAAATTCAGTTTGATCTCAACCGCTGTTCCGGGCTTGTATTGGGGGTGCTGTCCCCTCAAAGAGACGATATCATCCCGCAAACAGTAACATTCGCCTGCCTTGTTTACATAGCTCAAACGGGCGTAGAAACAGGTGTCTTCGCAGTCTGAAGCAACTTTAAGCACCACTTCCCCTCTGCCCTGGAGCACCATATCTTTTTCAAGAACCTTGGTGAGAAAGCTGATGATGTCGTAGCGGGAATCAGGAGCATCCTGAAGCTGCTGCCCCTCAAAGTTGTTGCAGCAGCCCCCTTTGAATTCAGCGGGGTTATAGGGGTTGTAGGTGAAGCCGATCTTTTCCTCAGGGGCACTCTCAACTTCAAGAGTGCGGTCATTGAGGAAAAAAGTCGTCTCTTTGGGGCCGTTATCCAAATGGGGAGCTGTACGCCAGAGGGCTTCGTGTTGGGCGTGCCAGGTGACACAGCCCGGGGTGACGAAGCGGGGAGGACGTTTTTCACGTATGGCATTGAACCAGTCACTTTGAAAATGGGGCCACATCTCTCCCAGAGCACCGTTTTTATAAGGGATGACCACATTGGAATTTCCCAGATAGGCGTGACTGTATGGCGTAACGACTAAAGCACATTTTTCCCTGCTTTCCGGAGAAAGGCTTTCCCACATATCTATGACACCTTCAGTATAAATGTCGTAAAAAGAGGTGGTAAAAAGCACCGGGAATTTCAAATTTTCCAAAGCGTGCTTATATTCCTTTCCCCCTTCCGGCGTTTCCCAGAAGGGATCTGCCGGATCGGGGTGACAGAATTCTTCTGTCAACAGGGGATTTTCTTCGCCGAAAACCGTTTTTGACAGAGCATTCAAGGGGAATATACGGAAAGAATCTTTGGTGAAATTCTTTTTGGTCAGCTGTTTCTTTTTGTACATCCCCACCGCCCAGGAGCCGTGAAGGCCGCATTTGAAAAATCCATTGCGGTAGAGGATGTTATAACGGTTACAGTCCTGAACAGCCAGAACCGCACCTTTGATGTCATTTCCCGCTGCATTCAGATAGGACAAGTGGACAGAGGAAAGATAACTGCCCCCTGTAAGGAAGATTTCTTCTGCATAGAAAGGCTGCTTTCTGATCCATTCCAGCAAAGCAAGTCCGTCCTGCCTTTCATTGAGGTAGGGGACACATTCACCGTCACTCTTACCGCAGCCGCGGCAATGCTGGTAAACGATGACGTATCCCTCACTCACAAAATCAGCCAGATCGCCGTCGAAAAACTCAGGCCGGGGAGCATCGACCGGCTCATAGGGGCTGCGTATGACCACCACCGGTCCCTTGCTGTCAGGAGTCTGGGACAAAACCTGGGTAAAAAGTTCCGTACCGTCATAAGAAGGAAGCATTATTGTCCGGTATTCTGCTTCAAAACGGTGCCAGAAAGGCTTTTTTGACTCCATTACGACTTGCATCTTCAGAACTCCATCTTGAGCATCATATCAGTGGTGTAGGAACCAAACTGCAGACGGACATCATAATCATATTCTCCATCGGGGAAGTTATGATAATGTCTGATACCGTCTTCGGTCAGATAGCAGCGTTCCACACCGATACGGCAGCAGTCGGCATCAGCCAGAAGTGCGATGGGGAGCAGTACTTCAGCGGTCCAGCCCTTTTCATTTCTGACGATAGTTCCTTTGGAGCAGTTACGGTGCAGAGCATCGTTGATACCTTCCTGGGGGGCAAGAACGATATTGGTGTTCCAGGGACGCTGAGCAGCCAGACGGTCGCCGACAAAGACAACGACAGCATCTTCTACGGTAGTCACAGGAACTTTGTCGATGAAAACGGTGATCTTGAGATAACGATCACCGGCTTCTGCCTTGAACTTGAAAGTTTCTCCTTCATAGAGAGTGCCGGCTTTGAGCACAGCTTTTTCCTCAAGGACTTCGGCAGGCGTTTTTCCTTCGGCAAGGGCTTTGTGCAGAGCGGGGAAGTCATTGGCAAGAAGCTGCCGCAAAGTTTCGCTGCGCCATTTGAGTTTTTCGGGGAAGTATTTGTAGACTTCTGCTTCTGAATGGTATCCCAGACGGGGATCGGCAGCGGAAAGTTCTGCCATACGGTCACTGACAGAGAGCTGCCGTTTGACGATTTCTTCAAGCAGAGCAACTGTCCGTTTGGCATTGCCCTGGCCGTTCAACATCCGGTTGCGGTTGAAATAGAATTCAATAATATCGGCACCGGCAAGGAAGTGGCAGTTGAGAGCTTCGATCAGGATCGCATCCATTTCACGGGCCCGGTCGCCTTTGAATTCACCGGCGAAAGTCTGAAAGAGTTTCCAGCCTTCGTTCCAGGCATCGGACATACGGCGGCTCTGGACAACGGTTTCAGCCAGGTCAAAGTTGTTGAGAAATTCACCCACGGCGTCACCGGCGGGCTCGTAATCGGGCTTCCAGGTGCGGGGCAGTTTACGCAGGACGCTTTTCAGATGGAGCGGCCAGACGGTTCCGTCGTGCATAGGTCCGTAATACTGGAATTCATATCCCAGGGGATATTCCATATAAGCCTTGGTCAGAACGGCCCAGACCTTTGCCATATCAGCGGCACGGGGACCCCATTCGGGGGCTGCCAGACGGGTGAGGAACTCTTCTTCATTGGTGGAAAAGTCTTCGTAAGCAAGAGCACCTGCGGCACGGTTCATCGCACCGGGATAGTTGCCGAAATACCAGCACTGGACAACGTGTGAAACCCCGTTGCGGCGCATTTGTTCATACTTGCGGTAGAGCAGTCCGGGAGCAGGCACAAAGGGAATCGTTGCCACTTCGTGAGAACAGCCCACCTGCATCTTGGCGGCAAAGGAACATTTGCCCCGGGCCGCTTCAGCGATACGTCCGAAACGGTCAGAAGGACCGGTACATGAAAGCCAGTAGTCACCGCCCACGCGGACTTTGCCCAGCTGGGATTTTGTGCAGCTGGATTCAAAGTTGTAAGCAAGGATGATTTCTTCAGTAAGATCTTTGGGCAGTTCATAGATCCAGGGGTGTGCCTGAGTGGGCTGGGGCTGATACAGCCAGCTGATCATTTCCGCCTCAGGGTTGGCATCTTTGATTCCCTGACGCATAGGTTTGAGCACTTTGCCGAAAATCTTGTCAACGGTCAGCTTGCACTCTTTCTGGCAGGGCAGATTGAATCCGTTTTCAAAAGAGCCACCGCTGACACAGGAGGTGGGACGCTCACCCAGAGAAATCAGCATCATACCGCCCAGGTGGGGAACTTCTTTGAAAAGGGAATTGGTACTTTCGTAAAGATACTGTTCAGACTCTTTTGAGTTGGGGCAGAAAAGGTGTCCGGGCCCCCAGCAGGCCGGTCCCTGAGGCAGAGCTTCAGGTTTGGGGTTTTTCAGAGTCCAGGAGGCAGGTTCAATGGCAAAAACCCAGAGTTTGATACCGAATTTACGGCATTTTTCCACGGAACGGCGGAGCTTTTCCCGGCGGCGTTCGGCATTGGGATCTTCGGGGATAAAAGAGGTTTTGCAGATTTCACGGAAAATAATGGTGAGCCACAAGCCGTTGATACCTTCCTGAGCCAGCCGGTCGAGGTACTGTTCGGGGTAATAGTCAATATCATTCATCAGCTCGTCGATATTAAAGGGGGGCCGCTTGATGGGACCGAAAAAGCAGCGTGAAATACGGTTTTTCAGCCAATTGTCCCGGCGGGTGGTCTTTTTGGGGAGAAAGGCATTTTTTGAAGCACAAAGCTGTTCTTCAAAGTAATACAGTCCCCGGCGGGCACCTTCGGTATTGCCGGCTTCGATGGTCACTCCGGAGTCCTCAACCTTCATCCGGTAGCTTTCGGAACTCAGGTCATCACACTTGACCGCCTTGACAACAACTTTGCTCTCAGGGAAGTTGATGGAGTTGCGGAATCGGTCCAGATGATCGTAAACACTGGTAAGCAGTCCTTCGGGGTCGGGGAATCCGCTCCGGTCGACGGTGAAGCCGTTACGCATATCCAGATCGTCAGCTCCGGGAAGTGTTGTGCCGTCCCAGTGAGGGACTGCGATCTTCCAGCTGGTCAGATCTTCAAGAAAACGGGGTTCCCCCTCGGGGAATTTGGGAGGGGCGGCAAAGAAATCATTTTCCCACATAATAACTAATCCTTAATTATTTTTTTTTCCGGATCGAAAAACCGAAGTGTCCCAATGCGGAACCTGTTTCAATATAATGTCCGTGAGCATAGGCAATAAGCCCTGCCTTTTCAATGTCCAGTTTTCCCTGTTCATCAACCAAATCGGGATCGACTCTGACAGCGAGGATGTCTGCAATAAAATACCAGTGACTTCCCAGTTCAAGGGTTTGATTGACCCGGCATTCCAGAGCGATGGGACACTCTGCCACGATGGGGGCTTTGACCTGACTGCCGGGAAGAGGGGTGAGGTTGCGTTCTTTGAACTTATCAATGGCTTTGCCGGAAACAACACCGCAGTAATCCACGGTTTCAGTCATTTCCCGGGTGGGCAGATTGATGGTGAACTCGCCCGTCCTGCGGATCAATCCGAAGGAAAAGCGTTCCGGGCGGACGCCGATACCAAGCATCGGCGGTTCGCTGCAGACCATTCCGCACCAGCCGATTGTGATAAGATTGTAGGGGTTACGCACGCTGCCGTCACCGCATCCGGCCAGAACTGCCGGAACAGGAGCCAGCTGGGCACTGCCGGGCCAGCATAATTTTTCTTTCAACTTGAATTCTCCCTGAAATAGCTTAATGTTTGGATTAATATACCTCAAAAGTGTATGTATTGCAAGAGAACTGCAAGGCAAAAATACAGAAAATTTTTCATTTCAATAAAATAATAATTTTTTGAAACATTTATAATAAGATATTGAATAGCAAAAATAAAAACAAAACATTATATTAATAGTGTGCTTTGGTTTTGGATGTGTTTGCAGATTATTTAAGTGTTGAAATGGATTTCAAACTTTATAAAAGGGCCCTGCTATGAAAAAAAGATTTACCCTGATCGAGCTTCTGGTAAGCAAAACTTGTCAAATATGTGTTTATATCTTGCGAAAAATTGCCTCTTGCCTTGATATTTGCCGTTGCAATTCTGCCAAATGCGGGATTGTCGATTTTGCAAATGCAAAAACGGCAATCCACCAAAAGTTTTTGGCAAGGATGGATGGGGCCCGGGGAAGGGAGGGGGAACCTTTTTTCAAAAAGGGTTCCCTTCCTTCCCCGGCTCCTTTCACCTTGATCGAACTTCTGGTCGTTATTGCTATCATTGCCATTCTTGCCGCTATGCTTCTGCCCGCCTTGCAGCAGGCACGGGAACGGGCCAGATACACCAACTGTCTTGCCAATATGAAACAGATCGGCAGTGGATTCAACAGTTATACTGATGATTATAAGGGATTTCTGCCTTATGCTTACAATACAGCATCAGGTGCTGTTTATTCCGGCTACATCGGGCGGGACAATCCGATCTTTTATGTCCTGATCGCTCCCTATCTTGGCGGTGAGAAAGACGGGTACAGTGCTTGTAAGACTCCTATGCCGCGAGTGTTCCTCTGTCCTTCAGATAACACCAGAAAGCCGGCGATTGCAACACAAGGCTCTTACGGTGTGCCTATCAATGCCTATACTAAAGGCGGCATTGTTGTCAATCAAATCAGACGGCATAAGCTGACTCTTTACAGAAAATATGCCCTCAGTGCCATTGCTGTGGTGCTTGATGCCCATAAATCTTCTTACGGAATGTACAACAGCTATGATGCCAGTGCCGTAAAGCCCTATCACGGCAAACAGGCGGGACAGCTTTTTCTGGACGGACACGTGGCGGGCGTGCCCTTTGCAAAACTTTCAGCTCACGTCAATATGACCACTTCTCACTACCAGTGAGGATCACTGCTCTTTTTTCGGAACGAAGTGGGGCAGAGAGAGAATTTCTGTTATACTGTTGTCTTTGTTGATTTTTATTTCCTCAAAACAGCTTCCGTCGGGCAGGCAGGCTTTGATGTGCAGTGAGCCGTCGGGCTTTGCATCCACCCTGAAGCCTGACAATTGAGGCAGTCCCCGGCGGTTGGGACCGCAGCAGGTCAGAACAGGAAAAATATAATCTGTGCCCGTTTTATCGGGATAAGCGGGCATTGTAAAAGCGGTCAGTTCTTCACTTCCGGGAATACTTCTTGTATAAATATGCGTATGTCCTGCAAACCACACATTCACCTTTGAAAAAGGATCTTTGCCGCAAAAGAAGCGATCAGTCATTTCCTGGAGCCAAAAGTGCATCGTGGCCGCAGGATCAAGTTGAGAATAAGGTGCTCCGTGGGCAAAAACGATACGCCTTTTGGCATCTTGCCAGGTTGCGGAATTGACGGTTCTCCGGATGAAATCCCCTTGCCGTTCAAGCAGGACATCATCCAGATTATGCCGGCTGTAATATCGGCTTCTGGGGTGTGCCGCTTGCCGGTTTTCCCAGGAATCCAGCACCAGAAAGGCGGTATCTCCGAAACGGAAGGCATAAAAGGTGTTGCCTGATTCATCGCTCCAATGGTCAATAAAAGCATCTGCTTCAGGGCCCCGGAGTTCGTGATTGCCGTGAAGCATAATAACAGCTTTTCCGGGACCGGCATACTTTTGCAAGGTTGGAATAAGATCTTTTTCCATTCTGGCGTTGGAGTAGCGGGAGTTGATATCTCCGCCTAAAACCAGAAAGTCGCAGCTCCGGGCATCGCAGCTTTCAAGAACGCCTCTGAGCAAAGAACGCTGGACAGCAGGCTCAAACTGCGGGTCGGCGGTAAAAAAGAAACTGAAAGTTCCGCACTTTTCTTCAGGCGGCACGGTAAAGGAATAAGTTGTACTGCGTTTTCGTAAATTGGGGTCGGCGGGGTCGATCATAAGAATACGGTATTCATATTCCGCCCCGGGGACAAGATCGTGCAAAAAGAATTTATGCAGACTTTGACGGCGGATAAGAGCTCCTTTTTCATCCCACTGCAAAAGCCAGTTTGAACTGTTTTTTACTCTGTATTCAACACCAGTTCCCACAGCTCCCATCGTCCGGACAAGCAGGCTCAAGGAGGTTGAATCCGGATGAGAAATCACAGGGGCATAGATGACGACCGGCAGTTTCAGGGCTGCTTTTTCCAGAACTTTGCAGTAAAAAAGTTCTTCTTTTGCTCCCGGCCGGACAAAAATTTTAAGTTCATTATTCCCCTTTTTTACAGGAATGAGGAACGGATGATTTTCCGGAGCAAAAGCATCGTAAAGAGTTCCTTCATCCACAGTTGAACAGCAGAGCGTACCGTTGCAAAAGGCCTCGAACTTTCTGAAACACCCGACGCCGATCAGGGAAGTGCCGTCAGCTTCGGCATAAAATCCCAAAGTCAGTTCAACCTGGCTTTTTGAACCGAGTTTCACAGGTGCACTTCCCGGGAACTCAACACTTTTTCCCCGGGACGTTTTTTTCTGCCACGGATTACAGAAATTCAAAGCAACCGCCCCGTTATGATAAAATTTGCGGACGACAGAAGCGTTATTCTGATAAACAGAAACGCGACGGGGGACATAACTCATTTTTGATTATTTCCTTTTTTGAAAAATTTTCCCCACTCCTTTTCCCAGTTTTTACCGCTGAATCCGGTAAGGACAGCACGGAAATTGAGCTCTTTACCGGGCAGAATGGTATAAGGGGTGTTGCGTTTGGGATCGTAAGCCGAAGTCATAAAGTAGGAACGGGGCATTTCAAGGGTGTAAAACTGGCGATTCTTATTGTTCACCCACAGATAGGCGTGAGTGATGTTTTCACAATGAACAACAAACCCGGCTCCCGCCTTTTTGTCGCATCCTCCCAAAACCGGCAGGGTAATGGGATAAAGTCCCGTGTAAAAGAAAGGCGTTCCGGCAATGGACAAACGGGGCAGGGCCTTGACAACAGGAACTCCCAGGGTATCGTTGGCAGCACCGTCGCTGCCTACGCCGGGAACCAGACGCATACGCCAGGAAAACTGGAAACTTGAGGGGTCGTCTGATTTCATATCAGGAAGTGTATTGTTTTTGACGGTATAATCCATTGTGATCTTATTATCATTGGCCTTGAGGGTCATTGCTCTGCGGATATGGAAAGCCGTTCCGGGAATATCGGCCGAAAACCCTATAATGATCTTTTGAGGAGAAAGGTCGATCAATTCCACATTCCAGTTGACCGCTGAAACAGGCCAGCGGCCGGAGTCTCCGTGAGAATCTTCCATACCGCCGTATTCGGGCAGTTTGGTTACGATCGCCGGATCGGGATCGGCTTTGAGCCGTTCTTTCAAGGGGAGAACCCTCTTCCAGACCGGGGTGGCAAAACATTCGACACCGTCGATCTTAAAAGAGATCATACGGCCGCCTGTTTCAAGGATCTCTGCTGAAACACGGTTGTTGGCAATTCGGAGCCCGGAATGTCCGTTGCGTGTAAAAGGAACAAGAGAAACAGGGGTTTTGCTCAAGTCAGGCAATCTGGCACTCTTTTCAGCCAGAGCCAGATAACGTTCTGTCTGCTTGAAAAATCCGAAATCCATACATTTTTGTGCCTGAGCAGCAAAAGCTCTGGCAAGAGGACGAGGGGATGAAGTTACCTTTTTCAGGCGTTTTTTCTGTTCATTCAGGCGGAAAGAGGTGAGCTTTTCAGCAACTTTCTGTCTCAGCATTTCTGAATAAATACCTTTGGAAGTTTCTTTAAGCAATGCCTGTCCCTCTTTGTCCAGATTTTTTGCCAGTTTCCGCAATTCCATCAGATTGGGGTCGGGCAAAAGAGTGTATTCCCGGAACATCTTTTTGCTCTCTTTGCCGCGAGTCACAGTGAATTCAATGCGGTTGATGCCGTTCTTTTGCAGCAGAACAGGCAGCGTTATTCTGCCTGAGGCATCCGTTGTCCCGGATTTTCCCCCTTTGACAGCAATGTGTGTGCCAGGGAGAGCGTAGAGGGTGACTTTGACTTCCGGAGTGACGACTTTTGAGTATTCCCGGGGCAGAGAAGTCAGCAGGGCTTTGGGGGCAAGGGCGGCAGCTTCAATTTCATCCCCCATACGGTTGCGGACATATTCCAAAAGATCAGGATCGGAAACTCTGCTGAAAGGCGGTTCAGGGATCAGCTTGGTTATCAGTTCCATAACCCGTGTTTTCCCTTTCCCGGGAAAATCCCGGTCAATGGCCTGTTCAAGCAGTTTGATGTAGTCGTAATCGTCAAGAGATTTGCCCCGGTGGGCCAGACGGACAGAGGCAATAAGGGATTCCCCCTTTTTCCGGGCCGGATAGAAAAGGGAAACAACGCCACATTCATAGGTCTGTTCCATATGGGTCCAGGGATTGACAGGAGAGTTGGTTTTGCCTGTATGATTGCTGTGCCAGGCAAGTCCCCCTGTGCCCCCTGCGGCATAGGAACGCCACGGATAAAGACGGTTATTCATATAGGTATTCCAGTCAAGGGGGGCATACCAGTTATAGTACCAGAGCTCCTGATCGGGCCGCAATGCGGCGATTTCTTCCTTGCTCCAGAGGTAGCCCGGGCCCAGAGGAATACAAAAGGCTTGCACACTGTCCAGAAAATGACGCTGATTGTTGCCCGTCAGATAAACCTTGATATGGGGGGCATTGCGGGTAAATGCACGCTGGATCTTGATGACATAAGGAATATAGTCGGTCGGAGGTTCATCGTAAAGGAAGGCATATCCGGTAACTCCGGGGAACTTTTCTTTCATATGGTCAGAGTAGAGTTTTCCTGCTTCAGCAAGAAGTTCCAGCCCCCGGCCGCCGAAAAGTTTTTCTCCGAGAAAGGTGGGAATTCTGCCGGGAAACCAGGCGAACCACCCCTTGTAGGCTCCGAAACAGGGCAGCGGCAGACGGACACGGGTGAATTTGTATTTTTTGATAACATCAGAAAGTGCTTTGTCAAAGCCGCTCCAGTCAGCCTTGACGATATGGCCTTCTTTGACCGTGAATCTGGGCGCAGGCAGAGGATAACCGGTTTGAGGGTTGATGCGGTAATTGGCACAGTGAGCCAGCATTTCAAGAGAAACAGTTTCAGGGGAACGGTTGTCAAATTTCAAAAATCCGTTATGGGGACGGATAGGCATATGGGTACGGTATATGGGCAGTTCCGGC
This sequence comes from Victivallaceae bacterium, assembly GCA_045605205.1. Lineage (GTDB taxonomy): Bacteria > Verrucomicrobiota > Lentisphaeria > Victivallales > Victivallaceae > UBA1784. The sequence continues at coordinate 14,326 of JAZUPO010000134.1, forward strand.
AGGGCAAAGGAGCGGACTTTGAGTTTCAAAGGAGCAGAAAGAGATTTCCTGCCGTTGACCAGCAAATCAACACTGCCGGAGTGAACACCGGAAGAAAAGTCCCGGGGAATGTTGAATTCAACATAAAAGCAGTTGTTGATTCCCGGAGTGCCGGGGCCGCTTTTTTCCGGAAGAAGCGGGTCGGAAAGCCAGCCTTTCATCGCCGGATTGGCGGGATTTTTCAAATAAATGAACCCTAATGTCTGATGTGAAATATTCTTGATCCCGGGCAGAGAAAGTCTGACTTCCACCTGATCCAATTTCTTTTTTGGAGCGACGGCGAGGAGAATACTGCATTTTTCGCCTTTGGCTCCTTGCAGAAAGAGCTCTTTGACCTTGATCCTTTTTTCCGGAATTCCTGAACGGCGGATTTTCCGGTCAGCCGGAGCGGCAAACCAGGTCAGTTCCGGGGTTTCTGCAAGGATTTCCGCCCGTTCCGGGGTCGCGGATTTTTCAGCAGGCAGCGGTCCGAAAGAAATGTCATCAACAAAGACCCGCTGTTTCCCGGAAATCCAGATCGTCACCTGCAATTTTTTACATTCCGGTTTGGGATAAACAGTCAATCCGGAACTGCGCCAGTTGCCGGGAGCGGGATCAGCACGGAAAAAAGAAAAGGGCTTCAGCCATTTACCTTTGGCATCCAATTGAACGATACGGCCGCTGATGTTGTTTTTGCCTTCGGCAGAGGCCACAAGATAGCGAAAATCAAGTCGCACGCCGGTACGGACAGCAGGGGCACTGATAATGTGATCGATGTGGTGACTTCCCCGGGGATCGGTGCAGTTGAGTTCAAGTGCGTGTTGGCCTGTATAGGCTTTTAATTTGGAGCAGCTGCGGCTCATAAAGGAGGGTGTTGCAGTGTATTTCCCATTAACCCAGGAGAGGATCCTTATTCCTTTAAGGCCGTTTTCAAAAGATTCGTTCCATTCCGGTGCCGGGGCTCCGGTCAGAGGGATCAAACTCAACAGAGCAGCAGTATAAAGCAGAAATCGACTCATAACAATTTTCCTTTTTATATGAATTTGCTTGTGTTTTTGTCTACCCCATTAATATAATCTTGAAATGAAATTTTTGCTATTCAAAAAATTATTGCCGGATATTCAAAAAACTACAAATATTTGCTCTCTGCCTTTTGAGGAATGTCAATACCGTTTTTACGGAACTCTCCCGGCGGGATCCCTATCCGGCGTTTGAATTCACTTGAAAAGTGAAAACGGTCCCGGAATGCCAGACGCAAGGCAATACTTTCAATGGAAAGATTGCTTTGGAGCAGCAGTTCTTTTGCCTTTTCAAATTTACGCTGCAAGTGGTATTCATAGGGGGATATGCCTAATTCTTTCTTAAAAAGAGCCTGCAAATGGGAACGGGAGATCCCCGCTTCTGCGGCAATGGCGTCGAGGTCGGGACGTTTTTCAAAGTGCAGATCGATATTTCTGACTGCCTGACGGACCGCTGTGGAAAATTTTTTGTAACCCGTGTCGGGATAACGCAAATGCCACAGCAGCTTCAACAACTGTTCCGCTGCCGTAATGTGCATATCAGGATGCCCCTGTTCATAGAGACGGAGCAGTATGTCAAAAGTGCCGCAGGCAACAGCTGCTCCGCCGGGAAAGTGGAATTGCTTGCTGAAGCCGAACTGACAGCTGAGCATAACCGGCAGAGAACCTGAAAGCAGAAAATATTTCTTTTGCCACGGATTGCGGGGATTGGGTTCCAATCTGGAGTATTTTCCCCGGGGAAGAACATAAATGTCCCCTTTCCGGACAGGGAAACTCTGATTGTCAACCGTGACGAATCCTTCGCCTGCAGTGATCTCTTCCCAGACGGTAAAAGGATATTCTGCACGCTCATAGACGTTGCGGTCGTTGACAACGTGACCGCAACGCAGCAGTTGGAGCTGCATATCACTTTCACGCAACGATTCCGGCAGAGAACGGTAATATTCCCAGTAATCGTCTTTTGATGTACCGGCCACCTTTTTGGTATCTCCTGTCAGCGGATCAGCCATTCCTGAGTGACGGCAGTTGATTTACCGGGAGCCACAGACACAGGTTTGAAAGTCGGTTCAAAAGAGGCCGCCGACGCACCGGGGGAGTTCCAGAAATAGTAACCGTAAAGCCCTTCTGCTTTGTAAGTAACTCCGGACCGGGGGAATATGACCCCGTCACTGCCCTGCCAGTAATTTTTGACATTGAAAACCTTGTCGGCCGCTTCGTTTGCGGGAGCCACCCGGGCGACAGAACATTCAAGAGGCAGTTTGATTTTTCTGGTGCCCATAAGGAGTGAAACAGGATTTGTCCGGGACGGTTCTTTGAGCATATTGTGGAACCGGGCCATAACTTTTATGGGGGCTTTGGCCGTATTGGTCACAATGAAACTTTCTTTGAAGCCCTTTTCTGAGAAAGTATAGATAACTTCCCAGGCAAAAGAAGTTTTTGTGTCAGCAGGATGACGGAGTTTCACCACAACAGAGTTCTTTCCGGGAGTAATTGCGGCCAGGTGCATTTGCCGGGGGATGATCCGGCGGATAGGCATCCAGCATCCGGGAAGTCCCAGTCCTGAATCGGTCGTAGGAGCGACGATCTCTTTGCCTTTGACCTTGAATGAATAGAGCCGTCCCCCTTTAGCCGGATCGAGGATCGCAGTATAGAAGGGCGTTTTAATGGAAACAGCCTGAGAGCCATTGAGCCGGGTGCCGGTGACAGATACGTTGGCAGAACGGATCTCGGGAAGAGCTCCGAAGTCGTATTCGGGGAACTCATCGGTTCTTGCACTCAGGAGTTTTTCCTCAAACTCATAGGATTTCTTCAAAGAGGGCAGAAGTTTTTTCTTGAGCTGTGCCACTTGAGCAGGGGTAATGGCCTTGCCGGTCAGAAGTTTTTTGTCATAGGGCAGCAGACGGAAAAATCTCCAACTCAGAGCAGGAACGAAAATTTCGATACCTTTCTGCACTTCAGAAGCATCGCAAACAATGTCGTGTTTGGGGAATTCGCTCTTAAAAATCCATTTGCCTTTTTTGATATCGGGGAAGGACACCTTGACAAAGACGCCGTCCTTTTCCCAGATATTTGCAATGGCAGTTAAGTGTTTGTTCCCCTGACTCCAGCGGACAGCCTGAACAGCTTTTTCTGTGAAAATTTCAGGGAACATATTGGCAGTGGTGCTGCCGGCATAGACACCTTTCCAATGTTTGGCGGTAATGATCGGCGTCGTCGGTTCAACACGGATCGCGGAACTCTTTTCCCAGGAAGTGATCTCTTTTTCGTATTCCGCAAGAAGAGTGTTCATCCGGGCCATTTCACGGTGGTAACGGTAGTCATAGTAGAACCAGTAGGGCGTGGACTGAAGTGCATTATGCACAAAGTTGGTCAGAGTATCAAAGACCACAGCTTCAGGAGTGGAGACCCAACCGCAATGACTGCCGTGAGGAAGAGAGTGGATCCGGGTCTTGGGGGAGTAACGCTTGATGAATTTATCAACTCCCCGGTAGGTGAGGTAATAGCCGAGATGATGAGCAGGGGTGTAGAGAAATCTGGTTTTGATGCCGCCTTTGTAGGTATAGGGGCCCCAGACACAGATCTTATCAAGGTATTTCAGATAATCTTTTGCGTGGTATTGAGCCGTATAACGGCTGCTCATAAAATCGGTAAAACCGTAATGACTGATCTCGGGAATGAAACAGGCTCGTTTGCCTCCGTCTTTCGAGCCGATTTCTCTGATGCTTTCAGACAGGGTTTTTACGACCAGTCCGTGCTGATAAGAGCGGAAGTCGATCCAGCTCTTGCCGTATTTGGGAATAATCTTTTCAGGCCAATCTTTTTTGACCGTTTCGAGGGGGAGTTTTGTGTATTTTGCGAACTCAACAGCACATTTGGAGCAGAAACACCCTTTGTAGTCAAGATAATAGGGTTCCCAGTTGGTCAGGATCTCATCCAAAGTGCCCTGAGGTCCGACAGCTTCTTCGATCATACGGGAGACAGGGCCCTTGTAATAGGCACTTTTCTGATAGACTGAAACAGGACAGATGTGGCGGGGATAGGGTTTGCCGTAGATGTCAAGGAAACAATCATCCCCCTTCAAGCCGGGAGTACCCTGGATGTGATAACCGTTACGCAACTGATAGGGACTGGCAATGCGGGGGATCTTGCGGGATTTCATTACGCCTGCCAGTTCTTTGGAAGATTTGTCGGCCCAGATATTGAAACCGCATTTCAAATAGGTGGCAGCAAGAAGTTCTGCCGTATGCTGATCCACATCGTGACCGTAAGGAAATTGCAGTCCTGAGCCCAGCAGTTTCGGCGTCCGGGCACTTTCAAATTCACAGGTCCGCAGTTTGATCGTATGGGTTTTCTGCCGCTGTCCGTTAAAGATGAGGGTGTACTTCATTTCCTGAAACTCCTGTGAGGGCTTCCGTTTGGAATGAAGCAGAAGCATCTGGGGCCGCCAGGGACAGAAAGCACCGTCAGTGATGGTGTGCCGGAGTGCACTCAGAGCATTGATCGTAAACTTGCCCGTATTGTGTCTGGCAGGAAGTCCGAAAGGACGGGTGGAACCCACAATAGCATATCCTTCAGGAAGTTCGATTTCAAGCTGGGCTTGTTTGACAGGCTGTTTCTTGTTGCGTTTGAAGATCATATAAAGAGGGAAGGGAGCATCGGCAGGAATGTGGAACTGCTGATCGATGAAACCCGTTGAAGAAACGATAACATCTGCTTCTGCGGCAACTGCATCTGAAACAGAGACTTCCGCTTCACTGATTTCCAGTTCTCCGCAGCCGTAAAGGGCCATAAAAACAACTGCATAAGTGGCTCCTTTGGGAATAAGGCCGGTGGCAGAGTGATCGACAAAAGTTCCGGTCACAGCAGGCCGGGCGTAACGGCTGACCTTTGTACCGAGAAAGGAAACTCCTGAAAGCAGATGATTAGAAACGGGAGCATTATATCTTTTGCCTCTGAACTTGAAGCGGTAAGTGAGGTTTTTCCCCACCATATCGGGCGTAACTTTGATATAAGTAAGAAGCCGTGCGGAAAAATAAATATAACTTCCATTGGGAGCTTTGAGTTTTGCAAGATCGGTCGTGGTGGTGAATTTGACACCGTGGGGAGTGTATTCACTCTTTGAACACTGCTTAGCGGCTATTCCGGCTTTTGTTTTATGGGTTCCGTGACTGTGGAATGAGGTTTTCCAGCTTTTAAGTTCGGCACCTTTGGATTTCTTGAGAATCACGACACCCTTTCTGGGAGCGGCAGGAAGTCCGGCTTTGGAAAAATCCACATATTTGGATCCGAAAAGAGTCCCCTGAAAAATTACCAGGACCGCCAGCAGCAGATACTTGAGCATAAACTATGATCTCCTTGGAATTTGAAAATTTATTGTCCGAAAAGTCAATATTTGATACTATACCACCGAAAGGATGAAAAGTCAAATTTGCAGGAACTGAAAATCTGTTTTGGGGCAGAAATATAAAATTCAACAGCTTAAAGTTCAGAAAAATATCTGAAATTATATATTTCTCTCTTGAAATAAAAATGTTGAGGGAATATATTATTCTCCAGGTATGAACAAAAACATTGTTTGACAGGAGGGAGCTTTTATGGAAAAACTGCTGACCATTTTTACTGACAGCTATCTTTTTTGTGCCGTTTTCGGCGGGGCTCTTTTTATTCTTATGTTTATTCTGACTCTTGTCGGTATCGGTCACGATGCCGAATGTGACTGCGAGATCCACGACGGCGATATCGGCGAAGTAAGTGTCCTTTCGATCAAAGGGATCATCGCTTTTATTACCTTTTACGGTCTGAGCGGGCTGTGTTTCAAATTTTCCGGCTGGGGCGGTTGGCTGGTTTCAGTTTTCTGCGGCGTTGTGATGATGTTTGTGACAGCCGGAGTCATTTCTCTTGTGTTGAAGTTGCAGCATTCCGGCAATGTGAAACCGGAAACCCTCGTGGGATGTCCGGGAAACGTTTATCTCTCGATCCCCGGTGAAAATAAAACCGGCGGACAGGTCACTGTAACACTTTCCGGCAGTACCCGGGTCGTTTCTGCCGTTGCGGACGAAACGATCGAAACCGGAGCTGCTGTTGTTGTGGAATCCTATCTGGGGGACAACCTTTACAAGGTCGTCAGACGCAGTTGATGAAAAATTTACTCTAAATTCAAGAAAAAAGGAGTCATTTTATGGGAACAATTATTTTTCTGGTCGTCGCGGCAGTTTTTGTCCTGATGCTGCTTATTACATTTCTGTCCTGGTACAGAAAATGTCCTTCAGACAAGATATTGGTGATTTTCGGTAAAGTCGGTGGGCAGCAGGCTTCTTTGTGTATCCACGGCGGAGCCAAGATGGTGATCCCTGTCATTCAGGATTACGGTTACATTTCTCTGCGTCCTATGCAGATCAATGTCAATCTGGACAACGCTCTTTGTAAACAGAATATCCGTATCAGTGTTCCTTCAGTCTTTACTGTAGGAGTCAGCACTGACCCTGCACTTATGGGAAATGCGGCCGACCGTCTGCTGGGTTTGACTCCCGATGCCATTGCCGATCTGGCAAAGGATATTATTTTCGGACAGCTCCGTCTGGTGATCGCTTCTATGATGATCGAAGAGATCAATGCCGACCGGGAATCCTTTTTGCGTTCAGTCGAAGCCAATGTGGCGGAAGAATTGAAAAAACTCGGTCTGGTGCTGCTCAACGTCAATATCACCGATATTACTGACGGTTCCGGATATATCGAGGCTATCGGACAGCGGGCCGCCGCCGGAGCTATCAATCAGGCAAAGATCGACGTGGCCGAAGAAACCCGTAAGGGAAGTATCGGTTCCGCTGAAGCCAGCAAAAATGAATCTATCGCCGTTTCAAAAGCCAATGCTGAAGCCGCAGCCGGTGTCGCTCTGGCTGAAAGAGAACAGCGTATCGCCGTTTCTCAGGCCAATGCACAGGCTGCTGCCGGTGAAGCTGACGCCCAGCGTGAACAGCGCATTGCAGTGTCTCAGGCCAATGCACAGGCCGCTGCCGGTGAGGCTGAAGCTGAACGGGCACGCCGTATCGCAGTGAAACAGGCCGATGCACAGGCTGCTGCCGGTGAAGCCGAAGCTGACCGCGACCAGCGTGTCGCAGTGAAACAGGCCGATGCTGCTGCAACTCAGGGCGAAAACCTTGCCGCCATCGAAATCGCAAAGTCCAACGCTTCACGCTGCGAAGCTGAAGCTGAAGCTTACCGCCGTTCAGAAGCTGCCAACAAGGTGGCTCTGGCTCAAATCGAAAAAGCTCAGTTTGAAGCTGAGGCCGAAGCTCAGAAATCCCGTGCCGAAATGGAAAATCAGCGTCAGCGGGCTGAAGTCATCGTCCCCGCGGAAATCGCAAAACAGCAGATCACCATTGCCGCTGAAGCTGAAGCCGAAAGACTCCGCAGAGAAGCTCAGGGCCAGGCTGATGCCATTTATGCAAAACTTTCTGCCGAGGCTAAAGGTAATCTTGAGATCCTTTCTGCCAAAGGTGATGGTTACCGCAGGATCATTGAGGCTTGCGGCTCTGATGCTTCAGCCGCTTCACAGATGCTTTTGATCGAAAAACTCCAGGAGATCGTGGCTTTGCAGACTGAAGCCATCAAGAACATCAAGATCGACAAAGTCACCGTCTGGGATGGCGGCAGCAATGCCAACGGCAAAACTTCAACAGCCAACTTTCTTTCCGGTATGATGGCAAGTCTTCCTCCGCTGCACGATGTGGCAAAAACTGCGGGACTGGAACTGCCTGAATACCTGGGAAAAGTTGCCCAAACTGCACAGGAAGAAACTGCTGCAGCTGAAGAACAGACTCAGCAGTAATATTTTCCGGTTATATCATCCCCTCGTGACGACAGAGGGGATTTTCTTTCTCATACTGTTCACGCAGTGTTTCCTCACTTCAACAAGGGCTTCAACGACGAAGTCATCCCTGAAAAGGTGATTGCCGGTCCCGGGACAGGGTCGTTCCTGTTTGTGGACGGTCACGTTACGGGAATTACCCGGAACAGATGTCCTTTTAAGTACAAATTTGCCAACTCGCAGAGTTCTTCTTTCTGGTTCTGGAGCCGTCATCAAACCGCCAGCTGGAATAATAATTGGTAAAAAGAAGGCAATTTCAATACGCATAAAAAGGGCACAGGTCTCAATGATCTGTGCCCTTTTGATTTCCTGAAAGGAAGTGATTATTTGCCCATAGCTTTCTTAAAGGCTTCCACAGTAGCGGCAAGGCCGTCGGAGAAGCTGTAAGAGGGCTGGAATCCGGTTGCTTTGAGCTTGTCAATGGAGGCTCTGGAGTGTTTCACGTCTCCTGCACGGACATCCTTGTGGATGATCTTGGACTTGGAGCCGGTCAGACGGATGATTTCAGAAGCAAGATCGTTGATGGAGATTTTTCCGCCGTTGGCGATGTTGTGGACACCGGTGTGGTCGTTCATTGCAAAGAAAGCGTTGGCGGCCACAATGTCTTTCACAAAGATGAAGTCACGGGTCTGTTCACCGTCACCGAAGATGGTGAGATCTTCATTGGCAAGAGCCTTGGCAATGAAAATCGGCACGGCGGCGGCATAGGCACTCTTGGGATCCTGACGGGGACCGAACACGTTGAAGTAACGCAGACAGGCGGTCTGGAGCTTGCCTTCTTTGGTGAACATATCGCAGTAATATTCCCCGTCCAGCTTGGTGATGGCGTAGGGGCTCTTGGGTTCGGGGAACATTGTTTCCACCTTGGGCATCACGGGGTTGTCGCCATAGATGGCGGCAGAGGTGCTGAAGCAGAGCTTTTTCACGCCGTGAGCGGCAGCGGATTCCAGAACATTGAGCATACCCAGATTGTTGATTTGGATACATTCAGCGATCTTGGTCATAGATTCAGGCACGCTGATCATAGCGGCCAGGTGGAACACATAGTCCACACCTTCCATTGCTTCATCCACGGCCTTGCGGTCGCAGATATCGCCCAGACGGAAATCCACATCAAAACCATTCAGGTTTTCACGGTGGCCGCTGCGCAGATTGTCAAGAACGCGGATTTCAGCCTTACCCTGGAAATGTTCCACGATGTGGCTGCCGATAAAACCGGATCCTCCGGTAACAAGAATACGCATCAGATGTTCTCCTTTTCAGTTGCTCTTGCAAAGTCAAAGTTTTCAAGGTAATCGGGAAGTTTGGGAATGTCGATGGCACAGTTGCCCTGACGCATTGAATCCGCACCGGCACAACCGGCGGCCACACTGTAACGGGCAGCCTGAGGAGTTGACCAGACATCATATTTGCCCCGGAGTGCATCCACAAAGCTCTGGACGATCCTGGGGTCGGCACCGCCGTGACCGCCCACAGCAGTGGGCATACGGTAGGTGTTGTCACCGTAGATACGGTATTTGCATTCCCGGTTGTTCCACAGCTGGATCTCGCTGCCGCCGTGGTTTTCCAGACGGCCGCGGGTACCGATGACGGTGTAGTTACGGCAGCTGTCGGGAGCATAGTGGCACTGCAGATAGCAGGCAAGCACACCGTTGTCGAGGGTCATCTGGATCATATTCAAGTCGTTGACTTCGATTTCGGGATAGTAGCCGCTGGTGTTTTCCGGGGGCCAGTGGGCATCGGACCAGGAAGCCACCTTGGTGTAGGGGATACGTTTCTGGGAAACATCACGGCGGGGCAGCTTATCATAGACGGTCAGATTGCCCATACCGTGGACACGGGTACTGAAACCGTTGGCCAGCCAGTGGATGATGTCGATGTCGTGAGCACCTTTCTGAAGCAGCATCGTGTTGGCATAACGTTCAACAGCGTGCCAGTCTTTGAAGTAGGCGTCACCGCCGTAGCAGACAAAGTGACGGCACCAGATGGTCTTGACTTCACCGATTTCACCGGCGTCGATGAGCTGTTTCATCTTGCGGGTGAAATCCATATAACGCATATTGTGTCCCACTACCAGTTTGGTGCGGTTGCGGTAGGCAGCTTCAAGGATGCGGTCAGCTCCGGCCAGTGTGATAGCCAGGGGTTTTTCCATATAGACAGGGACTTTGTGTTCCAGAGCGAACACGCCCATTTCTTCGTGCAGGAAGTCGGGAGCAGTGACAAAAACACCGTCCAGATTTTCTTTTTCGATCATTTCCCGGTAGTCTTCGTAGACATTGGGTTTGAATTGGAATTTTTCTTCGTAACGCTTCAGAAACATCTCTCTGGCGTCGGGATAGATATCGGCACCGGCAACGATCCGGACACCTTCTTCCGGCTTATGAGCGTTGTCGGCAAGAGTACCGCGGCTGGTACAGCCGATAACACCGAGGCGAAGTTCTTTCATAATGAGATCTCCTTGAATATTGGATTTTTAAGGTACGCTGTTAAATATACTCTGTAAAAGATTTTTTTGCCAGTAAAATTTGCTTTTTTATATGGATTTTTCTGTCAAAAAATCTGAACCGTAAAACGGGCCGAGTCAGCGTGAAAACCGCCGGTAAGGGATTTTTGTACGCCGCTGAATTGGGTTTGACGTTTGCCCGTCATATGACGGCAGCGGCAGAAACCAACTTTTAATTTCTTGTCTTTGATAAATGTTTTCAGAGCTTTGAGGGGCACGGCCGCTTCAACGCCCCACTCATCTTTGCCGGTGTATCCTTTGGTTTTAAGGGCGACATCGGTTATGTCAGTGACTTTGCCGGGGGCAGTATTGAGCTGCATCCGGTAGATGCCTTTGGAATTGATCGTCAGGTGGATGTAGGGGAAAGAAGCTGCTGTACCGCTGAAAAAGACTTCAATCGCATCGTCAGACCAGATCATACCGGTATGGTTTTCTTTACAGAAGGCCCTGAGTGAAGCCATCTTGTTTTCCTTGCAGAGAACTGTGAATTTGAAATCATCTTTTTCCTGCCGGATCTTGACGGAACCTTCCTGAAAATCGTCGTAGATCTTAAAGGGGGTCAGAGGAAATTCCACAGGCTCGGGGGAAAGTTTGACAAGTTTCCGCCTGGCGGCGGAAGCCTCATACTCCTTAATGGCTTTTTGGTATTTTGCAATGGAAGGAGCGGTTTTTTCTATGACTTTGATGAAGTTGGCAAAATCAGCAGAAAGCTGTTTCAAAAACTGATTTCCGGGCTCTTTGGCAAGGGCTTGGGCCAGAGCCGTACGGGGAGCTTGCAGACGTACCATCGCATAGCAGTTGTAACGGGGATCGTCACGGAATCCGGCTCCCTCAAGGAGTTGTTCCATAGCAGTGTAAAACTTTTTCAGTTCTTTGCTGCTTTGGGGGGCGGCAAGAGCACAGAATTCATCGATCAGTTTGTCTGCATCCACTCTGGTGTCAAACATCACCGCACTGTGGATATAGGTATTGAGAGCACTGAAAGAATAAGGCACTTTGGAACGGCCTTCGGACATATTGCTGCCTTCAGCAGCACCCTGGAATTTTTTGTAATATTCAGCGATCCTGTGAGGATTCATCAGGGGATAGTCTTTCATTTCAGGGGCTCTGGGGTAGGCAAAGACGATGACTCTTGCACCTGCTTTGCGCCAGTCGGAACAAAGGGCACGCATCTTGTCGTAGTCCAGAGGAGAAAAGTGTCCGGTCAGAATAGAAATGACCGTGTTCGGGGGCAGTGTTTCTGTCCGGGGAACATTGCAGTAGACACTGCCTTTGGTCTGAATGTGGAAATAAAGTCCCTGCTTGTGTTTCAGCACACGCTTGGCGATCTTGCAGAAAAAGGCGTAAACGGTTTCGCTGTGATCGGTGGCAGTGACATATTTTCCCGCTGCCGAGTTGCGGCAGTTTGCACAGCTGCAACTGCGTACAGGAGCATCCGAAAAGAAACGGATAGAAGTGATATTCGGACGCTTTTTCAAGGCTTCAGCCACATCTTTTTCCACCTGATCCACTACGGCCGGATTTGAAGTGCAGGGGAAGTGGCGGGGATAATTTTCATTGACCCGGCGGCCTTCGTGAAGAGCGAACATTTCAGGTTTGTCTTTGAACCGCTTGTTCCAGGTGTTGAGAAATTTGTAATAGTAATTGCTTTTTGTCCAGGCGGGGACCCGTCCGAGACGGCGTCTGAAGTAAAGTACAGAATCCTCCCGGGGGCACCCTTTGCCCTGACTCTGGAATCCCCGGACACCGAACGCAGGACAGGGGATATCTGAGTCTTTTGAAAAAATGATTTCAGGATTTGAAGCATATTTTATGCCCTGTTTTCCCGGCATAAAGATCTTTACATTCAGATATTTCTGAACGAAATAGGCAACGCTGTGGAATGTTCCGCATTCATCGGTCAGACGGGTAAGAATTCCATTCGGGGTATCGCAACCTGTCAAAAGGAAGTTGTCATTTTTGCGGAAAATGCCAAATTCCCCTTCATATATTCCTGCCATAAGTCCGGCGGCAGCGGCTTCTTTTGAGTTGCCCACAAAGAAACAGATCGTCTTGGGCGTTTTACCGTTGAGCTTGACCGGGGTTGTGAAACTTTTGCTCAAATGGAGCTGCAATTCGGCGGCAGCGGCTTTTTCAATGGCAGTTGCCTTGTCAGGAATAATGATCCTGTAATTGAGAGCTTTGGCAAATTCGGCTCCCCCTGCACTGAAAAGCACTCCGGTCAGGAGAAAAAAAGCGAGAAAATTTTTCATAGTCGTAAATGTTCCTGTTATGTTTTTATGAAAGGTGTGAAATCACCTTTCAATAATGACAAATCGTGTGTTCGGCAGTGATTTTTTCAACTTTTCGGCCAGCTTTTTCCCCCGCAGAAAGACTGCTGTTGAGAGCCAGTCGGAACGGATCCCACGGTCGGAAATTGCTGTGACCGCCCGCTTCCCCGGAGCAGGGATCCCAGTGGCAGGATCCATAATGTGGCCGAAAAATTTTCCTTCAAGTTTGACAAAACGTTCGTAATCCCCGGAACTTGATACTGCAGTGTCACCGGGCAGACGGAGTATTTCCGGCATAACTCCGCCGTTTTTCCGTTCCGGACGGCGGATGCCGATCATATAATGCCGCCGTCCCGGCGGGGGCAGGGGAAGCAAACGCAAATTGCCGCCCAAATCAATGACGCCCTGTGTAATGCCCTGCTGCAGCGCCCGTCTGTATGCCCGTTCAATGGCATAACCTTTGGCAATGCCTCCCAGATCCAGGGCGAAACCGGCCCGGGGAAACTTGACTGTGCGGTTCAGGTCATCAAAAGTGATTTTTTCAAGGCCTGTAAGTTTTTTGATTTCTGCAGTTTCTTCAGCAGAGGGGATTTTTGAACGTTTACGGTAAAAGCCCCAATTGGTCATAAGGGGGGCAATGGAAATATCAAAAGCCCCTTCAGAAAGACGGTGAGCCAGGCGGGCTTCGGTCAGGATCTCCCACAAGGCAGGAGTACACTGAAAGGGCTTTCGGGCCGCCTCCTGGTTGAGACGTGAAATTTCACTTGTGCTGTCGTGCCGGTTGGCAATACGGGAAATTTCAGCAAATTCTTTTTGAATTTCTGCTGCGGCCTGTTTGAAATGTTCTGAGTCAGTATAAAAAGTCAAAGTCGCCACCGTGCCCATAACCGGGAAAGAAAGCGTATGTTTTCTGCTGCCTTTTCCCGGCTGCAAAGCGATCCCCAGGGCTGCTGCGGCCAACAGCAGCCCGAGGAATATTCCCCACTGGGCACGGCGTTTCATTTGCCTGGGATCATTCCGCCTTGGCGACGGAGATCATCACTTTGGTACCGTTGACATCAAGTTCAGTGTCACCCTCACCGTAAGTAAAGGAGGCGGCAAGGACTTCTGAAGAGATGTAGCTCTTGAAGGCGTCAACAGCTTTCTGCTGTTCAGCAGGAACGGTACAGGTGATGTTGATACGGTCGGTGACTTCAAAATCCTTTTCTTTACGCAGGTTCTGGATCTTGCTCACCAGTTCGCGGGCGAAACCTTCTGCCACCAGCTCAGGAGTAAGTTCCGTGGTGAGAGCAATGGTCACGCCGCCTTCACTGGCAGCCACCATTCCGGGCAGTTCTTCACGCTGGATCACCAGATCGGCAGCGGTGATCTCGGCAGTGCGGCCGTCAGGAAGCTCAAGTGAAAGAGCATTTCCGGCCAGAATGCTGCTGATCTCTTTGCCGCTCAGGGCGGCAATCTTGGCAGCGGCGAACTTCATCTGAGCTCCCAGACGGGATCCCAGGGCTTTGAAGTTTGCCTTGCAGGAACGCTTGACCAGCTGTTCTTCATCTTTACAGAAGTCGACCTTTTTGACATTGAGTTCTTCAGCGATGATGTCGGCGGTCTGGGCAAGAAGTGCCTGAGCCGCAGCATCGGGAGCGGCAATGACCGCCTTGCTCAAAGGCTGACGCACCTTGAGGTTGTTGGCTGTACGCAGGAACCGGCCGTTGGAAACAGCCGTCTGGGTCAGAGCCATCTGGCGTTCCAGTTCCGGATCACGGGTGGTCATTACTTCGGGATAATCGCACAAATGGACAGATTCGGGCATACCTTCAGTTCTGAGCACCTGATAGATCGCTTCAGTGGTCAGAGGAATGAAGGGGGCAGCTGCCTTGGCAAAGACCAGCAAGGCATAATGCAAGGTCTGGTAAGCCTCTTTTTTGTCGCTGTCGGAGTCGCTTTTCCAGAAGCGGCGGCGGCTGCGGCGGATGTACCAGTTGGTCAGATCGTCGATGAATCTGGAGTAACGGTTGGCGGCCTTCTGCAGATTGTAGTTGTCAAGTTCCGTACGCAATTCCGCCATCATACTGGCACAGGAGCTCAGGATCCAGCGGTCAAGAACGTTGGAAGGAGCGGCGGGGGGCAGAACTTCGCCGGGGGCGGGGGTGTAACCGTCCACATTGGCGTAGGTGGTAAAGAATGAAAGGGCGTTCCACATAGGGATCATCACCTCACGCAGGACTTCGCGGACACCGTTTTCTGAGAAACGCAGATCTTCTGCCCGGACAACAGGTGAACCCAGCAGGAAAAGACGCAGTGCATCTGCACCGCACCGGTCCATCACATCGTTGGGGTCAGGATAGTTTTTCAGGCGTTTGGACATCTTTTTGCCGTCCTCAGCCAGGATCAGACCGTTGACCACCACGTTTTTGTAGGGTGATTTGTCAAAGAGGCAGACGCCCAGCACCATAAGGGTGTAGAACCAGCCCCGGGTCTGGTCAAGACCTTCTGCAATGAAGTCGGCGGGGAAGTTCTTTTCAAAGCGTTCCTTGTTTTCAAAGGGATAGTGCTGCTGGGCGTAGGGCATAGCACCTGATTCAAACCAGCAGTCCAGCACCTCGGGAGTCCGGTGATAGGTTTTGCCGTCCTTTTTGATGACGATATTGTCAACAAAATGCTTGTGCAAGTCGGTCACTTTTACACCGGAAAGCTGTTCCAGCTCATCCACACTGCCCACGCAGATGCAGTCGGAAGGATCTTCGTCGTTGATCCAGACCGGGATACAGGAACCCCAGAAGCGGTTGCGGCTGATGTTCCAGTCGCGGGCATTGAGAAGCCAGTTGGTGAAGCGTTTGCCGCCCACATAATCAGGCTGCCAGCGGACATCTTTATTGCCGGCTGCGAGACGTTCGTGCAGATCTTCCACCCGCACATACCAGGCTTCGATGGCACGGTAGATGAGGGGGGTGTCGGTGCGGTCGCAGAAGGGATAGGAGTGTTTGATGGTGGCCTGGTGGACCAGTTTGCCTTCAGCTTTCAGACGCTGGATGATATCTTTGTCGCAATCTTTGCAGATGCGGCCCTGATATTCCAGAATTTTATCGGTAAAGTTGCAGGAGGTGTCCAGAGGATCTGCAATGCAGTTGATACCGGCTTCACGGCAGACCCGGAAGTCGTCTTCACCGTAAGCAGGAGCGATGTGGACAAGTCCCACACCGTCGCCGGTGCTGACATAATCGTCGTTGAGGACTTTGAAACAGCCTTCAGCTTTAAGGTCAGTGAAGTAGGGGAAGAGAGGTTCATATTCCCAGCCCTTCAGGTCGGTACCTTTGAGTTCTTTGACGATCTCGTACTGTTCCGGCTTTTTGAAGAGAGTGGAAATACGGCTTGTTGCCATAACGTAACAACTCTTCTTTTCATCGGTCAAATCACGGACAATGGCATAATCCACTTCAGGACCGGCACAGATGGCAAGGTTTTCGGGCAGAGTCCAGGGGGTGGTTGTCCAGATGAGCAGATAGGTGTCTCCCCAGGCGGCATCGGCTCCTGAAATGACTTTGGTACGGACGGTTACGGCCGGATCCTGAACATCTTTGTAGTTGCTGCCTGCTTCAAAGTTTGAAAGAGGCGTTGACAGTTTCCAGGAATAGGGCATAATCCGGTAGGATTTGTAAATACGGCCCTGATCCCACAACTGTTTGAAGATCCACCAGATAGTTTCCATAAAGCTGGGATTCATTGTCTTGTAATCGTTGTCGAAGTCGACCCAGCGTCCCATACGGGTAACGGTTTTACGCCATTCACCCACATAACGGAGCACCATAGAACGGCACTGTTCGTTGAATTTGTCAACGCCGAACTTTTTGATTTCGTGAGCACCGCTGATGCCAAGAGCATCCTGGGCGAGAGCTTCAATGGGGAGCCCGTGGGTATCCCAGCCGAAGCGGCGTTCGACATAGTTGCCGCGCATAGTCTGATAGCGGGGAATCACGTCTTTGATGGTACCGGCGAGCAGGTGTCCGTAGTGGGGCAGACCTGTGGCAAAGGGAGGACCGTCGTAGAAGACAAATTCCTTGCTGCCCTTGCGCTGTTCGAGGGATTTTTCAAAGATCTTGTTTTCTTCCCAGAATTTGAGGACTTCAGCTTCAAGTTCGGGGAAATTTACCTGATTGGAAACATTTTTGAACGCCATATCAATTTTCCTCCGTAGTATCCGGGAAGCAGCGTTTTAACAGAGCTTCCCCCGGTTTTTTTGTAAAAAGGCTGACAACGATCAAGGCAATGATCGCCAGCGGAAACGAATAAATAAAAGGATCCACCACCGGCCAGGGGTGAGCGGTAATGAGAACATCTCTTCCGAAAAGCACTTTGCAGATGCCCAGGGCAGCTGATTCTTTTATATGGAAGAAACAGAGACCGGCCAAACTTGACACCACTCCGGTGATAATACTGGCAAAAATTCCTGCTTTTGTGGCGTTTTTCCAGTAGAGAGAGGCGACGTAAGAGGGCAGAAATGCCGCCGCACAGACTCCGAAAAAGATGGCCGTCCCACGGGCAACGATACCGGGAGGCAGAATAATGGCAAAAAGTACAGAAACAACGATTCCGCAAATGATACCGATACGGGTGATTGTGATACTGTCCGTTCCGGAAAGGGTCACTGAACGGTAGATATCGTGGCCCAGGGAAGAACCTGTAACGTGAAAGAGAGAGCTCATCGTGGACATCGCTGCCGACAGCATCGTCAGAGAGAAAAGATAGAGTACCAGAGCGGGCAGAGCTTCACGGATAAACATCGGAATGATAAGGTCGGGATTCCCTTTGGCCGCCTCAATGGCCAGAAGCTGAACATTGCCCGCGATCCCTTTGTCGGGAGCGTAGAAAAAGACGTTGGAAAGAGCTCCCACCGTATAGGCCGCTCCCACGGTGCAAAAGATGAAAACAGCTCCGATCAGAACCGCCCGGTTGAGTTCACGGGTGCTTTTGACCGTCATAAAACGGACTGCAAGCTGGGGTTGAGCCAGAGCTCCTATGCCCACGCCGAGCATAAGACTTGAAACTAAAGTCCACCACCAGATGGAATTGAATTCAGGCATAACCGTCCAACCTCTGTGTCCCAGGGCATAGGCGTCGGGCATACGTTCTTTGACCAGAGGTGCCATATCGGTCAAAGCCTGATGAGCAGGGATGATCCCCCCCAATTTGACATAGCAGAGCACAAGAAGCAGAAGCATACCGCCGATCATAACTGTCCCCATAAGGGCATCGACATACATCACTCCTTTCAGACCGCCGAAGATCACATAGACTGCCACGACTGCGGCAAAAATACCCAGGGCCCAAGTGTAAGGGATCATCATTACTTCCTGCAGGAAACGGGCTCCGCCGATGAGAACTACGCTGGAGTAAAGAGGAATAAAAACACAGATGACAATCCCGATCAAAAGACGCAAGGTGTTGGAGTGAAAGCGTTTGCCTATGAACTCAGGGAATGTGGCAGCTCCCAGAGCTACTCCCATCGCCCGGGTCTTGCGTCCGAACCAGATGAAGGCGATGAAAATGCCGAAAGCGATATTCATAAAGACCAGCCAGAGCAGTCCCATACCGAACTGTCCGGCAATGCCGCCGAATCCCACCAGGGCTGAAGTGCTGATAAAAGCTGCCCCGTAACTCATTGCCATAACAAAGGGATGTATTTCGCGGCCGCCGACAAGGTAGTCTTTGCTTGTTTTTGTTTTTTTGAAGCCCCGGAATCCTAAAAATCCGATAATGCAGGCATAAATCAGAATCAGGATCCCCAGAACCCAAGTGTTCATTCCGGATTCTGCCGCTGCCGGAAAAAGTTCACAGCTCATTTTTTGTCGTCTCCTGCTCCGGAATTCCAGTTGAGGGCACCGAATATGACACAAATGGCCGTGATTATCACGGTGCCGATTACGGCTGCAAGTACAAAGCTATCTCCCAAACCGAGCATAATAATTGTTCTTTCAGTAAAAAGCTGCTGAAAATACAACCTTTTTGAAGTTGAAACTTTCAAGATACTTAAATGCAAAAAGGCGAGTTCCCTCAGGGAACCCGCCTGCTTCCGAAGTATTCCGAATATTGGCGGATTACGCCTTCTGGAAATTTCCGGTGCGAATGCAGCTGGTGCAGAGCTTGACGGTCTTGACGGTACCGTTCTCGACGATCTTCACATTCTGAAGATTGACCTCAAAGGTACGCTTCACATTCTTCACCACATGCATACCGATGCCGCCTGCCTTCTTCGCCAGACCGCGCCGGGTGATGCAACCGCCGTTGCCGCGGACCTTGCCGCAGAGTGCGCAGACTTTGCTCATTTTACCGAATCCTTCGTTTTATAAATCAAAAAAATGGTGGGTTGACCGGGACTCGAACCCGGGACCACCGCCTTAAAAGGGCGATGCTCTACCGACTGAGCTATCAACCCGCCGTTATTACTTAATCGTATCGACGATTCCTTAATATAACGCCGTTTTTTGCAAATTGCAAGTGAACTTTTCAAAAAAAATCATTTTTTTATTTCCTCATCCGGAGATCAGGGAAAAGCAGCACCGCAATCATTGCGTATCCATAATATAGCACCCCATTATGAAAAAATCCAGTTGCTTTTCAGAAAAAATTGAAAAAATTTTAATAAACAGGCGAATCAGCAATAAGGTGGAACAGGGAAAGGTCCGAAAACGGCACAGAGATGGGAAAAAAGGGCGTAATAAGTTTTTTTTTGCCTTTTTTTAAAGAATTTCTCTATTTTTTTTACATCTTTACTTGATATTTATATAAACAGTGATTAGTTTAGAAAAGAGACATCATTGTTTTTCTTTTTGCAGTGTCGGGAAAAACAGGAAAAAAAGGAGATTTTTTGAGAGAGTTATTATGAGATACTATACAGAAGAGCACGTTTGGGTCGAAGTTCAGGATGAAGAAGCGATCATAGGTATTTCTGAATATGCTGCCAAAGAGCTGGGGGAAATTACTTTTGTGGAGATCCCCGAAGAAGATGACTGCTTCAATATCGGTGACAGACTTGGTGAAATAGAGTCCGAAAACAGTTCGGAAGATATCTACTCTCCTATCAGCGGTTCCATTTCTGCTGTCAACGAAATGTTGGCTGATGCTCCCGATCTCATTAACGAATCTCCCGAAGATAAAGGGTGGATTTGCAGAATGATCGACTTTGATCCGGCAGATCTTGACGATCTGATGGACGAAGAAGCCTATCTTGAGTACGTTGACTCGCTTGAGTGAAAAATAAGATGAACCGGAACGAATATTTCCGGTTCTTTTTATAAACAGGCAAAAAAGAGGAGATATTGCCTATGTTCCGACGTGATTTTTTGAAAGGTCTTATTTTTACTGCTGTAACTGCCGGATTGCTGGAAAGGATCCCTTTGGGGGCCGCTGTCAAAAAAGGGGAACTCCCCGATCTTGTGGCGGTCAAGGGAAAATCTCCCGGGGATATGTTTGACCTTGCCATCGCTGAAATGGGCGGAATGGGAGCTTTTGTCCGCAAAGGACAGAGTGTGCTTGTCAAGCCCAATATCGGTTGGAAAACCCCTCCGCAGGATGGGGCTGATACCAATCCTGAACTTGTGGGCAGGATCGTTAAAAGAGCTCTGGAAGCTGGAGCGTCAAAGGTGATCGTGTTTGACCATACCTGTGACAAAGATTGGGTCTCCTGCTACAAATTGAGCGGTATCCGCGAAGCTGTTGAAAAGGCCGGCGGCGTAATGATCACAGGAAACAACCTGTCCGAATACCGCAACGTAAAGATCAAAAATGCCAAGTTTATGACCGAAGCTCAGGTGCATCAGGCTTTGTTGGAGACCGATGTGGTGATCAATGTCCCCGTCCTCAAAAATCACGGCGGAGCTGTGATGACCTGTGCTATGAAAAATTATATGGGTGTGGTCTGGGATCGCCGGCTTATGCACAAAAGTCTGGCTCAGAGTATCGTTGATTCCGTGTTGATCCGGAAACCGGATCTGAATGTGGTGGACGCTTCTCTTGTAATGACCTCCGGCGGCCCCACAGGACGTTCCCCGAAGACCCGCCGGGTGCGGATGGATTCTCTGTTGATGTCCCGGGATATCGTGGCTGTGGACAGTGCCGCATTGAAAATGCTGCGGCTGACTCTGCCCACTGAAAAGGATTATCTCACTATGGGGGCCGCCCAGGGACTTGGAAGCTGTGACCTTTCCAAACTGAAAATCAAACGGATCGTCTGACAGTGAAAAAGATCAAACTCGCAAGAATCGTTGTTTCAACTTGCTGTTTCTTTCTGATCTGTGCCGGCTTTTCAGGCATCTGTTATGCGGCGGGACAAGGGGCGAAGCTGGAGTTTTTCCCTGCCTTTGCCGCCGGATCTCTTGTGGCGGTTTTCTGGATTCTGGCCACTCTGATCTGGGGACGGGTTTTCTGTTCCTGGGGGTGTCCGCTGGGATATATCCAGGATATCGCCGGATTTCTGGGACGGAAACTCCGCCGTGCCAAAAGTACACCCCAGGTGCCCCGGCGGCTTTTGCGTTACAGTGCAGGAATTTTTCTGTTGGTGATCTTTGTTTTCGGATGTGGGGCTCTTTTCGGATTTTTTGAACCCTTTTCCGTAACAGGGCGTTTTTTCAACTCCGTTCTGCGGCCTGTATTTCAGTATGTGGGCAACAAGACCCACTGGTGGAATTTTTCTGAAATCACTCCCGTTGCCTGGGGGATTACGGCTGCGGGAACTCTTTTTATGCTTTTGATCGCCGGTGCGGCCTTTTTTAAAGAAAGATTCTTTTGCAATACTCTTTGTCCAGTTGGATTTATGCTCGGACTTTTGGCAAAAATGGCGAAATTCCGGCTGCAGTTCAGCGAAAAATGTGTCAAATGCAAAGGATGTGAAAAGGTCTGCAAAGGGGGCTGTATCGACGTTGAAAAGGGCGTGATCGACAGCGAAAGATGTGTGGTCTGCGGCAATTGTCTGGCTGTATGCTCTTTTGACGGTCTTAAAGGAAAAGGCTCCTTTCTGCCGGATCCGCCGGTTGAAAACTTTGACAGCAAACGACGGATGTTTCTTGCCGGACTGGCTGTCGCCGGTGCCGCCGGAGCAACCGGAGTCCGCTTGAAATGCGGCAGCACAGGCAAAACATTTCCCTGTGCTCCCCCCGGAGCTGGAGATGTGGAAGCGTTTAATATGAAGTGTACAGGATGCCAGCTGTGTGTGGCCAACTGTCCCGGAAAAGTATTGACACCCGCCTTGTTTGAATATGGTCTTGCCGGTATGGGGCAGCCCCGTATGTCAACAGCAAACGGCTTCTGTGATCCGGAATGTAACCGCTGCAGCAATATCTGTCCTGCCGGTGCTCTGAAACCTTTGACTCTGCCCGAGAAAAAACGGTGCCGGGTGGGAATGGTCACCTATTACCGGAACCGGTGTGTCGTGGTGGTGGATGAGGAGTCCTGCGGGGCTTGTGCAGAACACTGTCCGACCGGTGCTCTGGATATGGTTCCTTATAAAAAGGGTTTGACCATCCCCAAGGTGACACCTGAATTATGTGTCGGTTGCGGGGGATGTGAATATATTTGTCCTGTCCGTCCCCAACAAGCGGTCATCGTCAACGGCTTGCGTAAGCAGGAAGTTGCCGCTGATCCCGCCAAATACCGGGACCGGGATGAGAAGAAAAACCCCAAACCTGCTGCAGATGATGCCTTTCCTTTCTGATGAATTATTATTTCCACGTTCCCTTTTGCACTTCCAAGTGCGGCTATTGTGCATTTTATTCCCTGCCGGGAGCAGGGGAAGAGCTTATGGAAAGATTTTTGCAGCATTTGGAAAAGAGCTTTGTTCCCGGCGGCAAAGCTGAAACTGTGTACATAGGCGGCGGAACGCCTACATTGCTTTCTGAAAAGCAGCTGGAAAGGTTTTTCAAGTTTCTGAAAAGCCGTCTCGAATTTGAGCCGGAAACGGAAATTTCCTGTGAGGCCAATCCGGAGTCTCTTACCCCGGAAAAGGTCGCTTTGCTCCGGGAAAATATCACACGCCTCAGTATGGGGGTGCAAAGTTTCGACCCTGATGTCCGCAAGGCGATCGGACGGAAATGTACACAGACTGCTCTCGAAAATGCACTGGAACTTGTGAAAAATGCCCACTTCCCCCGTTGGAATACGGATTTGATTTTTGCTTTGCCGGACCAGAGTGATGAAGCCTTTTTTCAAGGTGTGGATGAAGCTCTTGAAAGAGGCGTGGATCATATTTCCTGTTATGCCCTGACGGCCGAAGAAAATGCCGCTCTGAAACTGCCTGAAGATGATGAAAGAGCCGCTTTGATGATGCCGCAGATCGCTGAGTATCTGGCACAACGGGGAGTTGACCGGTATGAAATTTCCAACTTTGCCCGTCCGGGGTGTCAATGCCGGCACAATGTGAATGTATGGCGGGGCGGTCTGCTTGCAGGGATCGGCCCTGCTGCCAGTGGATTTGACGGAAATGTACGTTACACTTACGGCACTCTTGAGGAGTGGTTGTCAGGAAAAAATCCTGAAACAGATGTTATTTCTCAAGCGGCAAGGCTCAATGAAATATTTGCAGTCAATTTACGCACCGTTGCCGGGTGGACTCCTGAATTGTGGAACAATGTTCCCGGACACGATGATTGGCAAATGAGACAGAATATCATCCGCACGGTTGCAGATACTCTGCCTGAAGAATGGTTTATTATTTCACAGGAACGCATTGCTTTGACCGGTGACGGCTTGCTGTTCTGGAACTCAGTTGCCGGGGAGATTTTTGATTATGGGGCTTGAATACACTCCTTACACACCTTACAAACGGTATAAACTTGAAATTTCTTACGATGGCAGTGATTACTGCGGCTGGCAGATCCAGCCCCACAGTCCTTCTGTTCAGCAGACTTTGCAGGAAACGCTTGAAAAACTTTACAAACATCCTATTCATCTTATCGGCAGTTCCCGTACAGATACCGGAGTTCACGCCCTGGGATTTGTGGCAAGTTTCATCACCCCTGAACAGCCTGATATCCCGGCGGAAAATCTGATGAAAGTTCTGAACCGGCGGTTGCCTTATTCCATTCGCATCCGTTCTGCTGTTGAAGTGCCTCTGGCATTTCACTCCCGCTATGATGCTCTGGGCAAGGCTTATACCTATGTATTGAATTATGGCCCGGAATCACCCTTTTCGGTCCGTTATTCCTGGAAATCCTGTCATACCCTTGACCCTGAAAAGATCAAAGCTGTTCTGCCTGTTTTGACCGGGACACACGATTATTCCTCCTTTGTGGTGGAGCGTTCCGCCATTGACGATGCTGTGCGTACCATTTACCGCATCGACTATGCGGAATTCGGGCATTTCGGCTGTGTCACTTTTGTGGGAAACGGATTTCTTTACAAGATGATCCGCTGTCTTATGGGGACGATCGAAGCTGCCGGGGCGGGGAAACTTTCACCTGAAGCGGTACAAAGGATCCTTGAAGCAAAAGCCCGTTTGGCAGCTCCTGAAACAGCTCCGCCCAACGGACTTTTTCTGATGAAAGTATTTTATGAGGAAGAACTGTTGAAAAACTATGCCACAACAGCTCTGCCTTTTACTTACTGATCTTCTTTGAGCAATGGGAGCAGCTCATTGAGAAGGGCTCCCTTGCCAATGGAAGAATTGATGCGTTTGATTTCGTTTCCGTCTTTGAAGATCACCATCCGGGGAATGGAGGTCACTTCATAAGATGTGGCACATTCGATACAGTTTTCGATGTTGCACTTGGCGATGATCAATTCAGCAGGGGTTTCCTCTGCGATCTGATCGATGATCCGGCCCATAGTCTTGCAGGCTCCGCACCATTCGGCACGGAAATAAAGCAGGACAACGCCCGGTTTTTCAGTAACGCTTTTGCACAATTCAGGTGTCAGTTCAATGACAGTTGCCATAGTATATTCTCCTTTTTCCAGAGGGGTTATCTGTACTCAATATATATCATACAGACCACTATTGCAAGTCGATTTATCTGAAAAAGCATTTATTTTTTCCAGAGTTTCCATAATTTTTCTTCAGGGTCAAAGGCAAGAAGCAGTTTGGTTCCTGAACGTTCCTGCCAGATGCCTTCCGGAGCAAGTTTTGTCCGGCTGACCAGTAACGGGACGGGGGCACTTGTCCGGTAGAGGGGCAGGGGGGATCGGCTCAAAAGTTCCGGAATGGTTTTTGGGGGGAGTTCCGGAGAAAAAGCGGCACTGACAAAACCATTTTCTTTGAGCAGTGCGGCACATTGTGAATTGGTGACACTCAGGGGAAAGACCGCTGTAAGTTGGGCTTCGGGAATATTTTTCAAAAGTGTCAGAGCGTGAATACCGCCTGCCCGGAAGAAACGGATTCCGCTTTTGGCGGCACGGGAAATTTTTTGTTCCCATTCCGGCAAATCGCTTTCACTGATGAAACCGGGGATCTCAAAGGTTTGAGGTGGTTCCGGTATTTCAGTAGACCCCTTTTCTGCTTCAAGAGCATTTATAAAGGAATCAAGAGTACGCTTTTTGAGGCTGGCAAAGTCTGCTTCTTTCAGGGCTTTTTCAGCCTCCTGCCAGAAATTTCTGCGTATTTCCTTCAAAACCGCCCCCGGCAGGAAAAAAGGTGTGCCCTTGAAACTTACATCGCACCTTTCAACTTTCCACGGTGCCGGGACTCCTGAGGAAAATCCGTCGGAGATCTGTTCTTTTGTGGCGGGATGACGGTCGGCCGCAGCAAGGGAAAGAGTATGCTGCCAGCGGAATCCCGGAACTTCTGCAATGGAACACTGCCACTGGTCTGCGGAAACTTCAAGAGCAAGATTCACCCCCTGACGCCTGGGGGCAAGAGAGGCTGCCTGACGACTGAAGTCAAAGCCGTTTTCGCCGATCTTGAAAATGTACCAACCGGGGGTGGCACTGAAGGAACCGGGAATAAAAGCCATACCGCCTTTGGAAAGAGAATTGATCTTTTTCTGACGGTCTTCCATACAAGTGAGAGAAAAGCTCATACCGTCTCCGCCGTCAGGAGGCACAAGCCGCAGACGGTCGCCCAGATGGATCCGGGAAAGGGCCTTGACAAGAATTCCTTTACGGTTGATGTTTTCGACTGTACCCACCTGCCGTCCGAAAACGCCGATCCGGCGGGCATCGATCATCTTGTCAGGATCAAAGGAAGAAATT
>JAZUPO010000135.1:0-19130 GCA_045605205.1 Victivallaceae bacterium
CAGTATTTCCTGATTGCGCTTCGAAGAGGCAAACCGTTGTTTACAATGTCTAATATAACCATGATTTTGAATTTTGCATCATAGGACATTGACTTTTTTGCATTTTTTTCCATAAATATGCACCCTTTTGTTGTGTCCAACATTTGGGGTGCATATCATTAAGGAAAGGTCTTTTTCCCCCGCCCCAAACCCCACCCCCTTTTCCCAAACCTTTTTCAGCACAACACTATTGCAATTTTTGCAATAGTATTGTGCCGCTTAAAAGTTTAAGAGAATAGAAATCTACCCATATAGGGAATATAGCCAAGAACAAAACAAAGAGGAAGGCTCTGGCACAGCAGATATGTGACAAATTGGCACTTCGTGTGACAAATTGGCACGGCAGAAAAAATGTTTGTACCGTCCGGAAATGTTGGCATACTTTTTGCTTTATGAAAGGGTGAACATTATTATTTTCACCCAAAGCAAGGGAGGGACACATTTATGAATATGGAAAAATTCACCAATAAAAGCCGTGAAGCCCTTATGGAAGCTCAGAACTGTGCCGTCAGACTGAACAATAACGAACTGCGGGCTTTGCATCTGCTGTATGCTCTGCTCAATCAGAAAGAAGGTCTGATCCCTTCTGTCGTTTCCAAACTGGGAGTCAACGTTTCTCTGCTGGCCAATCAGCTCGCCGGAGAATTGGACAAACTCCCCAAAGTCAGCGGCAATCAGGGACAGATCTACACCTCAGGGGAATTTTCTGCACTGCTGACCCAGGCCGCAGAAAAGGCGGAAGAAATGGGCGATGAATATATCAGTACCGAACATCTTTTTATGGGAATCCTCAACGGTTCAGGTTCTGCCGCCGAAAAGCTCCTCAACAAGGCGGGCATCACCTGTGAAAAGGTTTTGCAATCTCTCCAGACCATCCGGGGCAGCCAGCGGGTGACTTCCGCCGACCCCGAAGGAACTTTTGAGGCTTTGAAAAAGTATTCAAAAGACCTGACCCAGCTTGCCATTCAGGATAAACTCGACCCTGTTATCGGCCGGGATGAGGAGATCCGCCGGGTGATCCAGATCCTTCACGCCGTACCAAAAACAACCCCGTACTCATCGGTGAACCCGGCGTAGGCAAAACCGCTATCGCAGAAGGATTGGCACGCCGTATCGTTCGGGGGGATGTGCCCGAAAATCTGAAAAACAGGCAGCTGGTCAGTCTGGATATGGGAGCCCTGATCGCCGGAGCCAAGTTCCGGGGCGAATTTGAGGAACGGCTCAAAGCAGTCCTGAATGAAGTGGTCAGTGCCGAAGGCAGGATCATCCTCTTTATCGACGAACTCCATACTGTGGTCGGTGCAGGAGCTTCCGAAGGCGCTATGGATGCCGGAAATTTGCTCAAACCTATGCTCGCACGGGGAGAACTGCACTGTATCGGTGCCACCACTTTGGATGAATACCGCAAGTATATCGAAAAAGATGCCGCCCTGGAACGCAGGTTTCAGTCAGTCGTGGTCAATCCTCCCACCGTCGAGGACACCATTTCGATCCTGCGGGGGCTGAAAGAACGCTATGAGATCCACCACGGTGTGAAACTCTGGGACAGTGCCCTCGTGGCCGCAGCAGTGCTTTCTGACAAGTATATCGCTGACCGCTT
The DNA here is from genome assembly GCA_045605205.1 of Victivallaceae bacterium. Classification (GTDB taxonomy): domain Bacteria; phylum Verrucomicrobiota; class Lentisphaeria; order Victivallales; family Victivallaceae; genus UBA1784. Next base: position 1,640 of record JAZUPO010000135.1, read on the forward strand.
CCTGCCCGACAAGGCGATCGACCTGGTGGACGAAGCCGCCGCCGCATTGCGTACAGAAATCGACAGCAGCCCCAAGGAACTGGACGAAAATGAACGCCGTGTGATGCAGCTCGAAATCGAGATAACAGGACTCCGGAATGAAAAGGATGCCGCCGCTGTCAAACGCAGAAGTATGCTGGAAAAAGAGGCCGCAGATCTGAAAGAAGCCGGTAAAGAACTCCGGGCACGGTATGAAAAGGAAAAAAAGGCTATTGCCGATTTGCGGGGCTACCGGGAATCCCTTGACCTGGCAAAACTCCAACTGGAAAAAGCTGAACGCTCCTACAATCTGGAAGAAGCCGCCAAACTTCGCCACGGCACCATTCCCGGCATCGAACAGCAGATCGCTGCCGCAGAAGCCGCCGTCAGAGAAGAGGGCAGTTCAAGAATGCTCAAGGAGGAAGTGGATGAAGAAGATATCGCAGCTATCATCAGCCGGTGGACTCGTATCCCCGTGGCAAAACTGGTGCAGAGCGAAAAAGAAAAGCTCCTCAATCTTGCCGACCGCCTTCATAACCGGGTCGTGGGACAACAAGAGGCCGTGAATGCCGTTTCAGAAGCTGTCCTCCGGGCCAGGGCAGGACTCAATGATCCCAACAGACCTATTGCAAGTTTCATCTTTCTCGGCCCCACCGGAGTGGGAAAAACGGAACTGGCACGGGCACTTGCTGAACAGCTCTTTGATGACGAAAGAGCTATGGTGAGAATCGATATGTCTGAGTATATGGAAAAATTCAGCGTCTCCCGCCTGGTGGGGGCTCCTCCGGGATATGTGGGCTATGATGAGGGGGGGCAGCTGACAGAAGCTGTCCGCCGCAGACCTTATTCGGTGGTGCTTTTTGATGAGATCGAAAAGGCTCATCCGGATGTGTTCAACATTCTGCTGCAGATCCTTGAGGACGGTATCGTCACCGATTCTCAGGGGCGTACGGTGAGTTTCAAAAACACCATTATCATCCTGACGAGCAACATCGGCAGTTCGATGATCCTGAATTCCGGCAAGAGTCCGGAAGCTCTGAAAGAAGAACTGAATCTGGAACTCAGAGGTCATTTCAGACCGGAATTTCTCAACCGGATCGATGAGATACTCACCTTTCACGCTCTCGGCAAGGAAGAGATCCGTAAGATCGTTGATCTGCTGTTGATCCGTGTCCAGGGCCGTCTCAATGCGCAGGATATATCGCTTGTGGTTTCTGATGAAGCCAAAAACTTCATCGGCGAGGCCGGTTTCGACCCCGATTTCGGAGCCCGTCCCCTCAAGAGAGCGATCATCCAGCTCATTGAAACACCTCTTTCAAGAATGTTGATCGCCAATACACTGACCCCCGGAATGAAGGTCAATGTCACTCTGAAAGAGGGTGCTCTTGATTTTATAGCACAGTGAAATAAAGCTGTATTTGCAGTGCCGTTCTTTTGCAAATCTTGCAAAATATTTGTGCTTAAAAAGATTTGGGGCGGAAGGAAAACATTTCCTTCCGCCCCAACTTTCTCAACCTTGTTTCCCGACTTTTATCGGGAACAGAGTCTTATTCAAAGACAGCTTCGCCGAAAGCCTCACGGTCGTGGAATCCGGCGTTTTCCAGATTGGGTGACCAGAGAGACAGTTCGGGGATCTCGTTACCGCTGCCGCCGATGATACGGGATTCGCGGCCCAGGTTCAAGGTCCAGACGTTACCGGGTTTGGGGGTGGGGACCTTAAGGGTCTTGAAAGGCATCGTAAAGAGGGAATACCACTTGCCTCCTTCACGACGGTTCACATAGGACCACTTGCCGTTCCAGTCGCGGTCGTGTTTATTGTAAAGGGGATGCAGAGGATCGGTGATGAATCCGAAAGCCTCGTCAAAGTAGGATTCCTTAGCAGGGGTATAGATCATATGATAGAAACTCTGCCGCATACCCTGGGGGTCGAGGAGAATTTCCATACAGTCGTTCCGCCAGCAGGGGCCGTCTTTGCCCAGAGAGTGAAATGTTTTCTTGGGATCAAGATCGGAAACAAACGCAATGTAGAGATTCTTATTGTCATAGGCGATCTTGAAACGGGTCTTTTCAACGATGGGACCCAGCTGGATGCCCCCCATTTCTTCCCATTTGAGATTCTTCCAGACACCGGTGGTGAATTTGTTGAACTCAACTTTGCCTTTGACCTTTTTCACCGTCAGGCGCTTGGTGGCGGTGCCGGGCAGGATCTTCTTTTCGCGGAGCATCTTTGTGTTCCAGTTGAAAGGAGCTCCCAGAGTGGAAGAACGTCCGTTGTCAAGGAGAAACGCTTTGCTGGCTCCGTCAAAGAAACGTGCTTCAGGGAAGGCTTTGAACTGTCCCACCCGGCCCTTGCGGGAGGCCAGTTTGTCCACGAGGGCGTTGCGTTTGTCAAGGGCCTTGCTCAGAAGTTCAAAGGTGCTCCAGTTGGGGGCGGTACGGTAGGCACGGTACATCTGGATCACATCGACAATGGATTTGAGGTATTCAAATTCGGCACGGACCAGTGAAATGCGTGCCTTGACCTTGGGCTGCCGGGCGATTTTTTCGGCACGGGAAAGGTTTTTGCCCAGAGTGTCCATAAGTTCAGGGTTGTAGACCATACCGAAGAAATGACGCTGTGAAAGAACATAGCGGTTGTCTCTGTTCCAGGGGGTGACACTCAAGGCGTGGTGCAGGGCTTCAAAGAAGCTGCGCATAGGAGCGGCACTTTCGTGGTAGGCTCTTTCGTAGAACTCAAGGAGGAGTTTTTCGTAGTTGAGTTCAGGATCGGCCAGCATCTTGCCGTAAATGTAGTAGACCGGACCTTCCAGACCGAAAAGTTCACCGAACCCGCAGCGGTAGACACCTTTTACGCCGTTGGCGGCAAAGGTTCTGGCCTGTTCAGCCACAAAGGCCGGGGGCTGCTTGGGAGTGTAACCCTGGAGATGATAGTTGCCCCAGTTGTAGATGTAAACCAGGAATCCGCCGGGGACTTTGATTTTTTTCCAGTCTGCAAAGACCTTTTCAGAATAGGTGCAAAGTTCGATGATCGTGTTGGCGGGGAAACTGTCAAAGGTTTTGGGGGGCGTAAAGTTGGGGGGATAGCAGATGATGACCACCTGTTTTCCGGGACGGTCTTTCATCAATCTTTCGGCAAAAGAACGGTGGAGGATCCAGATTTTTTCGCCGTAATCGTTTCCGGGGACCCCGAAGGCTTTGCATCCGGCACAGAGACAGGGGGTGAAACCGTCAGTCTGGGCAAGTTCCACCGCACCTGCCCCCTGATCCAGCTTTGAAAGCATCTCTTTGTAGATCAGTTCCTGGACTTCAGGGTTGGAAATGCAAAGATGATTTCCCAGAGCGGAGCGTTTGCCGTCCCGTTCCACGAAGTATTCAGGATGAGTTTTTGCATATTTTTTGGCAGGTACGGCGTCATAATAGGAGTGGCCGCCGTACATACGGAATCTTCCGTAGCCGGGGTTGGAGTTGGAATAATCATAGATGTATCCGTTGGCCCGTCCGGCACCCATAATGATCCGGGGAGTAATGCACTCTTTCAAGTTGCCGGGAATGACGATGCTTTTGGCAGGGATGAAGTCCAAACCGTTGTCACCGGGGAGCAGGAATCTGCCGTTGAGATATTTTTCAACGAATTTGATCGTACCGGTAATGGTGCCGAGGAAGCAGTCGCTGTTGTGGCGGACACGGCCTTTTTTGCCGAAACGCTGCCGGTCGCTGCCGGCGATGAAAATATCACTGCCGCAGCTGGCGATGACGGCGTTGAAGTTTTCAAATTCAAGGGGCTTTATCCCCAGAGACTGAATGGCTTTGGTGTTGCCGAGATAAATGGTCGTACCTTTGAATTTGGTGTTTTTGCCTTCCACTTCAATGGCCGCTTTGACTCCGATGGTTTCAACAAGACCCCGCTGAATAATGGAAGCTGCCTTGCGCAAAAACACCTCAATGCCGGGATTGGCGTGAGTACTGGGATAAACGATCCGGACGGCACTTGATTTTTTCAGCACCAGAGGGGGAACGCTTTTGGGGGATGTCTGGCATCCCGCCAGCAGCAACGCAACTCCGCAGAGCAGCAGAAACAACTTTTTCATAGTAAAAAATCCTTTCTTTTATGGACTGTGTGATTTGTCAGAATTCAACAGTTCCGATACCGGTGTAACGGTGTCGCCAGTTGATGAGGTTGATATTGTATTCCCAGGTATAGCAGTAGTTCTTTGTGTGGAAAACAAAATCAATGAACCGTTTTTCACCTTTTTTGACGGGACCGCCGAAAAGAGCCAGGGGAATGGTCATTTCAAGGAGGGGACTCTGCCCCTCTTTGACGATACGGCGGAAGGTGACTTTGAATTGCTTTTGTTCTGCCGGTTTCAAATCCCAGGCATCGCTGTAATCATTGCCCTGCTGGGCTTTGGTACGCTTGTGGATCGCAGCTCTGCCCCCCAGAGAAGAGCCCCAGAGACGGTAGCGGGGAGAAGCATTATCTTTCTGAAGCCGGACTTCAACAGTACCTTTCTGGTTTTCTTTGGGCAGATTGTCAAAACGCATTTCTGCGATGAGATTTTCGCCCTGGACTTTGCAGCGGACGAAAACAGGATGATCTTTCACGAATTGCACCTTTTTATTGGCAAAGACGTCGATCATCTGCTGGAATTGGGGGTCTCCTGCCTTGAGGACACGGCCGGAAGGACGCATTTTCTTTTCAAGGTAAAACTCCACATCCCAGTTGAAAGGAGCCTGCAAAGGAGCTGCCAGACGGCCGTTTTCCATTACCATATCAAGGGGGAAGTTCCCCAGAGTGTTGAAGTGGCCCACAGGTTTATGGTAACTCTTGGTGCCCCGCTTATAGGTGGGCAGGGCGTTGATGAATTTTTTGCGTTCCACAATGAGTGTCGCGAGCCGTTCAAAGGTTTTCTGGTCGGGGGTTTTGTGGTAGGCGTAGAAGGCATTGCAGACACCGGCTGTGAGTTTCAGGTAGTCAAATTCCCACCGGGCGTGACGGAACATATCGTCCCCCTGTCCCTTGATGGCCTTCTTTTCGGCAGCGGCAAGGAGCTTTTCAAGTTCGGCGATGACCGCATCGGGATAACGGTCGTGGAGCAGTGCCACATTGCGGGCAAAAACGCTGGTGACAACATTTTTACGGCCGGGATCGGTGTAGTCCTCTTTGCCGGATTTGACCTTGTCAACTCTTGAGTAAAGGAGTGTGTAGAATTTTTCCATAAAGGGAGCGGCTTTGTCCCCGTAGGTTTTGACACAGAAATCTTTAAGGAACTTTTCAGGAGCGGTTTTGTCTCCGGCAAATGCCCGCAGATAGTAGGTGATAACAGGCATATTGAGTCCGGGAAGTTCCGCAAGACCGCAGAAATAAAGGGCGTTGATGCCGAATTTCCGGAACATTGCCGTCTGTTTTTGGGCCTGAGTCAAAGAAAAGGTGGGGGTCAGGCCTTCAACGTGGTATTCGCCCCAGTTGTAGAGGTAGATGTCAAAACCTTTGGGGACTTTGCAGTCATACCAGGCTTTGAGATATTTTTCATCGAGCCGCTGTCCGGCGGCAATGGTGACGGAGACGTTTTCAGGGAATTTCATTCCTTTGGGGGGATAGACCGTGGGGCCGTAGGCGATGATACGGACCGATTTCCCGGGACGGTCTTTGAGAAGCCGCTTGGCCATATCAAGGTGCAGTTTCCACACTGCCTGTCCGGCACCGGGTTTGAAAAATTCTTTACAGGGAGCACATTCGCAGACCCGGAATCCGTCGGTCTGTGCCAGCTGGGATTCTTTGAAACGGGGATTCCCCAATGTGTCAACGAGTTCTTTGTAGATCAATTTCTGCACATCAGGATTGGAAAGGCAGTACTGGGGGATTCCGGGATAGCCGTTGCGCTTGCCCCGGACAATGGCAAAGTATTCAAGGTTGCTCTTGAGGTATTTGGCAGGGGGAATGGCAGGAATATGGGAGTGGCCGCCGTGACACTTGTACCAGGCGGCAGGAAGCATATCATTGGCAAGAGCATAATATTGCTCCATACCCCGTCCGATAGCGAACATCGTGTAGGGAACGGCGTCTTTGTTCAAAGAATCGGGAACGGTCAATGTTCCCGATTTGGGAACGCTGATCCCTTTGCGTCCGGGATAGAGGAAGTCCGCCCCCACATACTGTTTGGCAAATTCAAGGACCGCCTTGACACTGCCGGTACGCATAGAGTGATAACCAACCCGTTTGGTGGGAGAAGGATCATCATCATCACCCAAAAGGAAAATATCTCCTTTGTCAGCTTTCATACGGTATTCGTTGAGGGCCCATTTTTTGATCATTCCCCGCTTGGCGGCGATTTTTCCGGGGCCCACATAAATGGCTTTCTGCCCGGGTTTCACATCTTTTTCATTGACAAAGTGAACGTATACGCCGGTACGTTCTTTGATCAGATCCCGCAGCAGTTGGGAAGCATAACGGTATTCCCTGGTCAAATTGAGAGAGGCTTTTTCGGGGAAAGCGATCACATAAGAGGTTTTCCCGTTTTTGACGATTTCCAGTTCTGCGGCCCCTGCAAGAGAGAGAAACAGAACTCCTGTCAGAATGAATGTGAGAAAATGTTTCATTTATTTTTACCTTTCACTGTTGAAATTGTGTCGTTTTTCATACTATAGCACACAAGGGCACTGTTTTCAAGCTGGCGGAGAGCGAAAATCCTCCGCATTGCCGTTCAAACTTTCTTTGGAGCGATAGATATAGCCGGAAATAAATGCTGTGAATGGAGCGGTCAGCACCAGACAGAAACTGCCGATGAGTGTTTTGACCGCTTCTGAAGCCACAAGAGGATTGTCAAGGATCGCCGTCAGGGAGTGTCCTTCGACCCGGAACATCATCAGCAGCGTGAGAAATCCTGCCGAGTAGGCCAACAGCAATGTGGTGGTCATCGTGCCAACCACGCTTTGGCCTATACGCATTCCTGAGGAAATGAGCTCCTTGCGGGAAACTTCAGGATTGTGTCTTACGATCTCCTCTGTGCCTGCGGCGATATCCATTGCAAGATCCATAACGGCCCCCGACGCTCCGAGGATGAGCGTTCCGGCAAAAAGTCTCTGAAGATCGAGAAATTCATACCCGGAGTAATAAAGTGTCTGACAGTAGGGCATCACTGCTCCGTTGATCCTGATCAGACAAGTGAAAAGATAGCTCAATATCAACCCGGTGAGAACTCCTGCCATAGCACCGCAAAAAGCAGCCAACCCTTTGCGGGTGAAGCCTGCCACAAGAAAAATAATGGCAAAGGTCAGCAGAGCTGTTGCTCCTGCAATGACAACTTCCGGAGCCCACCCGGCCAGAAGGGCCGGAATGACCGCTTTCCAGATAACGATAAAGCTGAAAACAAAACTCAGCACCGCTTTTAATCCCGTCCAGGAGGCAAACAGAAGCAGAAAGCAGCAGAAAATCCCCCCCAGCACCCAGATCCACAAAGAACGGCTGTGATCCCGGGCGGCAAGGACAGTATCGGGGGGGAGATCCCCTGAGGGGACATTCAAAGTGATGATGTCCCCTTTTTTGAATTCTTTATCCAGCTCCATTTGAGCCCGCAGCTGATTGTTGGCACGGAACTTTTTCCCTTTGTGTCTGCCTGAAAGGAGTTCCACATCCAATCTCTGTGAGCCGCATTTCAAAAGTCCGTGAAGAGCCACATCCTGATTGTCCACATCCAGAACTTTTGCCCGGCAGACGGCAAAGTCGCCCCGGTTCATCGAGGGGGGATCAGGCAACAAAAGCAGTGCCGCCGAAAAAAGGCAGGTCACTGCTATGGCTGTAATGTGATGAAAATTCCGGAGCTTCATCGAAGAAGCTCTTTGAGTTTTTTGGCAATATCTGTATTGTCAATGAATCCTGTGAAACGCTGAGCCTGCACGCCAATACTGGTGGTCAGGACGGGCAATGCCGTGTGAGAACCGGTCGTCCAGCCGATACCGGCCTTCTGGCTCATTACGTTTTTGGCCGCGTGAGCAAGTTTTTTCTTTTTGAAGCCATCTTCAAGAAGTTTGATTTGTGCTGCACTCAAGACCATAGGATCTTTTTTGGGATCTCCGGAAAATTTGAATCCGAAATCTCTTGTCAGCAGCTTTTGAGCATCGGCAAAGGAAAAATTTTTGTTCTTTGTCTGAGCATCTTTGACGATCTTGGCAAATGCTCCGGCAGAGACTTTCTGGAAAGCCAGACGCTCTGTTGACATAGAATATCCACTGCCGGCAAAGCCCATAGTCATACCGCCTGTTTCGTGGTCGCCGGTGACCACGATCAAAGTGTCTTCAGGGTGTTTTTTCATAAAATCCACCGCTGCTTTGACCGCCTGATCGAGGGCAAGAACTTCACGCAGATTGGCGGCAGCCTCATTGGCGTGGCCGTAAACGTCGATGGTTCCCCCTTCGACCATCAGGAAAAATCCTTTGGGATTTTTCAGGAGTTCAAGGGCTTTTGCAGTCATTTCAGCCAATGTGGTGCCTGTGGGCGGCGTATCCATAGCTGCGGGCATATATCCGGGGGCGGCAGAATAGATGATCCGTCCGGAACCGGGCTTCAAAGCGAGAAATTCTTTCTTGTCAGTGATAGTGCGGTAACCTTTTTTCCGTGCCAGACCGTAAATGTCAGGCTTGGGGCCTTTGAAATTTTTGGAAACCTGACGGATACCGCCGCCGGCAAAGAGATCAAAGCCGGATTCAATAAGATCCAGGCCCAGCTCATAATACTGCTGTCTGGAATGGCGGTGACCATAGAAACTTGCAGGCGTTGCGTGATTGATGACCATTGTGGAAATAATACCGACCTGGTAGGATTTCTTTTTTGCAAGTTCAGCCACAGATTCAAGTTTTTTCCCTTTGGGATCGACACCGATCCGGCCATTGGCGGTTTTTGTCCCGCAGGCAATGGCAGTTCCCGCTGCCGCTGAGTCCGTTACCAGAGAATTTGTGGAAACAGTCCGGGTGGTGGCGTGGAAGGGAAAATGATTGATGAGCAGTTTGCCGTAACCGCTTTTCAGGGAAAACTCCTCTGCGATCATCCGCTGGGGAGTGGCCATACCGTCACCGATAAAAAGGATGATGTACTTGGGGAGTTTCTCGCCGCCCTGGAGCAGGACGGCACAGAAAAGTGCCGCAAGAAACAGAAATTTTTTCATATTCTGCAATCTTTCAGTTGATTATTTTCCGGGTTTCCAGGAGTCCTTCAAGGTCACAGTCCGGTTGAAAACCTGCTTGCCCTTTCCGGAGTCGGGGTCGCAGCAGAAGTAACCGATACGTTCAAACTGGACACTTTCTCCGGGAGCGATCTCAGCCAGAGCCGGTTCCAGGAATCCTGTAATGACCTTGAGAGAGTCGGGATTGAGCTGGGTCAGGAAGTCCGCTCCGTCCGCTCCGGGAGCCTGAACGGTAAAGAGTTTGTCATAAAGACGGATCTCAGCTTCCACCGCAGAGTCGGCGGAAACCCAGTGGATCGTTCCCTTGACCTTGCGTCCGTCGGGAGCGTTGCCGCCCCGGGTTTCGGGATCAAAGGTACATTTGAGCTCAATGACTTCTCCGTTGGCATCGGTGATATATTCTTCACACTTGATGAAGTATCCGTAACGCAGACGCACCTCTTTGCCGGGGGCAAGACGGAAATATCCTTTGGGAGGCTCCACCATAAAGTCGCTCTTTTCGATGTACAATGTCTTGCCGAAAGGAATCTTGCGGCTGCCGGCAGCGGGATCTTCAGGATTGTTCACAGCGTCCAGATCGGCCACGCCTTCAGCAGGATAGTTGGTAATGGTCACCTTGAGGGGATCAAGCACCCCCAGATAGCGGCGGCATTTGGCATTGAGGACTTCCCGTGTGCAGTAATCCAGCACGGCAGAATCCGTAATGCCGTCCACTTTGGTGATACCCACCATAGCACAGAAGTTGCGGATCGCTTCCGCAGGGACACCCCGGCGGCGAAGACCGCAGATGGTGGGCATACGGGGATCGTCCCAGTTGGAAACGTGTTTTTCAGTGACCAGCTGGAGCAGTTTGCGTTTGCTCATCACAGTGTCGGTGATGTTGAGGCGTGAAAATTCAATCTGGCGGGGCCGGTTGTTCACCTCGTAGCCCAGAGAATCCAGCACCCAGTCATAGAGGGGGCGGTGGACTTCAAATTCCAGTGTGCACAGTGAATGGGTCACGCCTTCAAAAGCATCTTCCAGGGGATGAGCATAGTCGTACATAGGATAGATGCACCATTTGTCCCCGTGCCTGAAGTGGTGGGCACGGCGGATACGGTAAATAGCAGGGTCACGCATATGGATGTTGGGGGAAGTCAGGTCGATACGGGCCCGCAGGACCATAGCTCCGTCCTCAAATTCGCCGTTACGCATCCGGGTGAAAAGGTCGAGGTTTTCCTCAATGGAACGTTTGCGGCCGGGGGGCTCAATGCCGGGCCGGGTGGAGTCACCCCGGTATTTTTCCCATTCATCGGCACTGAGGTCGCACACATAGGCGAGGCCTTTTTTAATGAGTTCCACGGCACATTCGTACATTTTTTCAAAGTAGTCGCTGGCGTAATAGATCCGGTCACCGGGATCGAAACCGAGCCATTTGATGTCGTTGATAATGGACTCCATATACTCGGTGCTCTCTTTGGTGGGGTTGGTATCATCAAAACGCAGATTGCAGATACCGTTGTACTCCTTTGCTACGCCGAAGTCCAAACAGATGGCCTTTGAGTGACCGATGTGGATATAACCGTTAGGTTCGGGAGGGAAACGGGTGATGATCTTGCCGCCGTGTTTGCCGTTTTTAACATCCGTGTCAACTATTTCGCGGATAAAGTCCAGATTTTCAGCCATAGTCTGATTACTCCTTAAATATAAAAAGCATAAAAGTATTGTTTTTTATATAAAATAGCACCGGAAATGTGATTTTTCCACACCGTTTTTCAACAGTAAAGCAAAATTTTACGGCAGCTGTTCCGGAAAAATGCTTTGAACAGCTGCCGTATCGTGAAATGGGATTCAGTTTCCTGCTGTTCTTCAGAAGTATTTGCCATATATTTTGCCCCTTTACATCTTATAAATCTGTACGATCCTTTATTCAAGGACAGTGAATTTTCCCCAGGAACAAGGCTTGTTGTGCTTTTGGGTCAGCACCCACAAAACAGGGTATGGGGGAGTTTGTTCCGGAGCCGGACCGTAACCGTCGGTGAGATAGATGAGCAGTTCAGGAGGAGTTTTCATCTTGTTGACGTAATCAAAGACAGGCCTGAAATCTGTTCCTCCCCCGCCTTTGAATTCCATCTTTCCCGATGGTACAGGGTGGGCATCTGAAAACTTTTCCACTTTCTGAACTGCCGCATCACAATGGATGAGAGTCAGTTCATACCTGCCAAAAGTTTTCATCAGAGAGTGCAATTCTGTGAAAAAAGAACCCAGATCGGGGAGTGTACTGCCGCTGGTGTCAACGGCGATCACCGCATTTATTTTTTCATCTCTCATACTCGGCAGGTACAAATCGTGCCAGACGTGCCGCCTTGAAGGAGGCAGCCAACGGCGTTTTCCCCCGTAACAGCTGGAAACAAACTGTTTGAGAAGCTCCTGCCAGGGCAGAATGGGATTGAGTATATTTTCCACCAACCTGGCAACGTGTGCCGGAAGTTTCCCTTGAGTCCGTTCCACTTGCTGAGCAGAAGCGATGACCCTTCCTCTGACCTGTTCCGTTGTGGCGGAAGAAACTTGAGGCGTGTAGTCATTGTCAATAACGAACTGTGCCGGTTCAGGATCCGTTTGAGTTTTTTCGGGATCTGTGTTGTTTCCGGCATCGCTGGGATCTTCCAAGTGATCGCCCTGATAGATGTGGCGGTCAAAACCGCTGTTGCTGTTGCTGTTGCTGTTGCTGCTTTCATCATCTGCTGAAGGCTCTTGGGAACCAGAGGCCTGAGGGAACGAAAAATCTTCAAGTTTTTCATATATTTCCTCGGCAGAAAGAGCTGCCCACCGGGGATCGTGAGGCAGAACCCAGGGTTCTTTCATTTTTTCATCGGCAAGAGTGAAATGTATTTCCAGATCCGTTGCAATATTGAATCGTTCCGGGTTCCTGCCTTTCAGGCGGGCAAAGTGGAGCAAAACGGAATGCCATACTTCGTGAGCAAGGACAAAGAGCCTCTCATTTTTATCCAGCGTCGAATAAAAATCGATATCCACAAAAATGGTGTTTCCGTCCGTTGAAGCTGTTTCTAATCTGTCGTCTCTGACCGCCACCAGTTCCATACGCATAATGACTCCGCCGATAAATGGCCAGCGCATAAGAAGCTGCTGGCGGTCAAGAGCGAGTTGTTCCAGACAGATTTTTTTGCGTTTTTCTTCTTCAGAAGAGGTGTTTCTGACAGTAATGTTCACAAATTTTCCCTCCTTGATGCTCAAAATGAAAGATGTTTTTTCATAGCTTTGCCGTGGATCTTTTTCCACTCCCCGTATCCGGGATGATAGAACAACTTTGCCGCCGCATCAGATTCAGTGATGATACCTGCTCCCGTCATTGCATCGCACATTACCATACAGGCGAAATCACTGGTCAACTGCAGGGAAATACGATAGAATCCCTCCAGCAGTTTCCGTCCTTCCTCCTCATCTTTTCCACGCCATACAAAGTAGGACATTGCCGCACATAAGGCATATTTTCTGTCAACTTTTTGAGGGATCTTCACGGGGGCATTGGGATCGAGCATCATAGCCTTGACATCTTCAAATTGAGAATTGATGTTGTAAAATTCAAAAAATTCGAGTCCCGCCCGGTTTCCGACGAGGCCGTATATCATTTTCCGCAGCAGATTGTTTTCCTGTCCTGCATTCTGAACAACGGCCAACATAACCGAAACTCTTTCCCAGGAACGGGGAGTGGGCCAGCCGCGTTCAAGGTTTTCGCCCTGCTGGCGCAGGAGACACTCCGGACGGAAACGGAGAAACGCGGTCACTGCGGGGTGGATGTTGTTTTTGACGGCCCAATTTGCCCAGGCGTCCACATCGTCCGTAAGTTCAAAGTGCATAAATCTGTTGGCCAGTGCTGAACTCATTGTCGTTGCAACGGCTGAATCCCCGGTTCTGTTTCCGGCGGCACAGATGTACCATCCGTCCGGTACTTTGTAAAGATCTCCCAGACGGCGGTCAAGGATGAGTTCATAGGCCGCGACTTGCAGGCTTCTGTCTGCTGCGGTCAGCTCATCGAAAAGAAGAATGCCTTTTCCTTCTCTGGGCCATTCGCCGGAGACGAACCAGTCCACACATTTTTTTTCCCGGTCCGGCACGGGGAGTCCCCGGACATCGACGGGTTCTCGTTGAGCCAGACGAACATCAATGAAGCCGATTCCGAACTCCTGAGCCACCTTTTTTATGATGGTCGATTTTCCGAGTCCCGGGGCTCCCCAAACCATAAGAGGGGGCATAAGAGCAGCCATTTCCGGGTTATCCGCAAGAGTTTTAAGCTGCATCCGGATGATTTGTTCCAGTTCCGAGGCGGTGATGCGGTTGTGCATATCGATGGAAACGTTTTTCTTGTTGTTCATCTTGTTGTTCCTTTTTATGAATTATGGTTGAGGCAATTTCAAAACTCCTCAAAATTGTCAAAGCGTCCTCGCTTCGATCTGCGAAAGGGAGCGTTTTCAGCTGTTACCCTGCAGGTAGCAGCTTCAAACTACCCTTTGCAGTTCTTTGCGATGCCATCTTTGCCATCTTTTGAATTACTTTTGAAATTGCCTCGGTTGTAAAATAAAACGTCACAGGAATGATCTGCCTGCAAAACAATATACGAATGATTTTGGAAAATTTGTATAAAGATGCAAAAAATCAATATTGACACGTTGCTTTTGAAGAGCTTTCATCACAGCGTGTGTTTCTACCATATAATATAGTGTTTATACCCGGACACCTTTTGTCCCGGCAGTCACCGGAAAATGGAGAAATCATAAAAAAAACTTTATTCAGGGCTCTTGCAGCTGAGTCAGACTTCGTTTTCAGCCGCCGTCCTGAAGATGTCCTGTATACCAAAGGTGACCGTCAGGTGTTATCGCACAAGCATTCTGTTAAAGGGAATCAGAAAGCGTTGAATATTTTTTGTATGTGGAATGAATTTGCTTGCAAACGCTATAAAAATGCAATAGTTGTGTAAAAAAGTTGAATTCAGTATTGTATAAAAGTGAAAAAGGGTTATATTAAAAGGGCTTGAAGTGATTTTTCTTTGCCGTTGGAGCTGAAATTGTTTATTTCTTTTGTATTTTAAGGATGCTTGTTATGATTGAAGGTGGAAAAAGAGTTTGGTATTTTGCAGATGGTTATCTTCCAGAGCCGAAGAAGTCCGGTAAATTGGAGTCTCACGAAGCACTGATGATTTTCAACACCTCAGCAGAAGAGGTGGAAAGTGTCATAGATGTTTACTTCAGTGACCGTGAGCCCATCAAAAACATCCGGATTGGGGTTCCGGCAGAGCGTGTTATTTCTCTGCGTCTTGATAAGGCTGAAGATTTACAAGGAGCTGTCATCCCAGTGCAGACCCAGTATGCTTTGCGTATTACGTCCAGTCATCCTGTGGTGTGTCAGTTTGGCAGGTTGGATACGACTCAGGAAGCGATGTCCTATTATGTTGGAGTTGGTTACGCTGAGTAACGCTGTCAAGCGAGTATTTTCTATTATTAATTCTGTTTGTTCTTGGTAATTTTGTTTTTTTTGATCAAGTTTTTCATTCTCCAATATTTAAGCATCCGCTGTTCAGGAAGAGGGGGTATATTGACTTGTTCGATCGACAAAATCCAAAAAAAACAAAAAAAAATCCAAAATGGGCTTGACAAACCCTGAAACAGGGTATATATTATACACATAGTCAGCGATGATGATGTGGCAGGTTAGCTCAGTCGGTAGAGCAGGGGACTGAAAATCCCCGTGTCCCCAGTTCGATTCTGGGACCGGCCACCATTTTTTTGCCTTTTTTTTCAGTCGTAAGTTCTTGATTATGAGCTTACGGCTTTCTTTTTTTTCTGGGACCGGCCATTGTTTTCAGAGAGTGCTGCAAATTTCCGGAAACACCTCATTCCCGGACTGATAAGTTATCGATAACTTATCACCTGTTTTGCCAAAAGTCAAGCGGATTTTGTCCTCTGCTCTACCGACTGAGCTAACCTGCCGCTTTTATTTATAAGATAATGGAAACTTTTCATACGCCTGCCGTTTGAACTCTCTGCCGTCATTGCCCATTCATAAAATGTGGCAGAGATGAAACAGCGTCACCGATGGACTGTGTATGGCACTCGGGATGATGATGCTCTCCGTTTGCCGTCATCACCGATTTGATGATAGTTCTGACGTCAACCCTGATCGCATCTAACTCCTCGCGCCTCTCTCCAACGTCTTATATCCCGGATCACTTCTTCCGCCTCCTCTGCTTCTTTCCGGCAGAGGCAGGCAGCAGAAAAATCCCTACTCTAAATACCATAAAATATAAAATAAATATGGCTTTTTTTATTTTAGAATATTACAATATATGGTTATTTGATTTGATTTTATGCTTTTATATGGTATATTTATAATAAAATACTGTACCATAATTTATATGTTTTACCTATTTTGAGCAGAGAAATACAATGAACCATAAAAAACCTATTGATTTAAGTCAGGCACATTTGATTCCGTGGGCTATTAAAAAGTATGCTCTGGACATTTGGGACACGATACAAAAATATCCGGTTGCCAATCCGGAAAAACAGAGATTGCATTTGTTGTTAAGCAAAGCCGAAAGTATCCTTGCCGCAGAGGCAATGACATCAAAATATTTTGAAAAGACCAGGGAAGCACCGAATAAATTGAACGGTCTCAATGCGCTTGTAAATAATGATTCTGGTTGGCGGGAAAAGAGACGTGGCGTTTTTCAAGGAGAACGCTACAATGCCCAGGAAGATATGGTTTTAAAATATCAAAACTTTCCATATCCATTTTTTCTCACCTATTACTTTGACAATAACCTGACATCTCCCATCGGTACACTTAAAGAACTCGTCGGACCTGAGGCTGACAAACTTCCATCGGACTTTGATTTTTCATTTGATGACATTAAGGGAGAACGCGGAACTGAATGTGTTTCTCAAGGCAGCGGCCAAGATAAATTTTTCCATTTAAGCAGTAACTGGGAATGGAGTCCCAGAAATTCTTCGAGTAAATTATTCAATCTATTCAACTATGATCTTTTACAGAATTACGGAGATCGCACTTTAAGACCGGTTTTCCTCGTCGAAAGCTTTAAAGCTGCCAATCAGCTTGAAACAGACATAAAACAGGGAAATATTCAGTACCTGTGGACAGAGTTGCAACGAGTTTCAAGTTTGCCTTCGACACAAAATAATAGCTCACTGTTATTTTATATTGAAAAAAATTATACAGGCATCCGGATACATGCTGTTGATTCGCCACAACGATGGTCTCTGACAAAAAAGGACTGTACAACAATTTTTTCAGAAGCACTTGTTAACACGTCTTATGAATCCTTACCTGCTTCCGGTGATGCTGTTGTAACAGCTGCTGTAGGTGGATACAGCATTCCTGAATATTCTGACTGGAGTTTGCTTGCGGGACGAGATATCTATATTTTCAAGTTCGGCGAAAGGCGGCCTGAAAAATTTTTAGCCGAACTGTTGAATATCACGGCATGTATTGTCCGTGATACCGATGAGGATATTGTTTCAAGGATAAAATACGTCGTAATGAGCGACAAGCGAGGAATTGAAGTAAAAGATAATGATATCAAATATTGGTCTTCGGCAGAGTTGTTTGCAGAAGCTCAGCTTTATAATTGTCAGATTCCCGACTCCCTTGCCTCGACTTTTGATCTCTTTTGTCGGAAAAACTCTCCTGCCAGAACGAATCCCTATGTGATAGAACCATTTTTACGGAGAAATTCCTGGATGTTGCTTTCCGGAGAAGAAGGTACTGGCAAAAGTTATATGGCTATGGCATTGAGTGCAGCCCTTTCCACAGGCGGAAAACTTTTTTTGAATTGGAAAATTCGCCAGCGCAAAGCAACCGTTATGTACGTAGCTGACAGTGAAATGACGGACGAGATTATCCGGGAGAGAATGACTGTATTGAATCGACTCTATAAAGGCTGTACCGAAAATCTGATTATAGAGCCGGTTAAAAATCTTAATCTTTTGGATGATGGTTGTGAGTATGTTGAAAAATGTATCTTGCGGGAAAGTTCCGAAAGCAGATGTGTAGAGGTTCTTGTTTTAGATCATCTCCTGAAATTGACCAACGCACACGGTGACGAAGAAGAATATTGGCCGAAAATCCGTCAGTGGATAGAACAGTTGAATGACCGTGGTATAACCGTCATTTTGCTTCACCACGAATTTGCAGGCAGCCGGATGCTTGGAACCCGCCTGATTGCAGCTGATGCTCCCGCCAGATTACACCTTGATGTTGTTGAACAGCCCGATGATGATCAA
>JAZUPO010000136.1:0-8119 GCA_045605205.1 Victivallaceae bacterium
TATTGCCAGATGTATCTGCTGCCCGTGCTGCTTATGATGCAAGATCTTTACGGCGATACCGACTGTGCCCGTTTGGAAAAGGGAATGCTGGAACTCCTCGCCGCAGAACAGCGGTTCAACCCCGATGGTTCTTTCTTCGGCACACGTCTGGAAGATATGTCCCACCAGAGCCGCTATTACTACACCCGCCTCGAATCAGACCCCATTGCCGCTCTTTCAACAGGAGCAGACTTCCGCCGCAGATACGGAAAAACGGTTCTTCCTGAAAAAAAGGCACCTGTTCCTTTTGTCTGGAGCGATGATTACCACGGTGCCGATATGATACGGACAGAAAACACCTTGCGTTCTATGGTGCGCAAGGGAGGCGAAGGTCCTGTGGCTCTGGCAATGACTTTTGATGATACATCCATTGCAGAATGGAGCGGCAACGGATTTTCTCACTTTCTCGGGCACAGAATGGGAATTGAAAATCTTTTCAACTTTCACAAAAGTTTCCCCGGAGGATTTATCAACTCCGGCGTCGCTCAAGCGGTGGAAAATCAACCCTGGGGCGAAGGCGAAAAGCCCTACCCTGTTTATAAGATACATTCCGCCTGTGCCGCCCTGCCTGACGGACGGACGATGGTGATCCTTGAAAAAACAGAATGTATCAAAGAACACGCTCTTGTTTCTTTCAGCACTATCGGCTGGCGGATCCCCAATGATGTACATAATAAGCACGTTCGGACATTCAACTGGGGCTCCGGAAGTGCCGTATTGAAAAAATCCTCAGGAGAAGGCATTATTGATACAAAGAGCCCCAGAGTGAGTGTTGACGGAAAAGTTGCTTTCATTCTCGGATACGGAGCCGATTCTTTTAAGATCAATGCCCCCGTTGAATCTCTGAGCGTGTTGAAAGGATTTCCAGAAATGACCTCTCTTTATCTCAATGAGATCTGCGGACATATAGAAAAAGATGAACGGCACCGTTATATGCCGGGAGATATTCTTGCTGATACAGCTTATGCAGTTGTTGCCGGAGCTTCTTTTGAAGAAAGCTGCCGATACAGCATTGAAGCACTTGAAAGCCCCCCCGGTATCCGTGCTGTAAAAGTTTCAATTCCGGCAGGGGTATGGGAGTTTGCGGCTAATTTCAGTGATGAAAAACAAATTTGGCAGGGAGTTGAACTCCCCGCCAATTCCTGTGTGCTTGTTCCTTACAATTCGTAACCGGTCAGGCGCAGGAAGTTGTCTCTGAAGATCATTTTCCGTTCAGCGGGAGTGAGATGTTCAAACAGAACACCAGCCACATACATTCCGGAACTGATAACGGGGAAGTCGCTGCCAAAGAGGATCCTTTCAGGGCCCAGCATTTCCACTCCCTTTTTCAGCATACCCCACCGGGGGAGTCCGCCGCCGGAAATGTCAAAGTGCAAATTGGGGTATTTCTGTCCCAGTTGATAGTTTTCGATAATGGAAGGGTAAGCCGGATGTGCCACAAGAAGTTTGAGCCGGGGAAAGTTTTTCAGGATATTTTCAATATCTTCAAGGTTGGAAGGATGTACACTCAATACCATTCCCAGATCCTGAGCCAGCTCCATAATCTGCAGCAATCCCCCCTGATAATAGTTGGTGTAGTTCATCACATAGCCTGCTATTTCGCCGATCCAGCGGAATCCCAGATCGTAGAACTTCTGAACTTCGGCACAGGATTCTTCAGGAAAATTGGGGTGCACATTGACCCCGGGCAGAAATTCATCGGGGTAAGCGGCGTGAACTTCAAGCACCCGGCGGTTGCATTCTTTGATCACGCTGAAATCACTGCCGTCATTGCGGATGTTGAACGCTCCGCAGGAAAGAGAGATCCCGGAACGACGCTGTTCAGCAAAATATTCATCATAGGTCACAGGAACCGAAAAAGGAAAATCCCGGTGACTGGCAAGATAGGGATGCATATGAGCATCAATAATACCGTAATCGGGCAATTCGGGCAGACTCATAATATTTTTCTCCTTTGAGCTGAGATAAAACTGTTTTTTGTAATATACATCTTGATATTGACTATTTCAACATAAAAGAAAAAAGAGTATGAAGAAATGAAACAACAAAAAATCAAATTCCGCAAAGCAGAAAAAAAAGATATCCCATTGATCTATACACTCATCAATGAAATGGCCCTCTATGAAAAAAGACCGCAGGATATGACTGGCACCCCAAAAGAGCTTGAATACTGGCTCTTTGAACGCAATATTGCCTCTTTTTACATTGCAGAAATTGAAAAGAAAGTTGCAGGCTATGCCTTATATTATCCGGTATTCGGCTCATTTTCAGCTGCAGGCAGAGTACACCTTGAGGATATCTATATCAGGGAAGAATTCCGGAATCAGGGGTTTGGAAAAACCTTTTTTACATTTATTGCAGACCAAATCCTGAAAGAAGGTTTTGCCGGTATGGAATGGAGCTGCCTTGACTGGAACGACTCTGCCCTGAGCTTTTACGATCATATAGGAGCTCACCGGGAAAAAGGGAGAGAATATCTTTTTATGTCTGAAGAAGAACTTGTTTCCCTGACGGAACAGTTTGAACATTAAGCCGATTGCCCATTCATTCGGGGGGGGGGGGGGGGATTCCCTGAAAACGCCCCCGGTAATTATTTCCCCGGGGCGTTGGTATCCGGAAGAAAAACTTTTTCAGCGGGCCGGATATCCGGATCCTTCAAGGATTTGTGCCGCTTCAGCGAAGTTGCGTTTCACGTGATCCTGATGGTGAGCATCAGCATTGATAACCACGGGAATCTGCAGAGCACAGGCTTTTTTGAGCATATCTGCACAGGGATATTGTTCATTGCATTCTTTGAACCACCCGGCGGTGTTGAGTTCGATCGCACCTTGAGTTTGGGCCGCAGCATCAAGGACTTTGAAGGCACAAGGCAGATATTTGCAGTTGTCGATCATTCCGAATTTTTTAGGCAGATCAAGGTGACCGATAAAGGTGTAAAGTCCGCAAGCTGCGGCACCTTCAAGTTTTTCCCAGTAGATATTGCAGATATCTTCTTTCTGCTCTTCTGTCAGGCCGACCCAGTCGGTTATGGAATGGTCAATGGGAAAATTTCCGGAATAATGCACTGAACCGATGGTATAGTCAAGAGGATAAGCTTCAAGTTTTTTCAGGACTTCACGGTGATTTTCAAAGAAAAAGTCGATTTCAAGCCCCAGACGCAAGGTAAAAGTTTCAGAATCAAGTTCTTTTTTCAATTTGAGGAGTTTTTCAATATATTCATCCAACCTGTCAGGTTTCATCCGCCAGGAACTTGCGTCAATGGAATCATCAGGGGGAATCACCCAGTGGTCAGACATTCCGAACTCCCGCAAACCAACTGCCTTGGCAGAGCGGCACATCAATTCCAGTGAAGCTGCTCCATCACTCATATCGCTGTGATTGTGATATGAAACATCAATTCCCGGCCCGGGAAAAGCAAATTTAAGCATAAACGATATTCCTTAAAATTCAATTGCAATAATAACAGTGTTGTACTGCTGCACAATATATATGCAGTTGACTGAAATTTCAAGAGGAGCGGCACTTAAAAAAACTCAAATAATACCATTGTAATTTTTTTCCTGTCAGGTTATATTAAGGAGGAAACTGCATTTTATGGAGCGTGAAAATGAAAATATTGGCCTGTATTCTTTTTGCTGTGATCGTCTGGCGGATGATTCTGGTTTTGAAATGGGAATGGTATTTCAAGGGGCCTTTGATACTCCTTGCCGGAGCGGGGGCTTTTAAGTTTCAAATTTTCAGAATCATCGGTGGTCATTATTTTGCCCCGGATCTGCCCGGGTGGATCATTATGGCCGGAGCGTGGCTTTACGGTGCCTTTTATCTGCTGATCCCCCTGTGGCTCATCAGCGAAGCCGTCCGGGTTTTCAAGATGCGCAAAGAGCAGCCTTTGTGGAATAAAATCAATCTGGGCACTGTGTGTGTTGCATTGTGTCTCAGTTTTGCCGGACTTGTTTCCGGTGCCTCAGAGCCCCGTATAACGCCGTACAAAATAGAACATCCGCAAATTCCTGCAGCGGCAGACAATATGAAAATCCTTTTTCTCACTGATCTGCACATTGACCGCAGTACAAAAATTGAAAAAGTGCAGCATCTGGTAAAAAAGGCCAATGAATGCAAGGCCGACCTGATACTTCTGGGGGGCGATCTGATGGACGGCCCTGTTGCTGCGTGCGGGCAAGCTGTTGCAGAACTGGAAAAATTGAAAGCCCCCCTGGGCGTTTTTACGGTTCCCGGCAATCACGAATTCTATTCAGGTATGGAAAGTTGGAATGGCTTTTTTCAAAAAAGTTCCATAAAAATGCTTCTCAATGAAAAAAGAGTTCTTGCCAACGGAGTCATTCTGGCCGGAACAGGTGATTCTGCGGCAAATGCTTTTTTCAGGAATGATCCGGTTCTCAAAGAATTCTACAATTCCAATCCGCAAAAAGCTCTGAAAGGTGTAGCTGATGAAGAATTTGTCATTCTGCTGGCCCACCGCCCGAAAACGGCTCAGCAAAGTTCTCTTTTAAGGACCGATCTGCAGCTGTCAGGTCATACCCACGGCGGTATGATCCGGGGACTGGATCTGTTGGTGGGACTTTACAACGGCAATTGGATATCGGGCCGGTATCAGGTGGATAAGATGACCTTGCTTGTTTCCAATGGCACCTGGCTTTGGCAGGGCTTTCCCCTGCGGCTGGGCCGCCCGGGAGAAATGCTGCTTATTACACTGAAACGGCAATAAAGCCTTTCAGAACTTCACCACCATATGCAATGAAGCCGGTTCCGGTCCGGGATTGGAAATACGGTGACTGATGTCGCATTGATAATTCAAAACATCCCCCCCATTAAGCCGGATCGCGTTTCTCCCGGCTTCCACATCAAGAGACCCGCTGATGACTGTAAGCAGTTCGTGACTGTTGGGTTCGTGAGCTTCTGAAGCCAGAACCGCTCCCGGTTCCAGAGTGAGAAAGTAAAATTCAAGTTCCCCGGCAAGCGTAATAGGAGAAAGCACTTTGATCTTTACTCCGCTTGTCCCCGTCAAGCGGGGCAAATCTCCTTCGCGGGTAACAGCAAAGGTACGCACTGTTTCTTCTTCACTTCTGATCAGCATACTCAATTCAGTTTCAAGGCTCTGGGCGATCTTCCACAAGGTGGCAACGGTGGGATTGACCCGTCCTGATTCGATCTGAGAAAGAGTCGCCTTGGAAACGCCACTGGATTCGGCAAGTTCATCAAGGGACCAATGACGTTCGTGCCGCTTTTTGCGGACATTGCTGCCGATCACTTTCGGAGTGGCTATATCATCACTTTTCATGTTTATTTTTCTAAAATTTTGTTAAATATATTAAACTCACATCTTGACTTTTGTCTTTTTCAATAATATAGTATATATAATGCAACTTGTCAAACCGAAATTTTTACAGAAAGAAGGATCTCAGGTCAATATGAGAACAATGAAGGCAATTGTCAAAGCCCGCCCCGGTACAGGTCTTGAACTGGTGGAGAAACCGATTCCTGAATACGGAGTCAATGATGTGCTGATTAAAATTAAAAAAACGTCCATTTGCGGTACAGATGTGCATATCCACAATTGGGACGCCTGGTCACAAGCCACCATCAAGCCTCCGATGACCATCGGTCACGAATTTGTGGGAACAGTCGAAGCCTTTGGCAGCAATGTTCACGACGTTGCCATCGGTGAACTTGTTTCCGGAGAAGGCCACATCGTCTGCGGCCGCTGCCGCAATTGTCTGGCGGGCCGCCGTCATCTCTGCCCCAACACTTCAGGTGTGGGCGTCAACCGGGACGGAGCTTTTGCTGAATATCTGGTGATCCCTGTCACCAACGTCTGGCACTGCAACCCGGCATTGGGAACTGATGTGTTGAGCTGTTTTGATCCTCTGGGCAATGCCACCCATACGGCCTTGAGTTTCCGGGTACTTGGTGAAGATGTCCTTATTACCGGAGCCGGTCCCATCGGCTGTATGGCCGCCGCCATCGCCAAGCACGCCGGAGCCCGTTATGTGGTCATTACCGATATCAATGAATATCGCCTTGATCTTGCCCGCAAGATGGGAGCTGACTTGGCGGTCAATACCAAAGAGACCACTCTTGCAGAGGTTATGAAACAGCTGGGAATGAAAGAAGGTTTTGACATCGGTCTTGAGATGTCCGGAAACGCCGGAGCCCTCAACGGTATGATCGATTCAATGAGTCACGGCCGCAAAATCGCACAGTTGGGGATATTGCCCCCCGGAACATCCGTGGACTGGAGCAAGATCATTTTCAATGGTTTGACCATAAAAGGTATTTACGGCAGAGAGATGTTTGAGACCTGGTATATGATGACCAGTATGCTGGAATCCGGTCTTGATATTTCTCCTGTCATTACCCATAAATTCCATTACACGGAATTTCAGAAAGGTTTTGATGTGATGAATTCCGGGAAATCCGGTAAAGTGGTACTCAACTGGGAGGATTAAAAAATGTACGGTAAATTTCAGGATTTTTTGGGCAGCACTCTGGCAGAGATCAAAGCCAACAATCTTTATAAGAATGAACGTGTCATCTCATCCCCCCAGAAGCCCCGGCTCACCCTCGCCAATGGCCGTGAACTGCTCAATATGTGTGCCAACAACTATCTCGGTCTGGCAGATCATCCGGAAATCATTGAAGCGGCGACCAAAGCAATGGAGCGTTACGGCTTCGGCCTCGGATCTGTGCGTTTCATCTGCGGTACCCAGGAGCTTCACAAGGAACTTGAGTGCCAGGTGGCGGGATTCACCGGAATGGATGATGCCATTCTTTACAGTTCTTGCTTCGATGCCAACGGCGGACTGTTTGAAACACTGCTGGGGCCGGAAGATGCCATTATCAGTGATGCGTTGAATCACGCAAGCATCATTGACGGTATCCGTCTCTGCAAAGCACAGCGTTACCGTTACGCCAACGGTGATATGGCAGATCTTGAAAGCAAACTTAAAGAGGCTTCCGGAGCCCGTTTCAAACTGATTGCCACCGACGGTGTTTTCTCTATGGACGGAACGATCGCTCCTTTGCAGGAGATCTGTGATCTGGCGGAACGCTATGATGCCCTTGTTATGGTGGATGACTCCCACGCTGCCGGCTTTATGGGAGCCAACGGCCGGGGTTCCATTGAATACCGGAACGTTTTGGGCAGAGTTGATATTGTTACAGGAACTTTCGGAAAAGCCCTGGGCGGTGCCGGAGGCGGTTATACAGCAGGAAGAAAAGAGATCATTGAACTGCTGCGTCAGCGTTCCCGTCCCTATCTTTTCAGCAACTCTCTTTCGCCTGCGGTGGCCGGGGCTGCATTGAAAGCTCTTGAAATCGTCAAGCGTGAGCCTGAACGCAGATCACACATTGCTTTGCTGGCGGCCCGGTTCCGCAAAGGATTGGAAGAAGCCGGCTTCACCTTGAAGCCGGGTGAACATCCGATCATTCCCGTTATGATCGGCGATGCCGGAAAAGCTGTTGCTATGGCAGAGTCTCTGCTTGAATACGGCGTATACGCCATTGGTTTTTCTTTCCCCGTAGTTCCCCGTGGAGAGGCACGGATCCGCACTCAGCTGTCGGCGGCCCACACTGAGGAAGACATCGACTTTGCCATTGAGGCCTTTAAAAAGGCCGGTCGGGATGTATTAGGGCTCTGAAAGGAACCCCTTTGAGGAGCCCAAAGTCAAAAAAACTGAAATTTTCTGTACTTTTTCTTGTTTTTTTTGAAAAATCAACTTGAAAAGTGTAAAATTCGGGTGTATATTATAGCATCATCAACGAAGATGATACCCTTAAACAAGGGCGTATAGCTCAGTTGGTTAGAGCGTCACGTTGACATCGTGAAGGTCGTAGATTCGAGTTCTACTACGCCCACCATCCTTCGCTAAAGCTACGGATGGCAGGCCGTAAGGTTTGCTATCCGTAGATTTTTTTTTGCGCAAGCAAAAAAAAGCGGAGTGCAACGGAGCGTGCGAAGGATGCCCTCCATAGCTCAGAGAGCGGCGGAGGGCTGTGCGGCTGCGAATTGCGACAACCGTTCAACAGGAGCCACTGACAATGTTTTACACCTATATTTTAC
>JAZUPO010000137.1:0-8116 GCA_045605205.1 Victivallaceae bacterium
GGGCAGGTGAAGCTGTACAGCTTCACCTTAATAGAGCTTCTTGTGGTCATTGCCATTATCGCCATTCTGGCCGGTATGCTTCTGCCTGCTCTGGGCAGAGCCCGGGACAAAGCCAAGGAAAGCGGCTGTTTGAACAATCTCAACTCTATCGGCAAAGCAATACACTTTTATGCCGATGCCAATAAAGAGTATATACCTGCCTACCGGGATAATGGAAAGCCCATCGAACGCTGGTGGAACGACCCCGGCGACAAGGGGCTTCTCACCCCCTATCTGGGCCACACAGAGGTCATCGGCCGGGGCAAATACAGGTGTCCCGGGGCTAAACCGCCTTACGGCATCACCAAAAGTTCTTACGGTTACAATGAATATGCTTATTCCGATGATGCAAAAACGAACCCCACCCGGCGCAAGCTGTCACGATTCACCCGTCCTTCTGCTTGCTGTCTCATAGGCGACACTACGCAAGCCGTACTTAAGAATACGCTGACGGGTTCTAGCCCTATGGCCCTGCACCACAATGACCGTGCCGGTGTCCTTTTTGCAGACGGCAGAAGTGAAATTATGGCGGGAGCCAAGCTCCCCACATCCGAAAAGAATTCAAAACTCAATTACTAC
Source organism: Victivallaceae bacterium (assembly GCA_045605205.1). Lineage (GTDB taxonomy): Bacteria > Verrucomicrobiota > Lentisphaeria > Victivallales > Victivallaceae > UBA1784. Next base: position 619 of record JAZUPO010000137.1, read on the forward strand.
CGCTTCTGGCGTCCCTGTCCGATCCCCAGTTACGAAAACTGGTACGACGGCTATGATTCAGTAGGACAGTTCTGGAAATAAACATTACATAAAAATAAACTTATAAAACAAACAGGTCAAGATGAAAAAAATATTTCTCACCCTGGCGGCAGCAATGCTGCTGCTCCCTGTCGGAGCTGAAAAAATCATCAGCAAAGCCAAAGACACCGTTCTTTCCACTGAAACACACAAAGGAACTATTGTCAACAAAGCCTTTTATGTTTTCAAACCCGCAAAGAACTACCGGGGCAAAAAGGTGGTCTACCGTATGAACGTGAAACGTATTGCCGGAAGTGCGGCTTTGGGGATCACGTTCCGCTGTTCCACCAATCCGGGCAATAATTTGCGTGTTGCAAAGAAATATGCCATTCCCTACACTCAAAACGGCAAAAAAGTTCCTGTTGAGTTTGTTCTCGACATTCCTGATCTTGACAACATCGCCCACTTCAATATGCACGCAGGATTCCGCCGCATCGGCAAGGAAAAATGCGTCTGGGAACTGACTGACATCAAATTCGTTGAATATGAAAAAGGCAAAGTCGCCCAGGTCAAAAAAGAAACTCTCCCCGAAGGTTTCGCCGCACAGCTCACCGCTGCCAATGTCAAAAAGCCCCTTACCCTTATCAAAAACGGCAAAGTGACCTTTGATATCGTCACCGCCGACAAACCCAATCTGATCGTCAAATACGCTGCCAAAGAACTTCAGAGCCACTTCAAGCTCGCCTGCGGCAGCACACCCCGGATCATCCCTGAATCCCAGTACAAATCAGGTCCCGCCATTATGGTGGGAGAAACTGCCGTTTCCAAAAAGTACGGCATCAATCCTGAGCTGCTCGCTCCCGAAAATCTTGTTGTCGCCCGGCTGGATGATGTGATCGTCCTCTCAGGCGGCGACAACCCCACGATTCCCCACCATATGGTCAATGGGCGGGCATTCGTTCCCGTCGGCACTTTGTACGCCTGCTATGAATTTATGGAAAAGGTTATGGGCATCCGCTGGTACTGGCCCGGCAAAAACGGAACTCACGTCCCTGCCCGCAAAGATTTGACCGTGAACAAACTTTTTATCACCTCCCGTCCTCAGTACGACACCCGTAAAACCTTTTACTCTATCGTCCGCAACGATCCTGATGTAAGTTGGGATGACTGCCAGATGTGGTACCGCCGCAACCGTTTCGGCGGTTCTCTGGGGGACCCTGTGGCCAACCACTCCTTCAACGACTGGATCAAACGTTTTGCCAAAACCAAGCCTGAATATCTTGCCTTGCAGGCTGACGGCACCCGCAAAACCAATCCCGAACCCGGCGGCGGTCACGTCTGTATGAGCCACCCTGAAGTTTTCAAACAGACTGTTGCCGATAAGATCAATGAGTTCAAAAAGAACCGTTACAGCAATTTTGCCAAAGTGATGCCCGGCGACAGCAACGGCCTCTTTTACTGCCGCTGTGCCGAGTGCCAGAAAAAACTCAGTCCCCATTTGGGCGATCAGGGCCTTTATTCCAATGTGGTCTGGGGTTATGTGAACCGTGTGGCCGCCGAAGTTGCCAAAACGATGCCCGGCAAAAACATCGTCTGCTGTGCTTACGGCGGTTATCTGCGCAAGCCTGAATTCCCCCTGATGCCCAATGTGGCAGTGACCTTGTGCTTCTATCCTGTTCCCCGGGCAACACTTGCTTACAAGCAGCTGTGGAAAAAACTTCTTGATGAATGGAGTGCCACCGGAGCAAAACTTTACGTCTGGGAATACTGGAACGGTTCCCGCTACGGCCGCGGTGTCTTTGGTACTCCTGCAGTCTATCCCCGTCAGCTCAAAGAGATCTATGCTATGGATGCCGGACGCGTCAGCGGCCGGGCCATTGAAATGCCCGACATAGACGGCAGCGGCAAAGGTGTCAACGGCTGGGCCGACTGGATCTACGATGTCCAGAACCTGTATGTGGCAGGCCGTCTGATGTGGGATCCCGGAGCCGACATCGACACGGAACTTGAAAATTACTACACCAACTTTTTCGGTCCCGCCGCTGCTCCCGTGCGGCAGTTCCACGAAGAAATGGAACTGGCCTGGGCCCGCAAGGGTTTCCAGCCCGGGAACTGGGATTTCCAGCGGGTCTGGAAAGAACTCTATCCCCCCGCCTTTGTCGACCGTATGATGAATTTGCTCAAAGAAGCTGTAAAACTTGCCGGAAACAAAGAACCCTACGCCTACCGGGCCCGGAAACTTCTCAACGGCTACAAACCCTTTGACCTCAACTCCCGTATGTTCCGCGGCGGCAACCGCAAGACCAATCCTCTCACAGTCACCGTGCCCAAAGTCGCCGGCAAACCCTCTGCTGCGGATTGGAAAAAGGCAGTTGTCCTCAAAGATTTCTGCGACAGTTACAACGTTTACAAGCAGAACTCAGAAACAACAATGTTCCTGCTTCACGACAACAGGAACATCTATATCAAAGCTGAATGCCGCATTCCTCTCGGTGTGGCCAGTGTCACCTGGTCAAAACCCGGCACCGGCAAACGCGACGGTATGCTCTGGAACTATGAAAGTCTGGAATTCTTCCTTGCCAAAGGAAAGGAAAGTTATCAATTCATCCTTGCTCCCGACAACTGTATCCTGGACGCTTTCAACGCAGACAAGAATGCCAAAAAAGCAATGGCGTGGAACAGCAAAAAAGCCCAGTGGAGCACTGTGCGCCGGGGCATCTACTGGGAAGGATTCCTGACCATTCCTCTGGATGAAATGAAGTTCTCTGCCAAAGGGAAACCCGGTGAATTCCGTTTCAACGCCTACCGTAACTGCCGCTACAAAATGCCCGGCGAACCCGAAAAGTGGGAACAGTCCTGCTATCTGCCCACTTACGGCGGATTCCACAACATTGAGCGTTTCGGAACCTTGAAACTGGCAAAATAAGTTCCCCCGTTTTTAACAGGGTGTGTCATAAAAATATCAGGGCTGCTGCAAAGAGTTTTGCAACAGCCCCTTCTTTACAGCGGCATAAGCGTTTTTGCAACTGCCCTTTCTTTATTGTCTGCCGGGGAAAGTCAGAATGACCTTTCCGGCATTGCTCTGGTCACGCAAGACTTTATGAGCGGCATTGGCTTCTGAAACGGCAAAAACTTTGTCGATAAAAATCTTGAGAGTTCCGTCAGAAACGAGAGGCCACACCTTTTCTTCCAGCATCCGCAGGATCTCGCCTTTTTGTTCATTTGTCCTGCTGCGCAAGGTGCTTCCGATCAGAGAAATATGTTTAGCCATAAAGGTCCGGAACGACACCTTTGCTTCAGTACCGCCCAAAGTGGCAATGATGATCCACTTACCACCTTTGTTCAAGGCTTCGAGACATTCACCTGCGATCTCACCTGCGGCACAGTCGATGGCAAGATCGATGGGATATTTTTTCAGTTCTTCAGGGACACACTGAGTTTTGCGGTTGATGATCACATCCGCCCCGGCCTCCCGGACGACCTGAGCTTTGGCTTCGCTGCTGACAGTTGTCACCACTTTTGCCCCGAGGAGCTTGGCAAGCTGGATCACAGCAAGGCCCAATCCGCTGGCTCCGGCCTGCATAAAGAGGGTCTGACCACTTTTCAGTTCGCCGATCTTGACCAGATTGAGCATTGCCGTGGCAAAAACTTCAGGCAGTGCAGCTGCCTGGGTGAAAGAACAATTTTCAGGCATAGGCATAACCAGTTCTTCCGGCACGGCCACCTGCTCTGCATATCCGCCGCCGCCCAGCAGGGCACAAACCCGGTCCCCCGGACGGAAACGGCTGCTGCCGGAAGCAGAATAAACCACGCCGGCACATTCCAACCCGGGCCAATCCGGCCACCCTTCAGGGGGCGGATAGTTTCCGTCCACCTGGAGCAAATCTGCCCGGTTGACGCCGGCGGCATAAACATCGATCACCACATACCCGGCTTTTGCTTCCGGAGCAGGGAGTTCGCGGAGTTCAAGAGTTTTCTCTGGTGTAATAACAACAGCTTTCATAAAAAACACTCCTTGGTATTGCTTGTAAACATTCCTAATATAAGACAGAAAAAAGAATATTTCAACCCTGTTTTCTTCTATTCCAGAGCAAAATAGGAGAAATTTCACTTCTCTTTCAGGGGCATCGACCTTTTCTGTTTGTTCTGTTTAAACAACGGCAGCTTTCCGTATAGCAACATATCCCGGAGAATGTAAAAAACAAACACTTGACACCGTTGTGTTTCGGTGATATATTATATGTGAATATAATAAAACTATGGAGACAATATGTTTCGTGCAGTCGAAAAAATCAAAAGTTTTCTCAATCACGGGATCTGCCGGATCATTCTGCTGATGCTGTGTGATGCCTGCTGTGTCATAGCTTGTACGCTTGTCTCTTCTGTTTTTTTCAAGCTCTTTTGTTCCAACGGCGAGTGTTGGAGTCTGCGGGCGTCCCTTCCCTTTGCAGTAGCTTTGCTGTTCTGCAACACCCTTTTCAGCTGTTACAACGGCAGTATCCTTTATCCCGGAGCTGGAGTCAACAAAATTGAGGAAGTCCGGCGTCTGGCAGGCAGTGTATGTATTGCCCACGTTTTGATTTTTCTCTGGTATGTTTTCTTTCCTCTGACCGAGGAGATCCGGATCCCCGCCATCTTGATTTCTATGGTTCTGACGGCAGTGCTTCTGCCTATCAGCCGCGGCCTGGTGCGGCGTCTGATGAAATGCCTGCAGATCGGCCAGACCAACATCCTCATTGCCGGAGCCGGCAAAGGAGGAGCCCAGATCGCCTTTGAATTCAGCCAGGACTCTTACTTCGGCTTCAAAGTAGTGGGCTTTCTGGATGATGATCCTGCGAAACAGAATCAGATGATTTCCGGGTACCCGGTTCTGGGCTCTCTTTCAGACGCTCAGGAAGTTGCCCAAAAGTACAATGTCCGTTACCTTGTCTGCTGTATTCCGGTACCGGTACTTGCCAAATTCTACCGGCAGTTTACGCTTTACTTCAAACACATTATGATCGTCCCTGCCATCCAGATTTTCCCGATTGCCTGGGTGACTCCTGTTTCCATCGGCATATTCAGCGGTTTTGAGGTCAAAAACAAGCTGCTCCAGCCTTTCAGCCGTCTTTTGAAACTGGCTATTGAGATCATTCTTGCGGCGATGGCTCTGATGGTACTGCTGCCCCTTTTCCTTATTCTGGTACCATTGATCAAATTTTCCTCTCCGGGGCCGGTTTTTTACCGTGCACTCCGGTTGGGGCAGAACGGTAAAGTGATCAAGGTGTGGAAATTCCGCACGATGTATAAAAATGCAGATGCAAAACTTGAACAGCTTCTCAACAGCAATCCCGAATTGCGTGCCCAGTGGGAACAGGATTTCAAACTTCAGGATGATCCCCGCATCACGCCCATCGGTAAATTTTTGCGTAAGACCTCTCTTGACGAACTGCCTCAATTCTGGAACGTGCTCAACGGCACAATGTCCATCATCGGTCCCCGCCCCATTACCGAAGAAGAAACCAAATATTACGGCAAACATTACACCTTGCGGGAACGGGTCAAACCGGGAATCACCGGATTGTGGCAGGTCTCCGGCCGCAGCGACACCAACTATGAACTCCGGGTTATGCTGGATACCTATTACATTATGAACTGGTCGGTCTGGATGGATTATTATATCTTTTTCAAAACCGTTTACATCGTCCTGATGCGTAAAGGAGCACGGTAAATTATGCGTATCTACCGCTTTTGGAATTGTCGCTGCGAAACGATCAATGGAGTAACTGTCCATTTCAGAGCAGGGTCCAATGACTCTCCTGAAGCGGCGGCACTTCTGACAGAAGAAAAAATTGCCCTCTACCGCCAATTTGCCAATGGGGAAACTCCCGAAGCAAAAAAAGCAGCCCTCAGAATGAAACTTTATCCGGCAGGCAAAGATATATATGAAGTTCCCATTTTTGAAGAACTTATCCGCACCGTAGATGATCGCAACATCATCACCCGGAACCGGTATGGGGCATTGGTCCTTAATTCTGAAGATCACGCATTTCTTGACATTGACTTTGATGCGTATCTTCCCGCTTTGGGGCTTAAAGAGCGTTTTCTTCAGCTTTTGGGCAAGGTTCCCCGTCTGAGCAAAGCAGAACGCCTGGAACAATTCATCCGTCAGTGTATCAACGAAAAATTCCCCTACACCTCTTTCCGGCTCTACCGTACTGCCAACGGGTTCCGGCTGTTGACCCCGGCCAAAGGTGATGCAAATTCCGCTGTGATGGCTGAAATAATGCAAGATTTCCGCTGTGATGCTCTTTATATGACCTTGTGTGCAAAACAAAACTGTTTCCGGGCTCGCCTCACGCCGAAGCCCCGGAGAATAAAAATGAAAACAGCTCTGAAATTTCTCTGGCCTCCTGTTCCGGAACAGCAAAGTGCAAAGGAACTCTGGCTCAAAGAATATGCTGCTTGCTCCGAAAAATACAGGAGTTGTTCTCTCGTTGCAGAGTTCGGCCCGCCCATAAACTCCCCGGTGGTGGGGCTCCACGATGAAATATGCAAATGCGGTGAAAATTTACCGCTGGCTTAAACAAAAAAAACAAAAGGAACAAAAAAATGAAACATCTTCTCGTTCTTGCACTGCTCAGTGCCGCCCTTTTCCTCGGAGCTGCCGAAAAGAATCTGCTCCCCGCCAAATTTGCCATCTACGGCAAAAAGAGTGACAACTGCGAAACCATTGTCCAGAAAAACGGTCAGATCGACTGCTTTATCAAAAACAAAGACCTCAAAGACAAAAATATGACCGGCTGCGTCTATTCGGTGAGATTCCCAAAAGCCGTTACGGGCACTCTGACTTTCGGTGCTGAGAGCAAAGGTGAAAAAGTTGTCGGCTACGTGGGTGGAAACTACTGCATTTACCTTGATTTGACCTATGCTGACGGCACCAGACTGTACGGTCAGATTGTCTCCTTTAAAAACGGAACCAACGACTGGAACAAAGTGACCAAAACCATTAAGCTGGCCAAACCGGTAAAAGCTCTTTCCTACTATGTGCTTTTCCGCAACGTTGAAGGCAAAGCCTCTTTCCGGAACGCTTTTCTTTACAACAAGTAATCCGTTTTTCATTCTCTGAAAAACAAAAAACTGCTGCAATCCTCAATGTTTTGCAGCAGTTTTTTTCTTGGCACTGTTCCCATTACGGGTAGGTAAGAAAACTATTTTCCCCGGAAAGTTTTTACAGACCGCTTTTAATTTTTGACTTTTTGACAAAAATTAAATGTGTTACTGAAAAAGGTTTTCCGGCTTCGTTGAACTACGCCGTGACAAGGGGAAAAGGGAACTTCTGTTTTCGATTCTCGCAGCTAGTTACAGCTGCGATTTATTCCGAAGCCGACGTTTCGGCCCCCCCCAACTCCCTCAACCTTTTTACCGACCTTTATCGGGAACAGTGCTTTTTTCAGGGGATTTCAATTGTAACGACGCCGTTTCCTCCCATTGTAACCCG
>JAZUPO010000138.1:0-14767 GCA_045605205.1 Victivallaceae bacterium
CCCACAGGGATCACCGCCGGAGGGGCGTTTGCAATGCTTACAGCCTTTTTGCTTGAAGGAAAATCCCTGCCCCTTGCCCTTGAGCTTACCGAAAAACATCTGCAAAAGCTCCCCGAAGCAGCTGAAACTCTCAACGCTCTGCAAAAAGCTGAAAGTGCCGCTGATATCTCTGAACTCGGAGAAGGCTGGGTCGCAGAAGAAGCCCTCGCCATTGCCGTTTTTTGTGCCTTGCGCCACACCTGGGATTTCAAAGCAGGTGTCCTTGAAGCAGTCAATATCACAGGAGACAGCGACTCCACAGGGGCTATTGCCGGAAATCTGCTCGGTTTGCTGAACGGCACCGGCGGGATCCCCCGGGCCTGGCTTGAAAATTTGCAGGAATATGCCATTGTTTCCCGTATGGCTGACGATTTGCACCGGCAGTTTGAAGAAGATGCCGAAGGCCATATCACTCCTGAATGGTGGGAAAAATACCCCGGTTTCTGAAAGAAGTGCAAAAAAAGTTCCGGGAGACAGCGGAAAAGGAAGATGGTTTTTCAATTCCTGCCCTTGAAACAGTTGCGGAGTTTCTGCAGATGAAGAGCTCCCTTTTCCGCTTCACTCCTCGCCGGGGGATCTGAACGGTATTCGGAGCGGTAAAAGAGGATAAAGATCTCTTTACATTCAGCGGCAATGTCGCTCCGCAATGAGTTACTGTATTCAAGGAGCTCCTGATTGTTGTTCCGGGGCATACCATTGAGCTGCAGCAAAGCCAATGCTGCGTGACAGGTATTGCGTAATGCCGCACGGGGATCCGAAAAATTCCGCCCCTTGCGGCAGAGACGGAGGAATTGCAGCACTTTGATCATCCGTGCTGCCGTTTTTATCAGGAAAAACATCATTCCCGTCCCCGCCAGAAGCAGCACCGTTGCGGTAAGAAGTCTTGTCCAGGAGGAGACAACATAAAGGGCAAGCCTGACCAGATCCTGCTGAAATTTTCTGAAAAGTTTTATCGCTTTGGCCCGCAGGGCCTGCAAATTGAACACGCCTTTGGGGCGTTCTTTTTTGATTTGAGAAAGCGGTTGCTTTTTATTGTGTTCTCTGCTCAATTCTTCCTTGAGCTGATCTCCTGCGGCGGCAATTTCATTCAAGGCTTGTTCCACATTGCTTTCGCCTTGCTTTTTACGTTCTTCAAGCATACGCATTTTTTGCATATAGTCCAGCGTATTATCGGTCAGTTCCGGCGGCCTGATACGCCATTCGTCCCCAAAGGGATCCCGCATCTTGCCGAGTCCGGGAGGAGAGGTTTCAGAAACAATGGCCGACGGCGGAGTGGCATCAAAGGTCAGCCACCCGTATTCAGGAATGTAAATCTGTGTCCAGGCGTGGGCGTGATATTCATACACCTCAAAAAGTGAGGTCAGTGTGTTGTAGTTCCCCGGCGAAAACCCTGTGGCCACCCGGGCGGGCAGTCCGGCACACCGGGCCAGAACCGTCAGGGCTGACGCAAAGTATTCGCAGTGTCCCTCGCCCAGATAAAAGAGAAAGTAGTCCACGCTTTCCCGGTGGGGCGGCGTGGGGGCAGCTTCAAGTTTGTATTTGAAGTTGTTCCGTAAAAAATCCCTGAGGGCAATGGCTTTGGCATAGGGAGAGCTTATCCCGGCGGTAATGGACTTGGCAAGAAGCCGCACCCGGCGGGAGATCTTGTACGGCGGCAGGGAAAGGTAACTTGACCTGTGGGCGGTTTCCGGCCAGGGAAGGGGAGAGGCTTTGCCGGAAGCTACTGTGATACGGGGCAATTCACTGGTGACTGAAAATTTGAAAGGCATCGCCTGGGGCGTCCTTTTAAGCTCCACTCCCCAGTAGTGCTGAAGAATGTGTAATTGCTCCCGGGAGCCGGTGTCATCGGAATGAATCGTAACAAGTTTCCACGGAACAGCCAGTGTTTTGGAAAAAAGTTTTTCCTGGAAATAGGACAGCTTCACATATTGCCAGGGCAGCTCTTCCTTACTCTGGCGGTCTCTTGTTCTGCTCAAGGAACGGGAAACACGCCAGTATTTGCCGTCATACTGGTCATACAGCCGGGAAAGATGATAGAGTTTCAAAGGGGATTTGACCCGGAATACCAGATCTTTGCCCTGCTGACTGCCCCCGTCCCCCGGAACGACCGGAGCATCCGGCGGCGGTTTGGGCAACTGAACCGTTTTGCCTTTGGAAGGATCATTGGACAAGGCAAGGGATTTTCCTGAAACATCTTCATCGGTTTCCTGAGAGTCGGGGCCGTTCTTTTTGTTCAAGCCGGACTTGAGCCACGCCTGGAGTTCGGGGGAGGCAAAGGAATCCCTTTCTGTACTGAAGGAAACCGGGACAAATCCCGCCAATCCGTTGTCGGTCAGAGGAATAAGTCCGAATACAAAGTGAAATGACAATGCCGTCAGCAAAAGAAAAAGCAAGGAAAACGGCCAGGTGCGGCGGAAACTTTTCCGGGGTGTCGGCAGCAGCATATCCCCTGAAAGATATCCCGTCCGGTTCCGGGCAAGGAGGATCAGTATCACGCCGAAGGCGGCAATGGTCAGGTACAAAGAAAGCAGACGGGGCAGCAGGGCCGCGTAAAGCAGAAGAAGTATGTCGATAAAAAGCAGATAAAAATATCCCTTTGATTTTCCTGAAACCAGAAAGGTCAGACACCACAACGCCAGAGCTTCCACCAGCATCTTGTCAATGGGGATATTCTTTTGCAGACGGTACGCACACCAGAAGCATCCCGCTCCGAAAACGATCGTATTGAGAAGCATCCGGCTCAAGATGTTGAAATAACGGTAGGGGATATAGACCACTGCCCCCAAAGGGAATACCAGCAAAGCCACGGCAAGAGTGTAATGCACACTTCCGTGCATCACCAACGCCGCCAGTATGGAAAGAAAAGTCAGCAGCACATACCACAAATGTGCCGGATGACGGGGCACCTGACGGTTGAATTCTATGCCTGAGGCAAGGGCCTTAAATTTTTTCCAGATCGTCATTCCAGTAGAGTACTTCTGCTAAAGAGGTGTTGAAATCAAGTGTTATCCTGTCCGCACGAGTATCTTCGCTTTGAGGCGGAAGTTCCCGGAGTGTATCAGGTTCAACAGGGGGAAAATTGGGGGCAGGAGCATAGAGGTGATTGACTGTTACGCCTGATTCACGCAGCTGGGTGATTTGCCGGAGCATTTCATCAGTAGAGTTCATCGTCAGCAGAAAAAGCGTGTCCCCGGGACGGATGTGTTCCATACTGTCACAGAAAAGATCTCCGATCTCACGGCTGCAGGGACGCATTTCGGTCAGGGCTTCAATGATTTTTCCGTGGACACCTGCGGCATCTCCTGAAATATAGATCCGCGAATCCTCTTCAAATTCGGCGGCAAAGGATAAATGACAATATCTGCGGCTCATCGTTTCTGTCACAGAAGCTGCCGCACTGATCAGATGTTCAAAGTTGTTGTCCACATCGTCCTGGCCGATATGGGTACGGCAGCAGTCAAGAAGAATATGGATCTTTTCGGTGACACTTGCTTCAAATTCCTTGACCATAAGGCGGTTTCTTGCCGCACTTCCCCGCCAGTAGATGTGCTGGATCTCATCTCCGTAGCGGAAAGGGCGGATCCCGAAAAAGTCTCCGCCGATACCGGCAAAGCCCAGCAGTCGTCCTTCTCCGCCGTCAGCGGTACGGGGGATCGTGCTGACGGGCAGATGTTCAAGGTGTTCGATTCTGGGGGTGATGGTGATCTCACCCGGCAGAAAAAAGTGCTTGGTCTTTTTGAAAAATCCGCAGGGGTCTCCTGAAATAAGAGTGATTTTTTCCAGTTTGCAGTGTCCACGGCGGTCGGCGTGGACTTTGCGTCTGAGAACTTTGCTTTCACCGGGAGCCAGAGGGGGCACCGCGGTGAGCTCCCATTTTTTCAGTGAGAAGTCCAAATGCTCCTTGATAATGAGGACATTCCGGTAAAAAATCGAGGTGTTGACAATACGCAAAGGCAGCACCGCGGTGGAATTCCCAGGCACATCAGCCGCAGAAAGACGCTCCAGTTTGACACCGGAAAAGGCAAATTGTGCCATCACAAAGGAGGAAATACAAACAGCAGTCAGTATGGAGGCACAAAGAGCGGTCATAAGTCCCACATTCATAAAAGCGACACCTCCCGCTGCACAGCTGAGCAGCAGGAAAATCACTCCTCCATAAGTCGGCCGGGCGATCAGCATAACAGGATTCAACGCCCTTCGTTGGGGAGCTTGATCTTGGAAACAATGTCTTCAAGGACGTTTTCCACGCTCTTCCACTGGGCCTTCCAGCGCAGTTTCAAACTGAGTCTGTGGGCCAGTACCACCTGATAGAGCTGCCGGACATCCTGAGGGGTCACATAATCCCTTGCTTCGCAGGCGGCCAGACTCTGACAGGCCCGCATCAGTGCCAATGTGGCCCGGGGACTGCATCCGTTGACCAAAGCCTGATGTTCCCGGGTGGCTCCGGCAATGGCGATGATATAGGACTTTATGGCATCGGAAACCTGGATCTTACGCACAAAGGACTGGGCACAAACTACATCATTGGCCCGGACAACACCTGAAATGGTATTGAGCATATTGCCGTTGCGGGTCCCGGAAAGGATCTCAAGTTCCGCCTGGGGATCGGGATATCCGATGGAAAGACGCATCATAAAACGGTCGAGCTGAGGTTCCGGCAGGGGATAGGTTCCGTGGTAATCCTCGGGATTCTGGGTGGCAATGACGAAAAATGGTTTTGCAAGGATCCGGGTGACACCGTCAATGGTCACGGCACTTTCAGACATACATTCCAGCAAACTGGATTGTGTCCGGGGGGTGGTGCGGTTGATTTCGTCTGCCAGGATCACGTTGCCGAAAATGGGACCGGGAACGAAACGGAAAGAACCGGAATTGGTATCATACATATTCATTCCGGTAATATCAGAAGGCATCATATCCGGCGTGAACTGGATCCGGCGGTAACGGGAAAAGATGGACTTTGCAAGTGTTTGTGCGAGCACGCTTTTTCCCACACCGGGAGCATCCTCAAGGAGCAGATGTCCGTCTGCCAGCAGACAGACGAGCAGATACCGGATCGTTTCCGGCTTGCCTTTGAAAACTTTGGCTATATTTTCCTCAAGTTTCCCGGCGAGTGTTTTAAAGGCTGCGGCATCAAAGCTCTTTCCGCCGGGGATCGAGCTTGAATTTCCGGCGGCGGGAGCGTGAAAGACAAGGATCATTTCGCCCAGCTGGATCACATCGTTATGACGGAGCGTATGGGTGTTTTCAAGGCAGTTGCCGTTGACAAAAATACCGTCAGGAGTTCCGCAGTCCCGCAGCAGCCAATCGCTGCCTGAGGCCAGAAGCTCTCCGTGCCGGGGGGCAAGACAACAGCCATTGTCGCTTATTGTGCAGTCAGGAGCAGATCCGATGGTCACAAATGAAGCATCGAGTACAAAAATTTCACTTTTGTCGGATGATCGTTGAACCGTTAAAGTCGGCAGATGTTCCGGAGTCATAGGTATAGATCCTCAATTAAGTGGGGAACAGAAAATAAAAACAGATCCAGCAGGAAAAAACGCTTCAAAGCAGGGAGGTCATTTTATTCATTTGCTGTTCAATGGATTCCACCATCTTGAGCTGAGTACGGCAGCGGTCAAGATTGTGAGAAAGACGGCGGGTCTTGAAGTAGATGTCGCCGTCCAGATAGTCGGCAAGGAAGCGGATCCCAATTTCAAGAGTGATGAGTTTTCCGGCAAAGGGGAGATTTTCATATTCTGCCGGGGTGAGGAAGTCGCTGGTCATATCCACATACCCTCTGTGGAGAGCTTCATACATTTCAAAACGCATCCCAACCTTGCTCAGGTCGATCTCATCTTCCTCGGCAGGATTGGTGCCGCTGCGGACAATGTCGCCGAAGTCATACAGAGAAAGTCCCGGCATAACAGTGTCAAGGTCGATCATACAGAGTCCTTCTCCGGAAAGGTCGTCGATAAGGATATTATTGGACTTGGTGTCGTTGTGGGTAATGCGTTCCGGAATGGTACCTTCTTCAAAAAGTTTGATGAGTTTTGAGCACTCCTCTTTCCGGGCCATAATGAAGTCGATTTCCCGTGAAACCTCTTTGACCCGACCGACTTTGTCGGCTTTGATCGAGTTCTCAAGAGCTTCGAGCCGCTTGGGCGTATTGTGAAAATTCGGGATCGTTTCGTGGAGACGTTTGCCGGGCAAATCGATCAGATTGAGCTGAAATTCCCCGATGGTCTGAGCAATGCGGAATGCCTGTTCAGGTGATTCAAGCACATCGTATGCCCGGGCATTGGCGATAAATACATAGGCCCGCCAGCAGTTGCCGCAGCGGTCATAAGTGTAGGTTTTTCCCGCAGGAGTCCGGAGCAGCCGGATCGTCCTGCGGCGGGTTTCAAGGCGGGCAGCGTGGATCTTGTCGAGCAGATGAGCGGTAACCCGGTCAAGGTTTTCCATTACGTTTTCCGGCTGGCGGAATGCATTGTGATTGATCCGCTGCAGAATGTAATAGAGCCGCACACCGCCCTGATCAAAGGTCAGCTGGTAGGTGTCGTTGACGTGACCGCCGCCAAAGGGGACTCCCACCAGAAAATCACCGTAAACGATAAAATTATAGACGATATCTCTGAGTTCTGCCTGAGTAAGATTCATATTTTAACGCTGCCTTGTTTGAAAGATCCTGATCAGAAAAGTTTGGCAGGATAGGCCCCGGATTTCACCAGTTCGGCAAGAGCCGCCTGCACAGTGGGACGGTCTTCACGGTAGGTGACACCGAACCAGCTGTCTTCACTGTGGAGCATAGCGATCTCAGCTTTTCCTGCAGAAATAAGAGAATCCACCACGCCGGGCAGATAGAATTCACTCTTCATCTCAGTGCCTCTGGCTTTGAGGAATTCAAGGAAAAGAGCTTCGATCTCGCCCACCATTTCGGGCATAAATCCCCAGGAGTTCATAGAAACATATTCATTGCCGGTAAGCTCCAGATCCGTGCCGTCTTCCTGAGTGCTGTACACCTTGCCGTCCTTGCGGAAGATCTTGGTGTTTTCGACCACCTTGGTCAGCAGACCGTCAGCAGAAGAGCAAATTCCCCGGGAAACAGAACCGTTTTCGCTCAGGGTGTTGGAAAGAACAAAGCTGGCAATACATCCACGCACCTTGCCGGGAGCCGGAGGATTGGTCAGGTAGGCTGCCAGTTTTTTGTAGCTGTCGGCACCGTAGAAGTCGTCAGCGTTGATAACGGCAAAGGGGCCGGTCAGCAGTTCTCTTGCGGCGTAAACGGCGTGGCCGGTGCCCCAGGGTTTTTCCCGGCCCTCGGGGACGGTGAAGCCGCCGGGAAGGTCGTTTTTGTCCTGGAAGGCATATTCCAGTTTGATCTTGTCAGCATAGCGGGAACCGATGACCTTTTTGAATTCGTCTTCAAAATCCCGCCGGATGATAAAGACCACCCGGTTGAAGCCGGCACGCATAGCATCGTAAACGGAATAATCCATCACTGTTTCGCCGGAAGGTCCCAGCTGGTCAAGCTGCTTGAGTCCGCCGTAACGGCTGCCCATACCGGCGGCCAGAACGAGAAGAGTAAGTTCCATTTTTCTGTGTCTCCATATAATAAGTTAAAGTCAAAGGATTTTTTGAACTTTTCCGGGAACTTCCCCCGGCGAATTTTTGACTTTCCGTTAATATAGAGCCAAAACAGCAATAAATCAAGGTTCTTTTATAAATTTCACTCAAAGATGTATTGAAAAATCTTTCCGGGGGTGCTATATTAAGTACTGCTATGGAAAGAGAAGAAAACAATTATTTCGGAACAGTCAAAGAGGAAGCCCAGTGCCCCAATTGCGGCGAAAAGCTGCAGCCGGTGGATCTGGAGAGCTTCCCCAATTGTCCCTATTGCAATTTTGAGTTCACTCAAGACAATGCTCTTGAGGACTTTGTCCTTTCGCCGCTGATCAAACGCTGGCTGCGGACAATGCACCAGAACTTCCCCAATTGAGCTGCTGCACATTTATGACTCTTCCGCTTCACCTTATTTTAGTTGCTGCAGGTTCTTCACGCCGTTTCGGCGGCGGTGACAAACTTCTTGCCGATCTTAACGGAGCTCCGGTCTTTGTGCACGCGTTGCGCCGTCTGACACCGGTCGTTACCGGGAAAAGTGTCATCGTTATCCCCAAAGGACGGAAAGCCGAATTTGAAAACATTGCTTTCCCGTTTATCCGTGATCTTGATTTGATCTGGTGCGAAGGGGGGGCAAGCCGCAGCGAATCTGTCCGCAACGGCATTGCCGCACTGGGAAACAGTTCCGGTATTGCCGCAGTCCACGATGCCGCCCGCCCGCTGGCAGATGGGGAACTGCTGAAAAAACTTTATGCTGAAACATTGCTTTCAGGAGCCGCTCTGCCGGGAAAACCCGTGGCGGATACGGTGTGGAAAAGCGACGGAAAAACACTCGACTCGACTGTTGACCGGGAAGGATTGTTTGCCGTTGAAACTCCCCAGCTTTTCAAGCTTGACCTCTGGCACAAGGCGTATGCGATGTTTCCCGATGCAGACCTGACAGATGATGCCGGATTGCTCCGCAAGGCAAACTTTCCTGTGACACTGGTGGTCAATCCGGCTCCGAATTTCAAATTGACCACACCCGCCGATCTGCTGATGCTGAAAGCTCTGATCTGAAATTCAAAGAGAGCTTTTATGCTTTCTTTTTGACCGGTTTGAGGATCAATGCCATCCCCCCCAGGATCAGTACGAATGCCAGAATAAAGGGCAAGGTGATCGTTTCTTTGAGAAAAAGCATCGAAAAGGCAGTGGCACAAAAGGCACTCAAATAGCCGAATGAACCTAATACGCCCGGTTCAACATATTTCTGGGCACAGCTCCAGAGCCATACGGCAACACCGCCGGAAATTACGCCCATATACAGCAGTCCCAGCCAGACAGTCAGGGGCAGATCAAAGGTGATGTTGCAGAAAAATAACACCGGTGCCATAACCAACAGTCCGCAGGTACGGTACATTACTGTGCAGAAAACACCGTTGTAGCGTGAAGAAGCATCCCCGCCGAAAACTGTAAAGGTCGCCCAGAATACTCCTGAAACCAGTGCCAGCAAGTCTCCTCCCAAAGTGGAGAGCCCCGCTGAAAATGCATCTCCTCCCCGGGTAACGGCGGCAATGATGATCCCCGCAAGGCCCATCAGGACTCCCAGAACCTTTCTGCCGCTTAAGACCTCTTTGGCAAAAATAAAGGAGATCAGCAAAGTGAAAACCGGTGAAGTATTGGCAAAAAGTGAAGTTCTGGCCGCAGTGGTGTATTTGGCGGCGGCAAAACACAGAGCCCCTTCACCCACCAGAGCAGCTCCCAGAAAGAGAAAGATCTTCCAATCTTTTTTCCAGTTTCCGAAAAAACTTCCCCAGCTGTTGCCTTTGACCATAAATGTGACCGGAAAAAGGGCCGCTGCACAACAGAGATTCCGCAGCCAGGCACTCCACCATTCATCAAGATTGGTCACGCCGTCGCAGTTGAAAATGAGACGGCTCACAGGATAGTTGCTCGCCCAGCACATCGTTGCAGTCAGGGCACAGAACAGCCCCAATAAACGTTTATTTTTCATTCTATGATTTACCTTTTCCTTTAATGCAATTGTATAATATACAACTGTTCAGGGTATTCAGGCAAGTGAAGAATGAAAAATATTTCCGGAAAATTTTGAAAAATTCTTTTACAGTCCGGCTTCAAAGTTCCAGCAAACGTTTGCGGAGAGCTTCGATTTGGGATTCCGGAGTGCTGGCTGCGGCACTGAGACCGATTTTTCTGACCCCTGCAAGAAGCTCAGGTGTGACCTCATCCGGGGAATCCAGCAGCACTGCTTTGACGCCGCAGCGTTCCGCTGCTTCACGCAGCCGGTTGGCGTTTGAGCTGTGGGAGGAGCCGGCCACGACAAAAAGATCACATTCAGGGGCCAGACGTTCCACCGCCTGTTGACGCAGCAGACTCGCACGGCAGATATTGCCCGGTGTTTCGGCATTGGGGAAGCGTTCTTTCAGAGCTTTTTTGACCTTTTCTGCTTCTGTATGGCTCAAGGTGGTCTGAACCAGAAGCACCGGAAAATCCAGCTCCGGCAGAAGGGCTACTTCATCGGCAGAACGCACCACAAAGATTTTTTCAGTACGGGCACTGCCCATAACGCCCTCAAGTTCCGGGTGGCCGGGGTGGCCGAAAAGAACAAGCTCCTGCCAGGGCTCCACCGCACAGGCAGCTTCTTGAAGCTGAGCCACCAGAGGACAGGTGGCATCTGTGATACGGAGCAATTTTTTTTCTGCCTTGCTCCGGACTTCAGGAGAGATCCCGTGGGCACCGAAAACAACTTCAGCCCCGGAAGGAATGAGGGAAATGTCCTCAACAAAGATACATCCGGATTTTTTCAGTTCTGAGGCAATACCGTTGTTATGGATCAGACCTTTGAGAATGTAGATATTCTCAGAGGTGCTGATCATTTTCTTTTCGATCATCGCCAAAGCGTTGCGGACTCCGGAACAGAATCCGCAAGGTTCGGCGGTCACAACGATGCGTTCAGGCATAATTTTCTTATCAGGGATTCATCGTCATTGAGTTCAGGTAAATGGCGTTGATCGCCACCCGGTCGGCAAAGGTGGGAGCCTGATCCAGCAAACCGCCCAGAGAGGGGGTGTTCATCGCAAGTTCAGTGAGCACCGGAACGTCGTCTTCGGTAAAGCCCAGGTCGGAAAGTTTTTCTGAAACTCCGTGGGCACAGAGAAATTTCTGCACCGCTTTGGCTCCTTTGGCGGCCCCTTCGGGAGAACCGTCAAGTCCGGGAGCAAAGGGAGCGAAAAGCTGTGCCAGCAAGGGACCGCATTCGCGCCAGATGTTTTCCACCACTGCAGGCAGCAGCATCGCAAGTCCCAGTCCGTGAGCCAGTTTGGGCTGGACGGCACTCAAAGGATGTTCAAGGGCGTGGGTGTAGTGGAGCAAGCCGTTGTCAAAGGACCATCCGGCAATGAGGGCTGCGTATGCCAGAAAATAGCGGGCTCGCAGGTCGTTGGGATCTTTTTCTGCCAGGGGCAGATATTCGGTCACAAGACGGATGGTTTCGGCGGCAAGCTGAATGGAAAGAGGATTGGCGGAACGGCTGGTGGCAGCTTCAATGACGTGATTCATTGCGTCGATACTCACATAGCGGGTCTGGGCCAGTGAAAGACCTTGCATCAAAGCGGGGTCATCAATGGCGTAACGGGGATAGATAAGATCGTAGGCAATGGCGGGCTTGTAATTTTTTTCAGGAATTGAAACCACCGCAAAGCGGTTGCATTCGGTGCCGGTTCCGTGAGTCAGGTTCACGGCGATAATGGGCAATGCTTCTGTGGGGGTAAAGGTGTATTCATAGAGGTCGGCACATTTGCGTTCAGGATACTTCATCATAATGGCAGCACTTTTGGCTGCGTCAATGGCACTGCCGCCGCCGATACCGATGACGGCCTGAGCTCCGATAGAACGGCCCATAGCAACGGCGGTGTCCACCTGTTCCACTGTGGGGTTGGGCATTACGCCGTCATAAAGGGAAAATTTCAGTCCTTTGGCAAGGAGGGTACTTTCGATGACCTCCCAGGCTCCGGAGGAAATGTAGGCATTTTTACCGGTGACAATGAGGAATTTTTCGATTCCTTCATTTTTCAGTTCTTCAGCGATGTTTTCAAAAGCATTGATTGCTCCCACGCCGAAAAAGATTTTACCTTTTAATGTGATGGCTTTGACCTGATCGACAGCGATTTGTTTGTCCCACATAGTGAATCCTCCTTTGGAAATTTGTGATGGTTCCGGACTCAATATACAACTGCGGAGATGTTTTTTCAAGAAAATAAGTTTATGAAAACCGTTTTGGGCTATTGAAGATAACATATTCTGTGCTATATTAACTTTCAGAAACTCAAAAACTCTATGTTTAAGGAAATCATTTTATGTCCATTAAAGTCTCCATTTCAAGTTACGTCGCCGGACAGTATCCCGAAAGTGCTGTCAAACGTCTGGTGAAATCCGGTTTTGAATATGCCGAACTCGGCAGCAATCACAGTGCCATCCTTTTGGAACGAACTCCCGAAGAATGGGTGAAATTCCGGGAATTTGCAGAAGGTATGGGGCTGAAGTTCCGCCAGGGACACCTGCCGCTGCATATCTACATTACCGAAAAAGATGAAGAACTCCGGAAAGCCAATGTGGAAGTCCACCGCCGTTACTGCCGTATGTATCACGCTTTGGGAATCACCGCCCCCGTGCTCCATTGCGGCGGATATGATGCCCTTTTAAAAGGAGACCCCGAAGCTGTCCGTGCCGTCCGTGCCATCCGGGTCAAATCTCTGAAAGAGCTTCTCTCTGATCTGCCCGAAGGAATGTCCATCTGTCTGGAAAATCTCCCTTACGAGACATTTGAAGATGTTTTCGCCAATCTGGAAGATATGGGCTGTCCCCATAATCTCGGTCTTTGCCTTGATACCGGACATCTCCATTTCAGCCCCAAACCCAACCACGAAGAATTTATCCTCAAGGCGGGCAAATATCTCAAGGCACTTCATATGCACGACAATGTGGGCCCAATGGCTCCCGGCGGCGTGCTGGATATTCCCGGCTGGCTTGGTTCCGATAAACATATGTTCCCCAGCTTTTTCAGCGGCGGCATCAATTGGAACAAGGTGACTAAAGCCTTGAGGACGATCGGTTATGACGGGCTCTGGAATCTTGAAGTCAGTTCCGATCTGGGCGAAAATGCTCTGCATCAGACCTACCGGGATATGATCTTGAAACAGGACAGAGAACGGGCGGAAATGATCTTTAACTACGATGCCGACGCACCTGCTCCTGATGATCCTGTCAACGATTACTCCGCTATCAAAGCAGTGGAATCCGCCGGCGTCAAAGCCGAAGTCGAACGTTACTCTTTCAAGGTCACAACTCCCAAATATACCCTCAATGTGGAACCGGTGCACGGTGCCCGGATCTCCCGCTGGCAGACCTTTGGAATGGAGCTTCTCAAGCCCAGTGCCGCACTGGGGTGGGGCGTAGTGGGCAGTTTTCAGCCTGCCGCGGCTGCTTTCAACTTGCATTCAGGAATGAAAATTGACGGTGTCAAAGCTGTGGATCAGGGAATTGAAATTCTTATGAGCAAGGTTTTGACTGAAGATGACAATGCCATTATGGAAGGCGTGACTGTTCAGGTACAGGATTTCTACGGAGCGGAAAGTTTCTCAAGAAAGGTTCGTTTTATCAATTCCACTGCAAGGGCGATTCCCGCTTTTGCCTTCCGTTTCCACAGTATGCCTGAACTGTTGAATCCTGTTATGTTCCCCGACGGCAATATCCGTATGGATGACGGTGTTTCCTTTGAACGCTGCAATAAGACATTCCGTATCCGTCTGGGGGAAGCTGATGCTATGGTGGAAAAGGCTATGGAAAGTTATGCAGTGGTGGATTCCAAAGGTACAAAGGTCACACTCAGTGCTTCCGGGTGCGAGGGTAAAATTGAACTTTCCTATCCCGGCGTGCTTCCGGCGGTGGTCTTTTGTTGGGAAAGCTACAATGCAACAGGCACACTGGAATCCATTTTCCGCAGCGTCTTCCTCAAAGTGGGCGAAAGCTGCGAGTTTGATTACGGTGTAAAGCTCATTTAAGAGCATCTTGCTGAAGAAAAACTTTGAGCCGTTGCAAAGATTTTTTTGCAGCGGCTTTTTTGATGTTTTTTCTGATATCGTAAAAAAAGCTCTGAGAGAGGGCCTCAGTTGCATTTTTCGGCTTGATAAATCAAATATTCTGTGCTATTTTATATATAAGTACATTGATGTTTTCAACTTCTTGAATCAAAGAAAGGATAAAAAAATGAAAGTTATCTCTCCTCTTCAGAAAGTCCGGGCTGCTTATGCCCCCAAACTTCCTCCTGCGCTGCGCAAGGGTGCCAATGTGGCTGTGACCGCAGGCGAACCCACTACCGCCGCTGACAACGTGGAGCAGATCAAAGCTCTTTTTCCCAATACTTTCGGCAGTCCCGTGCTGACCTTTGCCCCCGGTTGCGGTGCTGAAGCTCCCGCTATCAACGTGGGCGTGATCCTTTCCGGCGGACAGGCTCCCGGCGGACACAACGTGATCGCCGGTCTCTTTGACGGTATCAAATCCCTCAATGCCGCTTCCAAGCTCTACGGATTCCTCAAAGGCCCCGACGGCCTGGTCAAGGACGAAGCTATGGAACTGGATTCCGCCATTATCGACGAATACCGCAACACCGGCGGTTTCGATATCATCGGTTCCGGCCGTACCAAACTTGAAACTCCTGAACAGTTTGAAGCTGCCCGCAAGAGCTGCGAAGAACGGGGCATCACCGCTCTCGTCATCATCGGCGGAGACGACTCCAACACCAACGCCTGTCTGCTGGCTGAATACTATCGCAAGACCAAGGCGGGCATCCAGGTGGTCGGCTGCCCCAAAACCATTGACGGCGACCTCAAAAATGAATACATCGAAGCAAGCTTCGGTTTTGATACCGCCTGCAGAGTTTACAGCGAACTTATCGGCAACATCGGCCGCGATGCCAACTCTGCCAAAAAATACTGGCACTTCATCAAACTGATGGGCCGTCCCGCTCCTCACATCGCTCTGGAATGTGCCCTGCAGACCCAGCCCAACGTCACTATCATCTCTGAAGAAGTGGCCGAAAAGAAAATGACTCTCGACGAAATCGTGACCGGTA
>JAZUPO010000139.1:0-3438 GCA_045605205.1 Victivallaceae bacterium
TAACAGCCGCTTGTCCCGCCGTAGCTTTATGCGAAGGCGGAAAAACGCTCCCTTTAACAGATCGAAGCGAGGGCGCTTTGACAATTTTGAGGAGTTTTGAAATTGCCTCTAAAGTAATGTTTTTTTCTAAGCAATAAAAAAAGCTGCCGTTCAATCTTTTGCATAGTGAACGGCAGCTTGCTTTTTATCTCAATCCCGGTGATGTTTCTTGGGGACAGTGTACCTTTTGGCAGGGGCGGATTTAACGGTTTTTTTCGGAGCAGCAGGTTTGTAAACCTTCCGGGGAGCCGGTTTAACGACTCTCTTGGGCGCCGGTTTAACGACTCTCTTGGGAGCCGGTGCCGGGCGGGCGTGACGCACAGGCACATATCTTTTGCTGGGCGGCGGCGGCGGGGTATGACGGTGGTGGCGGTGATGTTTCCTGCATCCGGCAAAGGGGAACATCACGGCAGCAGCCAAAAGGATCAAAGCAACGGCCTTCAGGATATTTTTCATACTTTCACTCTCCTTTTCAATTAAAATTTATTATCGTCCGTTGCGGCCTGTTCCGTGGCGTTTGACCGGACGACGGGTAAAATCAACTGTTTCGGCCCGTTTTCTCTTTGAAAAAACAGTCGAACTCATATGCTCACTCAGGAATTCTCCTTCGTAATCGACTCCTGCTTCATAGGCGGGGAAATGCCACCTGATAATGGCTCTGCCGTAACGGTGATCGGAATAAATAAAACGCTTTTCCGGTTCAGATGTGTCAATAATTTTCATATCCGCAGGGGGGATCCTTTTTGAAATGGTCTTCAAAGCCGCCCGGGCGTGTTCCACGAGGGCAGCTTCTTCTTTTTCGCTGATCATTTCAAAACGTTCACCGCGTACATTGACGTAACGTGTACTGCATCCGGCGATCCCCGCCAGCATCAGAAGCATTGCTGCAACCAGAATAAGCTGTCTCATTGTTTCCTCAATCCGTTTATATCCATAATGGAGCCCAGCCAGTCGTTGAGCTGAGCCCAATAGCTCTGGGGACATTTGGGCAGTGCACTGTTATCGATTCCGGCGGCGACCACATTTTCAAGGAAGGCAGAACTGCGTTCATCCTGACTTTGGGGCAGCAATCCGCTTTCACACAGATAGGCGGTTTTGAGCACCACGGCACACTGCATAGGGGTCCACCGTTCCTCCTCAGGCGTCTCACAGCTCAAGTGTGAAAGCACAGACCGGAACGAATCATAGGTATAGGGCAAAGGGAGTTCCTCTTCAATATTGTGAAGCAGAAAGGCACTCATCTTGCCCGCCAGACGATAATTGACAGGAAAATCCGCCAGTTTGTCAAAAGTTGAAAGCAGCTCCACTTCACGGGCATTTTTAAGAGAAGATTTGGACTCTGTGAACTCGACAGAAAGTTCCCTGAAAAGATCCACCAAAGGGAAATTTGTCCCGGAGACCTTCATCGCCCCGTTACAAACGATCTGCAATTTCCCGTAATCAGGGGATATCCCTGTTACGATCAGAGAAGATTCCCTGTAAGGCGTTCTGTTCAGAACGATCAGAGGAGTTGCGGTAATCTCAACGCTCATTCTACCTTGCTTTCCCAACTGGCGGCAATTATTGCAGCTGTTTTTTAAGCTCTGCCACAGCCATCTGGGGATTGGCCTTGCCGCGACTGAGTTTCATCACCTGTCCCACAAGGAACTGCAGAGCTTTGCCGTTACCTGCTTTGAACTCTTCGGCAGGTTTCGGGTTGGCGGCAATGGCTTCGGCGACGAATCCGGCAATAGCCCCGGAGTCACTGACCTGGGACATTCCTTTTGCCTCAACGATCTTGGCAGGAGCTTCACCTGAAGCGAACATTTCCGCAAAGACCTCTTTGCCCTGCTTGCCGCTGATGGTGCCTCCGGCAATGATATCGGTAAGTGCCGCCAGATTTTCAGGAGTGATCTTGCAGTCGGCAATATTGATCTTGGCATTGCTCAATTCACGCATCAGTTCAGAAATCAGCCAGTTGGCCACCAGTTTGGGATTCTTTGCCTTGGCGGCGGCCCGGTCGAACCAGGGAGCGATATCTCTGTCAGCCACAATAACATCCGCGTCATAAGCGGTCAGCTGATAATCTTTCTGGAACCTTTCCCGCATAGCATCGGGCATTTCGGGCAGAGTCTTGCGGATCTCCTCGATCTCTTCATCGCTCAAGGTTACAGGGAGCAGATCGGGATCGGGGAAATAGCGGTAATCGTGAGCAGATTCTTTTGAACGCAGCACGGTGCTTTCACCGGCTTCATCATCCCAGCCGCGGGTTTCCTGATGAAGTTCCCGTCCGGCGTTGAGTTCCTCAGTTTGGCGGTCGATTTCATATTCGATTGCCCGGTGGACGGCACGGAAACTGTTAAGGTTTTTAAGTTCCACGCGGGTACCGAATTTTTCCGTTCCCACAGGCCGCAGAGAAATATTCACATCGCAGCGCATCTGACCTTTTTCCATATCGCAGTCACTGATGCCGCCGTAACGCATCACCTCTTTAAGGCTGGTCAGATAAGCATAGGCCTCGTCGGCTGTACGCAGATCGGGTTCCCCCACGATCTCAAGCAGCGGCACACCGGAACGGTTGAAGTCGGCTCCGCTGGTGGCACCGAAATGGGTCAGCTTGGCGGGGTCTTCCTCAAGGTGGATACGGGTAATGCCCACATCGTGGGGGGTGATCTCAGCACCGGAAAATCCGGTTCCGCTCAGATGAAGCTTTCCCTTGATGCAGAAGGGCAGATCGAACTGGGAAATCTGGTAATCTTTGGCCAAATCGGGATAAAAATAACTTTTGCGGTCAAACTTGCTGTATTTGGCGATCTCGCATCCGGTCAGAAGTCCGGCCCTGATGGCGGCCCGGATAGCTTCGTGATTGGGCACGGGCAATGCACCGGGATAGCCCAGGCAAACAGGGCAGACAAGGGTATTGGGTTCCGCTCCGTAGACATTGGCACAGGAACAGAACATCTTGCTTTTGGTTTTGACTTGAACGTGTACTTCCAAACCGATAACGGCTTCATATTTCATAATAAAGAAAGATCCTCCGGATAATAATTGTCTATACAGTTTCATATATAATTTAACACACAGATGTCATCTATTCAAGTCAATTTGAAAAGAAGGTGTAAAAAATCCTGAAAGCACCTTGAAAATTTCATAAACACAGGGCATATTATAGAACAACAATAACTTAATTTCAGAACAGTCAGGAAAAACATCAATGAATCTTTCTTCCGCTCTCCGGACCGCCATCGAAAAAGCCGGTCAAGCCCACCTTCTTGAATACGACTCGCCCCAACTTGCCGAACAGCTTGCCGCTATCGATTGGGAAAATCTGCCCCGTTTGATCGCTGATTACGTTTTGAAAAAGCCTGATGTTCAGATTCCCCCCGATAAGTCGGATCGTAGCCATGTCGTTCTGTGACC
>JAZUPO010000140.1:0-27854 GCA_045605205.1 Victivallaceae bacterium
AGCCATAATTTTCTCCCATCGTGACTTATTATATCTCCAACTTTCAGTTCAAACAACAGAAAAAGGCTGTTGCTCACCTCTTTTGAGTTTTAGCAACACCCCCTTTCCTTCCGTCCCATCGCCCTCAACCTTTTTACCGACCTTTGTCGGGAACAGCGCTTATTTTATAAATTCTCAAGGGGGGCTTTGCTCAGACATTCCGTTTGAGGGAAAGTGAAAATTGGACGATTATTTTCAACTTTGGGAAGAATCAATTTACGGTAATCCCCTTCTGCCGCCCTTATATATTGCCCCGGGTATGTATGTTCCCCCTGATAAAAAGCTCTGAAGGGGCGACAGAGGGAATTTTCAATCTCCCTTTTTCCCTCTTACATCACCGGCAACTTCCTGCTTCAGGGGGATATGAAGCACGGAAACAGCAGTTTCAACGCCGTTTTTCCATTGACCTTGTCAAGTGTGCCGTGGAGGCAACCTACGAACTGTTGGAGGAGCTTTACCCGGAAAAAGAGCCGGAACTCAATACTGAAGTCAATCAATTCAAACTTCAAATAAGCAAACTCTGAGAAAAATATTCTTTTTTTTCGCTTTTTCCTTGTTTATTTCCCTTTGAGGATGTACATTATGTCCAGGTATATTTATATAATATAAAAATAACTCAAGGAGCATTGACTGTGAGCAGTAAATATGACACCTACAACAATCCCCTCACCGGAAGATATGCCGGTAAGGAAATGAGCCGCATCTGGTCCCCCCAGTATAAACACTCCACCTGGAGACGCCTCTGGCTGGCTCTGGCAGAAAATGAAAAGGCCCTGGGTCTCCCCATTACCGACGAACAGATCGCTGAACTCAAAAATCATCTGGAGGATATCGACTTTGAACGGGTCGCCGAAATCGAAAAAGAACTCCGCCACGATGTGATGAGCCACATCCGGGCTCTGGGGGAACTCTGCCCCAACGCCGCTCCTATCGTCCACCTGGGGGCAACAAGCTGCTATGTAACTGACAATACGGAACTTATCCAGCAGCGGGAATCTCTCAAGGTCATCAAAGGCAAATTGCTGCTCCTGATCAAAAAACTGGCCGCTTTCTGCGATGAATACAAGAGTTTGCCCACTTTGGGATTCACCCACTTCCAGCCCGCTCAGCTCACCACCGTGGGAAAACGTTTTGCCCTCTATCTGCAGGACTTTGTCCTCGACCTTGAAAAGGTGGAACGCCAGATCGAAGAGATCCCTTTCCGCAGTGTCAAAGGCACCACCGGAACTCAGGCTTCCTTCCTTGAACTTTTTGACGGCGACCACGCCAAATGCCGCACCCTCGAAAAGAATGTGGCTAAAACAATGGGCTTTGACAAGGTGATCTTCCTTTCCGGTCAGACCTACACCCGTAAGGTGGACTACTTTGTGCTGAGTATCCTTTCCGGTATCGCCCAGTCCGCAAGCAAGATGGCCACCGACGTGCGGCTGCTGGCCAGTATGAAGGAGATCGAAGAACCTTTCGGCAAAAGCCAGGTGGGTTCCAGTGCAATGGCTTACAAACGCAATCCTATGCGCAGCGAACGGGTCTGTTCTCTGGCCCGGTACGTTATGAGTCTGCCCCCCAATGCCGCTATGACCGAAGCCACTCAGTGGTTTGAACGGACCCTTGATGACTCCGCCAACCGCCGTATTTCTCTGCCTGAAGCATTCCTTGCCACCGACGTTGTGCTGGCTGTCCTTATCGACATCGCTTCCGGATTCCAGGTTTGGCCCAAGGTCATCGAACGCCACGTCAAAGCGGAACTGCCCTTTATGGCTACCGAAAATCTGATGATGGAAGCTGTCAAACGGGGCGGAAACCGTCAGGAACTCCACGAAGTTATCCGCGAACATTCTATGGAAGCTGCCAAAGTCGTCAAAGCTGAGGGCCGGGACAACGATCTTTTGGAACGGCTGAAAAACGATCCCGCCTTTGCCAGTGTCAAAGATGACTTTGATACCATTGTCGATCCCGCAAAATTCGTGGGCCGGGCCCCCGAACAGGTGGCCGACTTCCTCGCCGAAGTGGTCAACCCCATTCTCGAGGCCAACGCCGAATTGCTGGAAAAAGGTGTTGAAGTCGATAAAGTCAACGTGTGATTCATTGAATTTCAATCAAAATAAAGGAACTTGGAAAAATGGCTTTTCTGGATGACCGTTATCTGATCTCCAACTGCGAGGGTGTCAAGATCTTTGACGCTATCAAGTCGCTCCCCGTGGTGGACCCCCACAACCACGCCAATGTGAAAGAGATCGCCGACAATAACTGCTACGGCGATGCCTGGCAGCTCTTTGCCGCAACCGACCACTATGTGTGGGAAATTATGCGTAAAAGAGGCGTGCCGGAAACTCTGATCACCGGCAAAAACGCTTCCAACAAAGAAAAATTCCTCGCTCTGGCAAAGGTGTTTCCGGAATTTGCCGGAAATGCAGTCTATGAGTGGATCCACCTGGACTTGAAGCGTTATTTCGGCATCGAAGAACTCCTGAGCGAAAAGAGCGGCGAAAAAATCTACAACGCCGTCAATGAGAAACTCGCCACCGACGCTTACCGGCCCCAAGCATTGCTTACCGGTCCTTTGAACGTGGAAGCTATGTGCTCCACTGATGACCTGATCGATACTCTCGAAGATCACGACCGGGCAAATGCCGCTTTCGGCAAAGTCCTGCTGCGTCCCACCTGGCGTCCCGACAAGGGAATGAAGATCTTTGCTTCCGACTGGAGAAGCTATATGACAAAGATCGAAGAACGTTTCAGCGTGAAACTCACCTCTCTGCAGGATCTTTTTGATGTGGTGAAACGTTCTCACGACTACTTTGCCGAACGGAACTGCGTGGCCAGTGACCACGGTATCGAACTGCCGCTCCGGGGCGATTATGAATATGCCGATGCCGATAAGGTTTTCCGCAAAGCTATGGCAGGGGAAACGCTCACCAACGATGAAATGAACTGCTATATGGGGGCGTTCCTCACTGAATGTGCCCGCCTCAACAGCGAAACTGGCTGGGTCACTCAGCTGCATCTGGGAGCTGTCCGCGATGTCCGCAAGACCCTTTTTGACACTCTGGGTCCCGATGTGGGCGGCGATATCAGCAATCACTATCTGGATTATGCTCCTGCTTTGTGCAACTTCCTGAATCAGTTTGATGACAAACTCAAAGTCGTTCTCTACTGTCTGGATCAGGGGCATCAGGCAACACTTGCCACCATTTCCCGTGCTTTCGGAGCAAAACTGTCTCTGGGTTCCGCCTGGTGGCTCTGCGATACCCCCATCGGTATGCGCCGCCAGCTGGAATACATCGGTGCCGTGGACACTTTGATGAACTTTGCCGGTATGGTTTCCGACAGCCGCAAACTCCTGAGCTACGGCTCACGGTTTGAAATGTTCCGCCGGGTTCTTTCCGACGTCCTGGGCGATATGGTCGGCCGGGGCCAGATGCCCGAAGAGATCGCCCTTAACATAGCCCGTTCCATCGCTTATGACGGGACCAAGAAATTCTGGAACTTCTGATTATGGCAAAAAGTGAACTTTACAAAAACGCCGGGGTGGATATTGACCTTGCCACCGATCTGCTCAAAGATGTGAAACCTCTTCTGGCGGCAACACGCCGCCCGGAAATGCTGGCCCCTGTGGGCGGTTTCGGAGGACTTTTCCAGATCGACCTGAGCAAATACAAAGAACCCGTTATGGTGTCCAGCATCGACGGCGTCGGTACCAAACTGATGGTCGCTATGATGATGGAAAAATATGACACCGTGGGCTACGATATCGTCAATCACTGCATCAACGATATCGCCGTTCAGGGGGCGGAACCGGTCTATTTTATGGACTATATCGGTATCGGTAAACTGCGTTCACCTCTCTATGAACAGGTCCTCAGCGGTATCGCCAATGCCTGTAAAGCTGCCAACTGTGCCGTGCTGGGCGGTGAAACTGCCGAAATGCCCGGTATGTACGGCAATGACTTTGATTTGGTGGGTGTCATCACCGGCATCATTGAAAAATCCAAGATCATTACCGGCGAAAAGATCGCTCCCGGACACGTGGCCGTGGGCATCAATTCCAACGGACTCCACACCAACGGATTCAGCCTTGCCCGCAAGATCCTCTTTGATAAGGCCGGCTACACCGTCAACGACAAGCCTGCCGAACTCAACGGCGAAAGCGTGGGCGAAGCTCTGCTCAAACCCCATATCTGTTACTATTCCGCCATTAAGGCTGCTCAGGAAGCCAGCCTCTCTCTGGACGGTATCGCCCATATCACCGGCGGTGGCCTCTATGATAATGTGCCCCGGATCCTGCCCGACGGCGTCGGTGTGGTCTTTGATGTGAAAGATATGCCCGTGCCCCCCATTTTTAAACTGATGGTGGAAAAGGGCGAAGTCGGTCACGAAGAAGCCTACCGGGTCTTTAATATGGGCGTGGGTATGGTCTGGTTCGTGCCCGCTGCTGAAGCTGACAAAGCCATTGAGATCATCAACGGCAAGGGCTTCACAGCCTGCCGCATCGGTGAAGTCGTTGCCGGTTCCGGCGTGGTGGTGAAGTAAGTTTCGCTTATGAGTTTTCTGCGTGAACTGACTAAAGGGGTCAGAGAACTGCACCGGGGCGGAAAAAATGCCCTGAGAGGTTCTCTGGCTACGGCATCGGCTTTTTTCAAAGGGGGCAGGAATCCGGTCAAAGAGTGTTTCGGAAATCTTATGGTCTGCCTCTTTCGCCGGGAAGGGGGTTTTTCTGAAAAAATGGAAAAGCTTTTTACCCGGGTGATGAATGATTCAGCCCCCGAAGTCAATGCTGTGCAGCTGTGGCATTCTTTTGAAGAGTTGCCCGATTGTTCTGTTGAGGAAGTTGTTGAGGCTCTTAAAAATCTGCCCGCTGACAAAAAGCTCCAGTTCATACGTTTCGCCGCCGCTATCGTGTACCACAAAGACGGGTTCCCGGAAGAGGCGGCAAAACTCGAAAATATCGCCCTGAAATCCGGAATCGAAAATACGGTTTTTCAGGAAATCGTTTCCAATATCATTGCCGCTCAGGAACGGCGTGACCGTATGCTCCGTTCCGGAGCCGGTATCGCTGCCGCTCTTATTGTGATCGCTGTTTTTATTCTGACGGCTACACTGTTGCGTTCGGTGATTTTCGGACTTATCTTTGCTTATTTGCTGCTGCCCATCGAACAATATCTTGAACGGAACTGGCGTGAAAAACGCGGTCCAGGGTTTATTCTGGGCAAAGCCGGCTCCATTCTCGGGTGGCTGCCCCGCAAGCTCGCCTCGGCCCTGAGCCGCCGGGACAGGGACAGTCATCCCACTCCGGAACAGCTGCATCGGAAAGAGGAGCAGAAAATCATCGCCCGGGCCGCAGGACAAACCTTTATCGTATTGCTGACGGCTGTGCTCATTTTCAGTGGCGGCATATACGCCTTGAGCTCCTATTATCTCAAAGGCATCGGAGTACAAAAGAGTTCTTCACCGGCAGCTGTTTCTTCCGGAACTGAAAGTGCCGAAGGAAAAAAGGCTGTGCCGGAAAAAGCTCTGCTTTCCCGGTCAAACTTCCGGAAACTCCGCTGCAAACTGGAAGAGATCCCCTTTCTGAAGTATCTTATTGAAAAAGCTGAAGTCAGCTTGAAAGATGAACAGACCCGGCAGGAGCTTGCTTCTATGGTCTGGCGGCGGTCAGGGGGAGTGTTCTCTTTTCTTTTCAATGTTATGGGATTTATCGGGGCTTTGGTATGCGATCTGCTGCTGACCCTTTTCTTTGGACTTCTTTTCCTGATAAAAATGGCCGAATTCAAAAACAGCGGCCTGGGCGGCGGAGGCAATTTCGCCGTCAAAACCATATTGGTGAGCAACTGGCTCCCCAATGTGTCTGAAGCAACTTTGGCAGAAGCACAACGTATTTTAAGCGGCGTTTTCAGCCGTTTGCGGATCTGGGTCAGAGGCTATCTGACACTGGTTCTTATCGACAGTACTGTTTATACCATTCTTTTCGGACTTTTCAACGTTCCCTTTTTCCCGGTGCTGGGGATCATTGCCGGATGCGGTATTCTGCTGCCCTATGTGGGCCCCATTTTTTCCTGCTTCCTGACATTGCTTGTGACCTACCTTGCCGGAAATGCCGGAGTCGCACAGCTGGTCTGCGTGTTGTGCTGTTATCTTATTTATAACGGCATTATTGAACAATTCATCCTCTATCCTGTGGTCATCGGCGAATCCTTGGGGCTGACCACCCTTGAAACCATTATCGTCGTGCTTCTGGGAGCTGTTTTTGCCGGTATCCCCGGTATGATCCTTGCATTGCCCGCAGCATCAGTCATCAAATATCTGGTGCCGCAGATCTACCGTTTCTGGGATACGCTGATACACCGTAAAAAGGAAACCACCCAGGTATGAGTCTGCCCGTAGAGGCTTATCTGGGGGAAATCAGAAGCTCCTTGCGTGAAAAAGGCAAACTGCTTCTGAGTGCCGCTCCCGGAGCAGGAAAAACCACTTGTGTCCCCGGAGCTCTGGCCGAAG
Organism: Victivallaceae bacterium; assembly: GCA_045605205.1. GTDB lineage: Bacteria > Verrucomicrobiota > Lentisphaeria > Victivallales > Victivallaceae > UBA1784. The sequence continues at coordinate 6,532 of JAZUPO010000140.1, forward strand.
AATTCCCCGAAGGACGCATTATTATGGTGGAACCCCGCCGGGTGGCGGCTTCTGCCGCGGCAGTGCGTATCAGTGCCCTGCACGGTACAGCTTTGGGGGAGTTTGCCGGATTTGCCGTCCGGGGGGAAAAGCGTTTCAACAAGGCGACCCGGGTGCTTGTAATGACGCCCGGAGTTTTGTTGCGGAAACTTCAGAGTGATCCGGCCCTTGAGGATACGGCGGTGGTGATTTTTGACGAGTTCCACGAACGTTCTCTTGAGTGTGATCTGCTCTTTTCTCTGATCCTTGAAAGCTGCAAAGCGTTCCGTGAAGATTTGAAACTGCTGATTATGTCGGCCACATTGAATACTTCAGTTATACAGAAAGTGCCGGAATTTTCAACAGTTCTTGAGATTCCGGGCCGGGAATTCCCCGTTGAACAGCTGTGGCAACACGAAATCTGCCTCAGAGAAAAAATCGTCCCCGCTATGGCACGGGCGGTGCTGGAAATGCTCCCCAAAAGTGAAGGAAATGTATTGGCATTTTTTCCGGGAGTTGCCGAAATCAGAAATTGCCGTAAAGTGTTGGAATCCGCTCTGCCTGATACGGTGCTGCTTGAGGAACTTCACGGTTCCTTGTCTCTTGGGGAGCAGAGTTCTGTTCTCTCCCCGGCTCCGGCGGGGAAACGGAAAGTCGTTCTCGCCACCAATGTGGCTGAAAGCAGTCTGACGGTGGACAATGTCCGCTGTGTCATCGACTGCGGATATGAAAGAAATCCCCGTTACAATGCTGCCAGCGGCCTTACTTTTTTGGAAACAGAGGCTATTTCTCAAGCCTCAGCCGCCCAGCGTAGCGGCCGGGCGGGCAGAACTGCTCCGGGGATCGCTCTGCGGTTGTGGGATGTTCATTCCCACGGGGGCCGCAAGTCTTTCAAAAAACCGGAGATCTGTGATGCCGATTTGACGGCACTGGCCCTTGAAATCGCTCTCTGGGGAGCCCGGAAAGAGGAACTTGTCTGGCTGGATGTTCCGCCTGAAGCTTCTTTTGCCGAAGCACTCAAACTGTTACAGCAGCTTGGAGCTTTGGATAAAGAAGGTCATCCCACTTCTTTGGGGCGTGAGATCGCCCGTTACCCTGTACATCCCCGTCTGGGAGCTATTCTGGCAGCGGGGGTCAAAAGCCGCCGGGGATACCTTGCAGCTGAAATCGCGTCTTTGCTTGAAAACCGCACGGACACCGCTTTCCCCGCAGAAAGTGACCTGACGCTCCATATTGAATATTTACGCAAAAATATCAAAAAGCACCGTTCTCATCAGCAGCTTTTGGAACAGCTTGTCCGGATTGCCGGAGTTCCTGAGCAATTTCACGACAGCGACGGTTGCGGCGAACTGCTTGCCGCCGGTTTCCCTGACCGTCTTGGGCATATCCGGCGTCCCGGGAAAAACGGCTTCACCTTGCGGAACGGCCGGGGGGGCAAACTGCCGGAAGGTGAAGTTTTGCCTGCGAGTGAATTTATCGTTGCCGCAGAGACGGGGGGAAAAAGTTCCGGTGACGGAACGATTTTCAAATATGCGTCTGTTGCAAAGGAGTATGTGCTGGAAAAATATTCTTCTGAGATCACGGAACGCAGAGTCTGTTCTTTTGATACCGATTCCGGAAAGATTTTCTGTCGTAAGGAGTCTTTGCTTGGTGCCATCGTTCTCAGCAGCACACCAGTGCCGCCTGAAGTTGGTGAAGTGGCCCAGGGGGTCTTTGATGCGGCTTTGAAACGGGGGATCCCGCTGATTCCGGAAAGCGACAAGGGCGGACGGGCTCTGAGAGAGAGGATCCTCTTTGCCCGCAGAAACGATCCGGAAGAGTTCCCGGAGTGTGATGATGTGCATCTGGCGGAAGCGGCCTGGAGTTATTTTCCGGAACTCAAAACTCTTGCCCAGCTTGAGAAACTGACTTGGGTTCCTGTATTGCGGGCTCTTCTGGGGGAAAGCACCTGGGAAAAATTGCAGCGGCTTTATCCGGAAAAATTCCGTACACCTGCGGGAGCTGAACACCGGATCGATTATTCCCGGGAAGTGCCTGTTCTGGCTGTAAAACTTCAGGAAATGCTGGGAGTTGTCACCCATCCTGTAACGGGGCTGAAAAAAATCCCTTTGCGTATTGAATTGCTTTCTCCGGCCCTGCGTCCCATTCAAACCACATCGGATCTGCCGGGATTTTGGAAAGGCAGTTACGCCCTTGTCCGCAAAGAGATGAAGGCCCGTTATCCGAAACACGAATGGCCCGAAAATCCTGCTGAAGCTCCTCCTATGCTGCGGAGCATCAAAAGGAAAGGGGAATAACAGGGGACAAATCAAAGCTGTGCAGCGGATCATCCCCTCTGTTTATACAATGTTTCCCGATGAATATTATCCGGGAACATCATTCTTTTGTTGACCGCAAAAACTGTTCCGCGTACTCCCGTGATATCTTGTCTGCAGGAATAATATACAAAGCTCCGTGGGGTCTTGAAGCACCGACGTAAGCAAGAGTATCAATTCCGTTGTAGGGTGAATCATCAAAAAATCAGTGATGCTGATGAAACGTACCATAAAAAAAACTCCGCTGGAAAAACGGAGTCTTTCAGTATGCAGCCAATTTCCCTGGGAGCCCAGGGAGGGTCGGGCTCTCAGAGTGACAGTTCAATCGTTCTTTTGCAAAAGAGATTCTGCAATCGGAACAAGCTCCGCCGGCGTGTCGGCCAACGGAAAACTTCTCATATTGCACAACTCTCTGATGGCGGCGTTGAACTGTTTGATCTTGGGCGTTTCCTCTTCTTCGGCCGAGAGCATAAAGGCAAAAGGAATCACCTTGCTTTGCAACAGATCCGCTTCAGCACGGATCAGCGTTTCAAAATTGGTCAGTGACATACCAAGTTTGGCATATTTTTCAGAAAGTTCAAGAATAATGCAGCGGGGCTGGGATTTTATGATCTCACGCAATTGCCGGCGATAATGGGTGAAGATTTCCGCTTCCTGGAAAACAACTTTCCCTTTGCCTGCCGATGACAACGCTTTTTGTGCCTGAAGTGATGCACCTCCCGAACTCCCCAATATGACGATCATTCCGGGAACACGCTGAGGAGTCTGCACTCCGGCTGGAGCTTTGGAAGTAAGACCGGTACTGCTTTGGGGGACTTCTTCTTTGCTCTGAGACGGAGACGGAGCTGGAGCTTGTTTCTTTTCAGTCTGAAACTTGGAATCCGCAGTTTCTTTTCCCGACTCCTTTTCAGTTTTGGGCTGGCTTGAAGAAACCGGGGGGGACGGAACAACCGGACGGGCCGTTTTTCCGGATGAAAACATCAGGATAAGGCTGCTGACAATAAAGATACTCAACACCGAGGCGGCAACGATCAGCAACAACTTTTTTCTGTCGGTTCCCGATGCTCCGGGGGCATCCGCCGGAACAACAGTTTTTCCGCCGTTATCGGAGTCCCCGCCTGCCTGGACGGGGGAGACAGACTCCTCCCCGGAGCTTCCGATTTCTTCAGTCGCAACTATGGTGGGGATCGTTGCTTCAATTTCCGGAACTTCTGCAACAGAAGCCTGACTTTCGACCGCTGCCACGGCAGGGGGAACGACCGTCAAAACTGTCGCTTCCGGCGGCAGCGTCGGCTGTTCCGCTTCCCCGATATGTGCGGCAATCGTCGGGAGCGTTGCTTCAAAAGAAGCATCCTTTCCCGCAGCCTGAGTGACACTTGCTGCTTCTTTTTCTGTTGCGGATCTTGGCTGCTCTGAAACTGTTTGCAGCCTGAGCATCAGGGGAATGGATAAATTTTCATCCCCGGACTTCGGCGGCTCTGAAACTTCCATTGTCGGCAACGTCATATCCGCTCCGGAATGTTTTTCAGCCGGAACCTCCGGGGCGTTGACGATGGTGGGTTCTGTCAATTCAGGTTTTGCCGGAACAAGCTTTACGGTAGATTTTTCGGCACATTTCAGATTTTCCGCTGAGGACATCACCCTTTGCAGCCGTGTCAAAAGCTCTCCCGGGGTGGCGAGCCTTTTGTTAAGCTGCTTGGCGGTCATATCGTGGATCAGTTTCGCAATTTCAGCAGATATTTCAGGACAACTCTCACGGATATCCGGAATATCAGTGTCTTTTACGACTTGAGAAAGGATCTCTATGGTTCCAGTGCCCTTGTAGGGCCGTTGACCGGCAATCATTTCAAAGAGCACGATCCCCAGACTGTAAATATCCGCCCGGCAGTCCACGCTGCTGGAGTCAAAAGCCTGTTCAGGAGACATATAGGCGGGCGTGCCGAAAACAGAGGCTTCCACCGTCAGCATCGTATCCTGCTCGTTGGCAGACTTGGCGATCCCCAGGTCTGCCAGCTTTACAACACCGTCGGCGGTAAACATAATGTTATCAGGTTTGATATCCCGATGGACCATCTTATATTTGAATGCTTCATCCAAAGCTGCCGCGGTCTGTTCAATGACCGTAAGGGCCTCCGCCGGAGACAGTCTGCCCCGGGCTTTCAGTAAGTCCCTGACACTGCCTCCTGAGACATAGTCCATAATGAGGTAGTAAACACCTTTTTCCTGACTTTTACCGGCATCGTGCACAGCGATCAGGTTGGGATGTTTGATCTTACAGGCGAGTTTTGCCTCCCTGATGAAGCGGTCAACGAATTGCTTGTTCTTCCTGGCAACTTCAGGGAAAAGGACTTTCAATGCAAAAAGAGAATCCAGAACGTTATGGCGTACAAGATACACTGCTCCCATACCGCCCCGTCCGAGGAGTTTTTCTATGGTGTACTTTTCAAATACATCTCCGGGAGCAAAGACACCGGATTTGTTTTCATACTCTTTCATCGTCACTTTTTCCGGATAATGCACATCAGAGAGTCGGCAACACCTTGCTCAATTCAAAAAGAGCTCCGTTCATTGCCTGTTTCATCAGCTGGGGATACATACTTGTGTCTTTGCCGATCCGGGCATAGATCCAGTGGACAAGATAATCCCGTCCCCGGTAATCATAGTTCCAGACGACCTTGCCGGTAGCCCGGCTGACGAGTTCAAATTTTACCCACAGTTCATTTTCTGAGGTGCCGTAAGGGGCTCCCAGAACCCAGAGAACAGGAGAGAGAAAATAGGTGATGCAATAGGAATACATACTGCCGCTGTAATAGGTGTTGGTCACTTTCCCCCGCCAGATATAGTCGGTTTGGACATTTTCAATACGGTTGGCTTTCTGAACATTTTTGAAGAGATTTGAAGCTCTCAAGCTGGCCAGAGCAGCATCGGCAAGATCCTGCGTGACACTGAAATGATATCTGCCCATAGAAACAAAGTCTTCGCTGTTTTCGGGTTCTTCCTTTTCAACATATCCGGCAGGGATCAAAGGCAGAAATCCCAGGAAGAATGAGCCGTGATCCCCCGCAGGATGTGCCGCCGCCTGTCCGGCTTGCATAGGATCGAAATATTTTGTGCCCCGCTGATCCAGGAAAGGAAGAACGGTGATCGTTTTGGTTCCTGTTCCCCATTCCTGAAAGACAGCCAGTGTGCCCTGAGCTTGAGTGTAGTCAAAAGTCGCAACACTTGTACAGCCGGAAAAGACGAGTGCCAGAACGGCCAGAAGAGATAAGATTGAAATTTTTTCAGACATTTGGATTTTCTCCTGTTTTAGTTGTTATATTCAGGCAATTGCAGTTGAACAATTGCAGCTTCTTCAACAAAGGACGGTTTATTTTGCAGCACAAACTCACCTTCGATCTTGCCGTCGGCCAGTATTTTCCGGGTCTGCCAGACCAACAGATCGCGGGTTTGATATTCGCCGTCTTTAAGAGGGAGTACCTCAGAAATGGCAATGACTTTGCGTGAACCGTCAGAAAGTCTTGCCCTATGCTCCACCCCATCAATGGCTGAGGCTACTTGAGAACGCAGAGCCGTCAGCGGAATATCGATACCGCTCAGCAGAGCACAGGTTTCCACACGGGCGAGGCAATCCAGAGGACTGTTGGCGTGGATCGTCGACATTGAACCTGCGTGACCGGTATTCAAAGCCTGCAGCAGATCCAGAGCTTCACCGCCGCGGATCTCACCGATCACCAGACGGTCGGGACGCAAACGCAATGCGGAATGGATCAGATCTCTGATAGTGACTTCGCCGTTGCCGTTTTTATCTGCTTTACGGGTTTCAAAATTGACGATATGTTCCTGTTGGAGCTGAAGTTCGCTTGCATCTTCAATAACAAGCACCCGCTCGTTGTTGCCGATAAAACTGCTCAGGGCGTTAAGGACAGAGGTTTTTCCTGAAGAGGTGGCTCCTGAGACGAGAATGTTTTTGTGCAGTCCCACCAGAGCTTTGATCAGCAGGACGGCATCTTCAGAAAGGCTGTTGAAGGACAACATCTTTTCTATGGATAAGGTATCTTTTTTGAATTTCCGGATAGCGATTACAGTTCCGCACCGGCTCAAGGGGGGGATCACTGCGTGCACGCGGCTTCCGTCGGGCAATCTGGCATCCAGCCGGGGATGATCTTCGTTAAGCATACGTCCGACAGATTTGGCGATATTGGATGCAGCTGCTTTCAAAGCGGGTTCACTGGTAAACGCGGCATCGGTTTTTTGCAGTTTGCCCTTTTTTTCGATATAGATTTGCTCCGGTCCGTTAATGAGAATTTCAGAGACATCATCGTCTTCCAAAAACTCTTTTACCGGAGCCAGAAACAACACAAGGAAAGAGTTTGCCTGTTCCATAATTTGAAATTCTCCTGTATTGATGCACTCCCGGTTCTTCCAGTTGGCGTTAATCTCTCCTGCAAGCCAGCTGGAAGAACCGGTTAAAAGTTACTTCTGGATCTTCTGCTGGATCTTCAGTTTGGGACTGTCAACGACTTTGACGCCCTTGATATAGCCGGGGAAGCCTTTGACCTTGCAATTGATGCTCTTGTAGAAGAAGTAATCATTGATGGTCACCACATAACGGGGAGCCAGGATGATATCAGCCTTGGCAGAAGTGGTGGCGTTGTAGGCAGCGGCGTTGCGGGCAACGATTTCGCTCTTGCCGGTAAAGGAGAGGAGTTCGCCGAGGAGACCGCCGGTCACAGAGTTGGCGATTCCATAGCTGACGCCGACAGCCTGAGCATTGGGACCCCAGGTAAAGATGCCGAGAATGGAGTGGATGGTAGCGGAACCGTTGATCTCAATATTTTTGGTTTCGACAGTCGGTTCGACATAAACCGGCATATTGACGGAAACGGGACCGCCCACTTTGCTGGCTTCAATGGTGGAGCAGCCGGTAGCGATCAGGGAGAGGACACCGGCGAGAATACCGGCCATAAGGACATTTTTTTTCATTTCTTTCACCTTTTTATTATTCTGTAAGAAAATTATTTTCTGACAGGAGAGCTGCGACGCGGAGAAGGACGTGTAATCTTATTGATTTTTTGCCAAACACCTGCGATATTGATTTTTTCAGAGATTTGCACTGCATTTTTATCCACAGTGATTTCCAACTGTTTCCGGGGACCGGACTGAGGAAACAGTTTTGCCGTATACCCCCGCAGAAAACGCACAAATCCACCTGCGGATGCGGGATCTTTGAAAACGAAATTACCATAAATAAATAAATGTCTCTGCTGAAAACTGCCATAGAGACAAACAGAATTCATATTCTTTAAGGCGGCAGCTATCGGTTGCTTTTCAAACATTTGCATCAGCGGAGAGGCGGTTATTTTTTCAAGAACCGCAGCAAGAACAAAGGCCTGATTTTCTTTAGGGATTCCAGTTATGCTCCGATTATTCCCGTCGGAAGTATTGATGACACTCTGAGACATCTCTTTACCGGGGGTTATGTTGATTCGGAATTGGATCTGATTGGAGTTTACCGGTACAAACATAATGTCCACAGGCGGGCAAATATCCGCAGTCGGGATAGAAAAATTGTATTTGCTGAGGCCGTCTTTTTTATTGATCTGAGGAGCAGGAGCTCCTTCCTGTGAAAGATTTTTCAGCAGTCTTTTTATATCATCTTGCACATTTCCCGTAATATTGGCAACACCTTCCACAGTGGCAACAAAAGGCACAACAGAACTTATATACAAATTAGCGATCGCCTCAATATCCCGGTCTTTGGTATCAAACCAATCATTTCCGGCATCTTCGGCCGCAGCTTCCTGCTTATCCAGCTGTATCAATTTCCAGAGATTTTTGTCCATCGCTTCTTCCGGTTGTCTGGTATTGAAATAAAGAATAACATCAGCCGCAGAAGAAGCAAATTTCCACAAGGAATCTTTTTTGTCTGCTTCAGCAGATGCAGGAGCAGTTCCCGCAGTTGCGGCAGAAGCACCTTTACCGGTGGTACCAGCGCCGGCAAGCAGTGAAAGGTTCAGCAAGAGGAAGAAGATACTTTTTAAAAAGATATTACGCATAATCGATCCTTTCTTCTGCAATTTTGGCCAAATAATCATTTTCTTTCATATCATCCTCTGAATGGAGCTCTTTTTCCGGCAGCTCCGGGGCCGCTTTGCAGAGGATAAAAGTGTAGTTGTCAAAAGCTCCTGCCTGACATATTGCATCAGACAGAAGAACTTTTATCTCGTCCAATGCAGAAGAGCTGTTCATAATTTCCCGGATCGTTTGATCGGCAAGCATAGTCGATACACCGTCGCTGCAGATAAGAAAAATATCTTCAGGTTCGACCTCAATACTCTGCCACTCAGGCAGTGCATTGGCCGACGTCCCCACCGCTCTTGTCAGAATGTGTGAAATAGAACTGTGCTGATGATCGCTCAAGAGTGTTTGGGATGTTTTGGCTGCAAGAGCGGCTCCCACTGTATGATCCGTGGTCAAACACACCAATTCATTTTTTCTCAGACGGTAGATCCGGCTGTCGCCGATGTGACAAATCAGAGCCTGCCGGGAATTCCAGGGATCCAACAGCAGCAAAGCAAGAGTTGTTCCCATAAACTGATAGTGGTACTGCCGGGAGTAATTGAGGATCTCCCTGTTGGCTTTGTGGATCGCCTGCTGTACAACATACTTTCTGTGTCCGGGAATGTCATCTGCCGTTTTGGCGATTTGATCGGAAACATATTCCACAAGGATATGACTTGCCACTTCTCCGGCTGCTCCGCCGCCCATACCGTCTGCGGCAAAGAAGCACCCCGCCTCAGGTAAACAGCCGTAGGAATCTTCGTTGTTTTTCCTGACCAGGCCGGGATCAGAGAGTGTTGCCACCTCAATGTAATCGAACTTGCTGCGGGTCATCTATTTACTCCGTAGGAAAAAAATGTCTGCTTATCATTCTGAGCCCAAACCATTATGATCAAATTATCTTTTCCTTTGATATACGAAAGAATAGTGTGTTTTTTTTCTTTTTCATCCAAAAGAATTTCGTGTTTGAATTTGAATTTATTTTTGATGACAGTTTCGTGAAGTGCTTTTTTAGTTTTTTCAAAGGGCATAGCCACAATAGCATTCACCTGCCACGTTTTCCCACTGTTGTCCCGATTAAGAACCTTTGTTCCTTTGGGAAATGCAAAAGGTTCAGCGGCTCCTGCCAGAAGGCAAATTATCAAAACAAAAACTGTACAGTATATCTTCATTGTCAGTCACCAAGGCTTTTTATTGCTTCTTTCATTTCTTCAAAGCCCATTTCATCAGAAATGCTTTCTGTAATTTTGTCAGTATCAAGATTTTTCAATCCGTTCCATATTCCACCTGCGGCATCGCTGATTATATCGACCCAGGATTCTCCGGCCAAAAACCACAACACTCGAAAATGGGGAATGCTGGGAAGCACAATGCTGCTGGATTCCATAATGTTGTCTAAAAATTCCCCTACTGACGGAGAATTATCTTCTGTGAAGTTCCCCAAAAAACCGGAAACGCGGCTTTCCGGTTCCGGCGGTGACGGTTCACTTGTAACCGGAGTGGTTGAATCTCCTGAGACATCACCGCCGGGGTAACAGACATCGTCCCCATCGGAATTATTTCCACCATACCACAGGGAATGGGCCTCGCCATCACTGTCGCCGGGATCGCAAACATTGTCCCCACTGGCATTGCTCCCTTGAGAAATCACATTGTCATCGTCAGCATCACCGTTATTGCCGGAAGACACATCAGAAGTGTCTCCGTCTGAGGCGTTGCCTGGATCATCTGATTTGTCATTAACCAATAAAGACTCTTCTTCTGTCTTTCTTTGTTTGGCTGCGTTGGTCAGGATTTGCAACCGCACCGCATATTCTGTTGCATCGGGACTGTTTATAAGTTCAAATTCCCCATATTCTTTGTTTCTGGCCTCAAGGACCTCTGAGTCAAAATATGATGCGGCGTGCAATGCTTCAAATGTTGATTGCCCGGTGTTGAAGTCGTAGACCCTGACAGCTCCATTAAAAAGGATCCCATTGGTGATCCTTACAGCCGGATCTTTCCCCGGATAGGGATTTATTGCCTGAACAGTACCATCTGGTGCAACGTGGACTAATATAGAGTGCCCGATAGGGGAGTGGTCTGTAAATAAATAAACCGCTGCAAAAGAGTCGTTTGCAAAGAAAAGCTGCAAAAATAATATGATTATCAAGTAAAAAAATGTTTTTTCTTTTTTCATATTATAACCCCAAAAACAGTCGAATGTCTCCCAAGGTGCCATTTGACGGCCAGGAACGGAAAATAATATTTGTCCAGAAAAGTTTATTCACATTACGCACATCCGCACGCTGATCTGCTCCGGATTTTCGCATAATCAACATTTCACCGTTAGCTGCTGCCGCCTCTTCAATTTGGTTGCCTTTGTCATCAAGTGCGAATGCCCGTGTTAAGTTGTATGCACTCTTATACAAAGGCAGAACATCTTTGCCCAAAGGGAATAACACACTTGAAACCCCGACCGCACCGATATAGACGCTTGAGAGCTTGTCCATTTTCAGAAACATATTCCCGGAATAAAGAGCCATATAGTCGTTATCCAGAATTCCGGACAGCCCCAAATTATCAGCCCAACCGTTGTTGACTTTTAATTCAACAGTTTCATCTTTAAATACATCGGAGATCCTGTTCCCCCATTTGTATTCTTTTATCTCATTACCATCGCTGTCAGTAGTCGTTGTTTCAGGGCCGAAGGACCAGACATTTCCTGCATATTGAGAAAAATTGTTTTCCAACTTGTTGCGGGTATCATAAAAAGCAGTGGCCCGTTTATAAAGTTCTTTATTGATCAGCTGTTCAGCGTTGTTGTAACGGTCATTCTGCAGCCAGGCAAGATTGCGGTTGGATTCCTGCAGATGAAGTTTGGCCATAGTAATGTCAAAAATCAAAAAAGTTCCTCCGAAAATCAGCAGATAAATCGGCAATACCAGACAGAATTCCAGCATAACCGAACCTTTTTCTGAATTAAACAAATGTTTTCGCATCACAGTACCTTATCAAGAAAAATTGTAAAGGGATCAATTTTTTTCTCTTCCTTGCCGGTGGGGATCTTGTTTCTCAGATTGAAACCCTCAATGTACGAAATTCCTGTGCTGACAGCTCCGGGGACGGCGTCAAGGAAGAGATTTTCAAAGAATGAGGCATCTGCCTTTTTCCAATGAGCATTTACAAAGGGATTGGACGAAATAAAGCTGGAGAGCTGTTGGGCCGTACTTTCCCACTCCCAACTTTGACCATTGCCAACAAACATATCGTTCTGCTCAAAGGGAGTGTTGCCATTCGATCTTGAGAGGGTGGGAGAATTTGCGTAATGAAGTTCTATCAACTCCTGACGACCGGAATAATCCAATTGATTGAACGGCTGTTCGTGTTTTGCAATATCCTTCTTATTTTTAGCAAGATACAATGTAGCTTTCCGCCCTGCATAACGCAGAGGAAGCAATGTCGCATCCCAATCTGTTTCACACAAGTTCCAAAGATCATTGAACTGTTTTTTGTTTATCTTACACACACATCCGTTCCATACAGGCACCGTTGTTGCTCCGGGAGCGTAAAAACGTGAGATAGCAGTACTGTTCCCGGAATTTTCATTACCCCACTTTTCCGGGGAATCCCAACTGACATTATTGTCCGGATCTTCTTTCATAACAGCATAAAAATTGTTTGCGTAACGCAAATTTTCGGCATCGCTCAGAGAGTCATAAGTAATCTGATACTGCCGTTCCTGGTCAAATTGGCCATTACGGCGGCAGTGACGGACTCCGGCCCGGGCAGCGGACATCGTCCACATAAAGTTATCTTTGGGAATATTAAAAGCAGCAAGTACTGTCTTATCTGCATTTTTCTGAGGTTCGCTGCCTGTGACATAGGATTCCTGACCATCCTTTTCTTCTTTTCTGGTATTCCAGAGATTAAACAGCTGAACAAAGGGATTGGTATGTTTCATTGCCGCTCCGATCACAATTGTGCCGTCTCCGGCAAAGAAGCGTTCATTCAAGACCCAGGGCTTGCATCGGGCTCCAACATAGCGGTTGTCAAAAATTTCTTTGTCATCAGCATAGATACGGGCGTGACCCTGAATAAAACCGGCATAAGAGGACGATCCCCGGGCAAAAGTAAAAGGTCCGTCAGGGAATGCTGTACAGCTGTGATAATCATCGCGGGCCGTATTGGTATTTCCAAAAAGGCATTTCATAGGCTTTACCAAACCTGTCATATCCAAAGGACTGGACATATACCCGTGTTTATTTCCGGTAATCGACTCGGGGGTCAGGGGCGGGATCATTCCCAATATTGCATCACCCAATGAGCCGGAAATAAAACTGTTTCCCGGATATGTCGGGCCGCCACCGCAAAACCACTTGGGAAAGAAGGCATAATGTCCCCAGCCCCTGGCCTTGAAGTTTTTAATGCCTATTGAGGCAAATTTATGATTATATATATCGCAGTAAATATGTTTACGCGATTTTCCGGAACCTGTCGGAGCACCAAAGATCAGAGAGTATGAATATGCTTTCAATTTGGTACAGCAATACCATTTACTTGAAGCCCAACGGTATTCAGAATACAAGGCGGTTGTGACTTTTGATTCAGTGCACATAAAATTTTTGCTTCCCAGATGCACATTTTCCACTGAAGGAGTAATGTCGAGGAAACGACCGCCGAAGTTACCGATGAGAGTACTCACAAAGTTGGAAAAGAAGTTTGAAACTCCGCTCTGCAAATTATCCACCGAACCACTCCCCGGCGTCATTGTCCCCCCTCCGGGGGTAATATCTGAACCGGCATTGGATGTCAAATCGGCAAGTTCTGCTTGCAAGGAAGTGTTTTTTTCCCGTAACTGTCTGATTTTTTCATTGTTTGCACTTATGGCGGCCTCATATCCCGCCGGTTGTGATTGTCTCAAGGCCTGATTTTCCTGTTCCAGACGGGCCATTTCTTCCGTATTTTTCTGGATCTCATCCTGATACTGTTTGATGATATCCTCTAAACTTTCCGGATCCTCATCACTCTCGTCAGCAACTGAATTTTCGGAAGAAGAAAAGAAGCCCTTGACTGCATCGATCCCCATTGCTGCAAGAGCTGTGATGTCGATCAAATGATTGCCTCTGGCATTTTTATTGTTCCAGAAACCTGCTCCGCTTTCATTCAGATTGCTGCTTTTGTACACGCGTTGAATACCCAAACTGCCTTCATCACGTTGTGTGTCCAGCAATCGCAGATCTTTTTTTTCCGTTACCCAGGCTGAAGTGTCAGATTCAAAACTTTTGGCAGCTTTCTGACTTGCGTAACAGGGGGCACTGGCCTTGTCATCTCTGTTGTCATTGTAAACTCCGGTTCCGCGAATAAACCATTGGTCGATCCCTCCAGCCAGTTTTCCGGTACCGGCCGGCACCAGAAGGCGGGAAAAATGAGCGTGAAGAGGATAACCGGCACTCTCCGTCGACTGCATATTAAGAAAGGTCATTTCATCAACCTCGGTGTTCCGCAGGGGAGAGAAAAATGATTCAGGGGCAGCACTTCGCTGTTTTGAATCTGTCTCATAAGGGTTTTTGCCCTCTGGAATATGTATACTTATGAAATAGTTTTTTAAAACATCTTCTGAAGAATAACGCCGGTCTTTGAGCATTGATTTAAGCACGCTTTCAGCAGTCATTTTCATAGAAACATTCATTTGCTTGTTGATGCGTGCCAAAGCATTGTTCATACGTTTGATATTGTTTTTATCGTGATCAATAAGTTTTCCCAAACGGTTTCCCCAACCGGCAGGTGAATCCCCAGAGTCTATAAAATCAAAAATTTCAACTATTTTTTTGATCGTCTTTTTGGTGATAAAATTACTGGCAACAGATTCTCCTATGGCACCCAACACTCCTTTGAATCCGCTTCCTTCGGCTAATTCATCCTTTGCTCCTTTTGAAATGTTCAAGTTGATCTGTTCGTCCTTACCATACTTCAGGCCGCACCACCAGGCTCTGCCTTCGCCTTTTTCCCGGGAATGTCCATTCCCGGAACTGCAGTCCAGATCAAAGATTCTGTCCAAAACACCTGATATGAGAGCCTCTAAAATAGCCCATACACCGAGTTTGGGATCTACGCACAAGGTTATCTGGTCGGCATAAGACCGGGCATTGGCTTTATCTTCTTCAAAGCGTTTTACGGTCAGTTTCAGCCAGCGGTAGGTGATGTAGTCCATCTGGCGGTTGGTCATCTGAACATAACTCCAGGCCATAGCACGGTTGATCGTGGCCATACGGCTCAGACCGTCTGCCTGAACGACAGCCGCAGAGTAGGCAGCAGCATCACAGGCATTCTGCATCTTGATACGCTGATGGATCGTTTCTCCCACAGCATAGACAAACGCACACAGAATGAACAAAAACAGAAAAATGGCCAGAGTCGACACAACAACAAAACCCTGACAATCTTTCCCGAGCCCGGTTATGCGTGACCACATATGTGATAAAAGTTTCCTGATCATAACTTTACTCCACCATTCCCATCAAGGCTTTGTCTCTCTGCGGCATCAGAGGGAATGTATCTGTTTTATACGGTTTGGCCATAGTACAGCTTTCCATCAGAACCATTGTGTAATATGACTGGGCTTTTGTCTTGACATAATTACCGCGGCTTTCCAGATGATTGTGGATCACTCTGCCATTATAGGCTGTAAACCCGCCGACTCCGATGGCATCCCGGGTAAAAACTTTCTTGCCCGCATCATATTTGTAGGTCGGTTCACACTTTCCGTCATTGGCTCCGAAGAAATAAGCAACCACCATTCCGCCCAAAGGAATAAAAAGAGGACACTTAAAAGCAACGGTCACTGTGACGGCAGGGAATTGTTCGTGGATCGTCACCTGATCGTCTGATTTCTCACCTTTGAGCTCTTCAAACTCGCTTACTTTTACGGAAACCTGATTCCTGATATTTGAAGACAATGGCACAGCATAAGTACCGACTTTGAAATTAAGAAATTCTGCATTCTGAAAGTATCTGTTCGCTCCCAGGCTCAGGTCGTGACCGCTGATGGACCAACTTATCCAGGAAAGTACCGCACAGGCCGCCTGGTGAACGATCCCTTTGCGGATAAAACCTTGCGTTTTCCAACTGCCGTTTTCCTGCTTTTCAGCATAATAATCCGCAGGATTATAGACCAATGCCGCACGGGCACCGCAATAGGCAGCATAATATGTCATTTGTTTGGCAGTCCAAACAAAGGTGATCTGAATTATAAAGAAAATAATCAAAACAAAAATCGGCAGGATCAGCACCGATTCCAACAGGATAGAGCCCTGTTCATCTTTCAGTTTCATAGGTGCTTCTCCAGAAAATATGCATACAGCAATGTGATAACGGTTCCTGCGGCAATGGCAACACCGAAAGGAACCCGGCCCTTTTCATCAGACTTTTCAGGAAGGGATTTTTTACCCTCTTCCCGATCGTAACGCCAATCAAAAATACATCTTACATAATGCTTCAAACGTCGGCCGTCAACTTTGCGTCCGATAAGCATAATGATCCCAAGAAGCAAACCGGTCAGAGAGATAAACAACATTTCAGCACAACAATATCTCAGCCCGGTGAATATTCCAACGGCAAAGATCATTTTCAGATCCCCGCCACCGGCCCCTTTCATCAGAAAGGGAATGAAAAGAAATGCGGCACAAGCAGCCCCCCCGAGAACACCGTCAATGACTCCGGGAACTCCGCCGAATGCAAAACGCCAGATAACTCCAATCACCATCAAACTGACAGTATAAGTGTTGGGAAGCAATCTGTACTTGCAATCCTTCCAACAAAGGATCGCAAGCAGAGGGGTAAGCAGACAGACAGTCAAGATATAGGTCATTTCCGGTGTTCTCCAGGGACAAAGGCAAGAAAATTAATTGCCAGAGGAGGCTCCGCCAGAGGAGGCTTGGGCCTTCTGACGGTCGCTGCTGAAGTCGCCGCCGAGCTTGTTGCCGGCAGAGACAGCAGTATCATTCTGGGTGGCCAGTTTCTTCTGTTCATCGCGGTGAGCAGTACCGACAGCCTCAACGCCCTTGACATCAGTCTGAGTCAAGGTCTGATTGGTCTTGTCGAACATATTACGCAGGTTGCCGCCAAAAACCATTACCAGACCGACAACTGCTGCGGCAACGAGAAGAGCGATCACAATGTATTCCATTGCGACAGCACCTTTTTCTTCTTTGACAAGACGACTGCAAAGAATTTTCTTTGCCCAATTTTTTTGGATCATTTTCATTTTTTCCTCCTTTTTTGGGGTTGTTTTTTGGCATTATTGCCGTGTTATATGTTGCTTCTTACGGTACCGGCAGGGAGATACCAACCAATACCCGTTGAAAATAAGCTGTCATAGGTTTGCCTATATTCTCTGTAAAACCGACGCCGGGAGAGTATATTTCTCTTGCTGAATACAGAAATACGACTGCCACGAGCAGCATCAAAACATATTCCAGCATCACTGAGCCGCGGCAATTCTGAACAAGATCTTTTTTCAAAGCCTTTTTCATACACTCATTTCCTCTTGACGCGTTCGTTCCACGCCTGCTTGATGAAGGGATCTCCGGGGATCCCCAGTTCAAGAAGCCGCTTCTCGATCTGAATTATCTGCTCCGGTGAAACATCAGCACTCTTTACACTGATATTTGAAAGATTCCTCCGCAGTTCTTTAAGGGATTTGTTCAGTCTGGCAGAAAAATCTTTCGGCAGCAGAGAATTTTTTTCCGGATTCAAATAAAGAGCGATCCCGCCGGCAATGATCCCATCCCGCCGGGTGGGATTGCGTTTGTAGCTTTCGTACATCTGTTTGACCAGCTCATCACGCTGTTTCAGGATCCGGGCGGCAATTGTCTGATATTCCATCAGCTTGTTTTGGCCGTTGCCGACCTGCTTGAGCCGCAGGATCTCTTTATGCAGCGGCAGACGGGCCGGAGGATTGGCAAAAGCGGTAAAGACTTCCAGATGATTGAAAATCTCTCTGCTTTGAAAAAGTTCCGGCTTGAAACGTTCTTCAAATATGGTCGTGTCGAATTCACCGTCGATTGAACGCAGGAATTCCCAGAAAACATAGACTCCCAGGAACCGGTCATAAACGCTGTTCCACTTCTTTTCCCGGTAGGAGGGTTGAGGATGCTTGAGGGCGTCACAGGTCAAAACAACCGACCAGTTTCTGCCGTCAAAAACGTTTTTCAGCAATGAGGAATTGACAACAGGAGCCAGATTGTGGTTGCGGAAATAGGTTTGGAAATTTCTCAACTGGATCAAGACAGCTTTCAACTGCAAATTGCTTTTCAGCATTTCAGCCCGCCGCAGGGACAGATTGGTTGAAACAATACAGTCATCACTGCTCGGCAATGCAATATCTTCTTTGAATTTTGCAAATGCAAAAAGGGCAACGTTTTTATAATTGTCCTCTATGAGTTTCTGACTGTTCTGCATTTTCAACAGAGGAAAGAGCAATTTCTCACATCTGCTGACAATGATCTTGGAACAGCCTTTGCCAAGTTTTTCCCGGCTGGCGATACGGCTGCCGGAGAGCTGTTTGATCTGTTTCAGGCGGTCGATGATCCCGGTC
Organism: Victivallaceae bacterium; assembly: GCA_045605205.1. Classification (GTDB taxonomy): domain Bacteria; phylum Verrucomicrobiota; class Lentisphaeria; order Victivallales; family Victivallaceae; genus UBA1784. The sequence goes on from JAZUPO010000140.1 coordinate 24,502, forward strand.
GTATCAGCACTGGTTTTGTAGGAATCCATCGTCTGAGTCACCTCATCATACTCTTTGATCTCAAGTTTCATCTCACTGATGAGATCACGGGCACGTGCGACGATCACATTCTGATAGGGCTGCAAATTCTTTTCACAGCTGCTTACTGCAGTTGATAATTTGTCAATAAGGGTTTTGATATACTCAATATCATCTCCTGATTTATTGAGCCAGTCCTCAGAAGCAAGCAGAGAGGAAAGAAGCCGCTGGGTATCCTGTGCTTTCCCCATTTCACTTGAAGCCTGTGTCAAATTCCATTGCCAGCTTTCCCTGCCGCCGGAAATCAAACCGGAAAAAAGATCGTTGGCCGTATACAAATCCCCCGTTCCGGGATTGCCGGACAAAAGTTTTCTTGCCTGGTTCCAATCGTTGAAGGTCTTTTCCCAAATGCCAAGTTTGCGTGAAAGATCCAAACGCTGTTCGGCATCGGTGTCAGCTCCCCGGGCGGTAGTCGCCTGCTGCAGGGTCTCCCGGGCACTTGCGAAATTTCCATTGGCAGCAAAAACTTCGGCTTTCAAGCGGATGCTTTTGGCAGAGGGGGCAAGAGTTTGAAACGCCAGATAGCCGCCTATACCCAAGGCGAAAGTTGCAACGATCACGCCGATCTTGAGCCACAGGTGTGAACGGATATGGGTCACTGTTTTGTCCCAGAAACGGAAATCCACATAGGCAATGGAAATAATATCTCCGTCTTTGAGCATACGGCCTGTTTCAGCATTTTCTTCAGTCAGGGGAGAACCGTTGACTTTGGTACCGTTGCGGCTTTTCATATCCTTGACCCAACAGGTGTCATCGTTGTGATTTTCAATAACAGCGTGGAGCTGGGAGACCAGGGAATCCTCGATCACGATCGAACATCCTGAAGCAGAACCGATTTTCATAGAAGTTCCGGTCAGCTGATAGATCCGGCCCTTTTTTTCGCCGCTGAGCTGTTCAAGTTTATGGTACTGTTCTTCGTACTTTTTGCCTTTATTTTCGACGATGGCTTCAACGATCAACTTGCAGTCGCCGATACTGAAAAGATCACCGGGAGCGGCCTTTTTTTCCTGAATACGCTGTCCCTGATAGTAAATACCGTTTCTGCTGCCGGTATCCACAACAAAAAAGGCTTTGTTTTTGAATACGAGCTTCGCGTGATGATTGCTGGCACTGCGGTCATCAGGAGGCAATACCCAGATATTATCGCTGCTGCGGCCGATGGTGATATCCATTTTGAAATCATCCGAGGTGATCTCGTAAACAAGACGTCCGCAAAATTCAAGACGGAACAAGAGTTTTTTGCTGCTGAAAATCATTTCCAGTCCTTCCGTTTGACGAGATCGTATCTGTTGTCTGCGTTCTGAAATTCAGAAGAAAATACCGATTCACAGGTCGCCTGAATTGAGTTCATAGTGCTGATATCGCTGTTCCGTTTGGCATATTGGTACGCCAATTTCTGCGTGTTGTACCAGGTAAACTGCTGTTCCCGCATCTTGACCAGCATCTTTTTGGCCGCCGCGATCTGGGAAACATTATTGCTGATGGTCGCTTTGATCAGGGCACTGCGGAGCAGATAGAAGATATTGCCCCAGTACACGGGAGCCTCTTTTTCCATAAGGTCGAAAGCCTCTTCCAGATCCTGGCGGACGTCGGAATCCTTTCGGTAAGATGAACTCCCTTCCCAATGTTCTTCTGTACGGATCGGAGCATACAAAAGCATAGACGGCACCTGCATCCGCAGAAGCATATCAGCCCGCCATCTGCTTGAAAAGGGAACTTCGATCAGACAGGTGTGGGTACTTTGACCGTTGCGGACAAAAAGTGCATACCCATAGAAATCATCATTCCCCTTACGCCGTGTGTAGGAGCGGAAAGTCATTGGCACTCCGGAACCGCGATTGGCGTTCATAAAGACCGTAATCTTGTCTCCACTGAAAGTCATTGTCGGGAATTTTTCTTTCATCGCATCGGTCCAGGCAGCGAAAGCCTCTGTGTGACCGATTTTCAGTGAACCGAGATTCTTTGAAGTGGAAATTTCAATAAACAAAGGCACATCACGCAATTTGCCGATCTTGCTCACAACAAACAGCTGATCTCCTTTGCTCTGTGCCTGGGCTCCGGGAATATCCGGATAACAGACCGCCAGATAGGGAACGATAACTTTATAAGCATTCAAAAAGTTGCCGTTTTTGTCAGTGGGCCAGGTGGAATACTCTTCAGTTTCAGGCTTGAGATAGAAATACAGTGTGATCGCCGCAACAAAAAAGATGAAGATCGGCAATCCGATAAGAAACACTTTTTTATAATGTCGGCGGTTGAAGGCCTTTTTGATCTCATCCAATTCTTCTGCGGAAGCAATACGGGTCTGGAAGGCGACGGTTTGATTTTCCTTGTCGCCATCATTCCCCATTGAACTTGCACTCGCCACGTCGGCAATGGTACTCTGATCATCTGCCTGAACAACCGTATGGAGTTTGGTCTTTTCCTGATTTGATTCGGTTTTTTCAGAGCAAGCTGTTTTTTCGTTATCGGGAACTTGAGTGTCAACGTCATCTCCGACCCGGGTGGCGACATCGTCTGAGACTTTTGTTTGCATATCGTCGTTGTTGACCGACTCCAGCACAAAAACAGACTCATTGCCCATCTGGATCCTGTCTCCGGCAAATATGTCGATAACATCGCCGATATTGAGCTGTTTGTCGTTATACTTTGTGAGCCTTGAACTGAGGACCTCGACGGTGATCGCACTGCCCCGGCCGGGGCGGATGATAACGTGCCGTCCGGAAACATCAGGCGACTTCATACAGACATCATTTGCGTGGGAGCGTCCAATGGACAATGGTTGATTTTCATTCAAGGGATAGCAGAAACCCGCATTTTCTCCGGCAGTAAATTTGATTTGGTAACTCATTCCATTATTCCTCCGAGACCGCTGCTGAAAACTTTGATCAAAACCGGTGCTCCGATAATCAGGAACATCGCCGGCATAATGAACACCGCAATCGGGAAAATCATAGCAGAAGCTGCTCTGGCGGCTTTCCTTTCTGCGGTATTGAATCTGACACGACGCATTTCCTCAGCCTGGATCTTCATTGTTTCCACGATGGAAGCACCCACTTCCATTCCGTGAACAACTGCGGCAGTAAAAGCAGAAAATGCCTCTGTTTGAACACGTTTTGCCATATCTTCGATCGCTTCGATCCTTGTTTTTCCCAGTTCCAGCTGGCGCAGAACGATCCCGAACTCCAATGCAAGAGGGGAATTTTCTTTTTCAGTGTTCACATAATAACGGATCGCTGCCGTGAAATCGATTCCTGATCTCATTGCAGAACCGA
>JAZUPO010000141.1:0-3518 GCA_045605205.1 Victivallaceae bacterium
CTTAACTTGTCTTCCTAAGACCGCTTGGCCTCCGACTTCAGCACACTTTTTTTCGCTGGGAACAGGAGTCAGCGGACGTAAACTGTTCAAATCGATGGCACAGTAACCTGTCTCAAAGAGATAGGAATAATCAACGCCTTCGATTTGCAGCAGAGCTTCAGCCAGAAAGTCGCCGCAGCAATCCTCTGCCAACTGCCCGAAAAATTCATCCGGAACTCCGAGCACCAGTACAGATTCCTCTACAGATTCCTCTGTACGCAGGGGCAGCATCTTGCTGAACCACTGTACAAAGCTGTTTTCATTTCTTTGCCGCAACCGTCTGGAAGCGATTTCCCAAACCGCTTCTGCGGTCAAACCTTTGTAACCCATTTTTAAACCAACAAACTTTCTTTAATTTCTGTACTTCTGTCCACACATCCGAAGGTCTGAGCACTGTGCTGCAAACCTGATTTGTTAACAACTGCCGTCTCTCAAATACTTTAAGGCATTTTTTCAGTGTAGATTTTTCCGGAGTTTCCGGATAAGGCAAACACCTGTCAATTCATCATTTATGCCTTTTTAGCCTCAATTTGCGTTTCAGCAAGCCGTTTTGCACTGCAAAAATTACAGCTTTGTTGCGTAACTTTACAAAACTACGCTCAAATCACAAAGTTACGACAAAAAACACAAAGTTGACAACAACTTATTAACAACTTATTAACAACCCGTGGTCCGTACTTGCGGGACGCACTGTATAAAAGATATCCCCCAAATGCCAAAATTTCAAATGAAAAAACAAAACTTTTTTAAAGAAAAATATGTTTTCAGCACTTGAAAAATCGACAAAAGTGTGATACGCACGAGACTCAAATATCTTTCCCGAAAAGTTGTTCGTAAGCCTTGGCAAACATTTCAGCTGCCTGATCTGCATCCATCGGCTTGATGATTTCTTCGGGTTCTGTTCTGTCGGCAGAATCACCGAGCCTTTCCAAAAATGGAGAAGGTCTGGAACTTTGAAAAGTTCCTCTCACCATACGCCTTTTTGCCCGGGAAATATACAGCTCCCGCTTGGCCCGGGTGATAGCCACATAAAAGAGCCTCAACTCCTCATCAAGAGAATTCTCTTCCAAAGCCCGGTAATGGGGGAAGATATCGTGCTCCATACCTCCGAGAAAAACGATGCCGTATTCAAGGCCTTTGCTGGCGTGTATACTGCTCAATGTTACGGCGTCGTGCTCATCATCCCTGTCTTCGGCGTTGCTTTCATCAAGCCGGAGTTTTTCCAGATAGTCATTGATGGTGCTTCCGGGATTACGAGCCTGAAACTCACCGGCATCATTGAGAAATTCGTCAAGATTTTCCAGACGCTTTTCCACATCTTTTGCATCTTTGTAAATTTTCTGCAGCCCGTCCAGATAGCCCACATCGTGGAGATAAGTGCTGATAACAGCACTGAGCTGGCAATCCGGCTGAGCCAGCAGTACTCCTGCTTTTTTAACAGATTCGTAAAAAGTTCTTGCCCCCTTTGCCGCGGCATTGGAAATTTTTTTGAGAAACGCCTCATTGCCCAGGAGTTCCAGCATAGATTCCTGAGCACAAGTTCGTTCTTTTTTCAAAGCCGCCAGGGCGGTTTCTCCGAATCCTCTGGGCGGAGTTCCGATGACCCGGAGCAAACTCTGATCCGCCCGGGGGTTGATCGCCAGCATCAGATAAGCGATAGCATCTTTGATCTCCCTGCGGGCAAAGAACTGCTGCCCCCCCACCACCCGGTAGGGAATACCTGTCCGGCGGAAATTTAATTCGTAGGCACGGGAAAGAGCATTGGAACGGTAAAGCACAGCAAAGTCCTGATAACGCAACTCAGGATTGTCATTTTTGATCTTGAAAATGGCACTTGAAACAAAATCCGCCTCCCCTTCACTGTCTTCCAATGCGAGCACCTGGGGCTTTTTCCCCTCCCCCAAAGCACTCCAGAGCCGTTTCCGGTGGCGGCGGGAATCGCCGGAGTCCAATACGGCATTGGCAGCATCAAGGATCATAGAACAGGAACGGTAATTCTGTTCCAGTTTAATGGTCTTTGTCCCTTCAAATATCTTGGGGAAGTCAAGAATATTGCTCACTTCCGCTCCGCGCCAGGAGTAAATACTCTGGTCATCATCGCCCACGACGCAAAGATTGGGCTTATCCCCTGCGATCAACTTGATGATGACGAACTGGGCAGTGTTGGTATCCTGATATTCATCCACCAGCAGATAGCGGTAACGTTCCTGATACTCCTTGAGGATTTCAGGAAAATCCCGGAACAGCTGATAGACCAGAAGCAGCATATCGTCAAAGTCCACCATATTCTGCTGTTCAAGGAGCTCCTGATAGTGCTCATAAATGCGGGCAGTCTTGGTATCGAAGTCGCTGACACTTTCTCTCTGAGCCTGCAAGGGGTCAACAAGATGATTTTTCCAATTGCTGATACGGCTGAAAGCTCCGCCGATGGGGAAATTATTGCTTGAAAAGCCCAAAGCTCCGCAGGCCTGCTTAAAAATTCCCTGCTGATCGGATTCATCGGCAATGGTGAAACTGGGCAGATAGCCCAGCTTTGTGATCTTTCTTCTCAACAGCCTGATACAAAAACTGTGAAATGTGCCCAGAGTAACTTTTTTTGCCTGATCGGGGTCCACCATAGATGCCAGACGTTCCCGCATTTCAGCGGCGGCTTTATTGGTAAAGGTAAGACCGAGAATATTCTCAGGCATAATACCTTTGCTGAGCATATAAGCGATACGGCAGGTAATGACCCGGGTTTTTCCGGTCCCCGCACCGGCAAGTACCAGCACGGGACCGTTCAGTGTTTTTACGGCTTCGGCCTGTTCCGGATTGAGTCCGGCGATGATCTTTTCACTGTCCATTGATACAAAAACTCACTTGTAAAGGGATTGATATTATAATGATTACTCAATATAGCACAACTCTTGCTTTTTCCAAATAAGTGATGTAAAAAAAACAGAAAAAATTTGCAATACCCCTCTCTGCAAGATATATTAGGGAAAAGTCATCAAATAATCTGAAAGAAAATCTTATGAGCACCTTTGCAGAAACACTTTCCCCCCGGGAAAGAAAAAGAGGGCGGATCCTTGCCTATTTTGCCTGTTATTTCGGTTGTATCTCTGAAGTTATGCTTGACAGCAGTGCCATTATCATCGTCTATATTTCTATGTTGGGCGGTTCAAAGGATATGGTGATGCTTTCTACGGGCTTCTCAGCTATTTTCTGTTTGTTTTTTCTGATCCCCAGTGCCTTTATCGTCAGTCGGATCGGAATGAAAAAGGCTGCGGTCATCGCCTGTACCGCAGGCTGTGCAGGTTATCTGCTGATGGCTGCTGCTCCCTTTTTCGGAGCGTTTCAGCAAGCAGCTGTCATTGGGGGCTGTCTGATCTACTGTGCCCAGCGGAGTTTTTACGGAGCCACCTGGTATCCGATGCTGGATGTCTTTCTGCGGCCCGGGGACCGGGGAAATTTTTTCGGCTTTATGCGTTACACCTACA
>JAZUPO010000142.1:0-4680 GCA_045605205.1 Victivallaceae bacterium
CCGACTTGAGGGAACGGCTTTCGGACATAAGCAGATCACAGTGCAATATCAGAACAATGATTCCCGTGGCAATGAAACTGCGGACAAAAAAGGTACGGTAGTTGGTCACTTTACGCACCAACAGTCCCGTCAGGGCCGCAAGGATCAGATAACGCAAGGTCGTTTCATAGGGATGGTCGGGGGAAAGCATCAATACGGTTATGGCAATGGTAAAAAGACTTGCACACATCGCCACCCGGTAGCTGACAAGAACAGTCAGCATAATGGCACACAGGGAAACAGGCAGAAACAATTGCAGCGAAACTGCCGTCACAGGATTGGAAATACGGGCCGCAATATTGCTGTGAAAGAATTTGAGGGCAATGTAATTGCTCAGAAGTGAAATACAGATGATCCCCGCCGTCAACATAATCTTCCGGTTGTCGCGGACAAGCTCAGGGTAGCTTCTGTATAAAAAGAAAATGGTCATCGCCATAAGGGCAAGACTGAGAGCCGCACGGTAAAACACCTCCGGATGAAGTTCGGGAGGAATGGAACGTTCTGCGGCAGCCGCAAGTTCCAGAAGTTCAGGCGTGACCACTTCACCCCGCTTGATCAGGATCTCGCCCTGACGGATGTGGCGGGTCTGGGGACGGAAGTTTTTCAGAACCGTTGCACAGGCTGCTTCTCTCATCTTTGTGTCAAGCTGCAGATTGCCGTTGCCGAAAATGGTTTCAAGGACCTGGGCGAATTCTCTTGCCAGATTCCCCCCCTGGGGAAAAAGAAGTTCAGACAACTGCCGGGCGGCTTCCCGGGTGTCACTCATATCTCCGGCACGCATAACCGCATTGATCCGGTTCAAACCGTCAATGGTACGGATGGGGGTGGATATTTTACAGGATTCCCGGAGTGAAACTGAAAGAACACCTGTGTTGAGCAGCCGCCGCCACAGAATACGGAAGTTTTCATAATTGAGATTGTTCCGGGCAATGAGGTTGAGTTCTTCCAGCAATGCCGGTGACACTTTTGCCGCCAGCTCCGAGGCAAGAGAACCTTTGACGGGAGTATATTTGCGTTTTTCTGCTGTAAGACGCAAACGGTTTTCGGCACAGCTGAAAAGATCGGCCAGATCCCGCTGGATCGTCATTGTCCGCTGCGGGACGATACGGCAGAAAATAGGGACATTTTCCAGAAGTTTTTTCTTGCTTTTTTCGTTTTCCAAGCGATTGGCGTATTCAAAGTTTGCCAGAGAACGGAAATCCTGAAGGGCAGTCGAATTCAGCGTTACTCCTCCCGCAGAATGGGCGTGAGTGGCAGAAAGGATCAACAGAACAGAGGCTGTGAGCCAGACCAGCACCATAGACAGGATCCAGGGGGCCGGTGATATGTCCAGACGTTCTTCCATCGGAGTGCCCCGGAGCAGGTGACGGTCGGAAATCACTCTGCCGGAACGGAACGAAAAAAACTTGAGAAAATTTTTCATAATTTTTCCTTAAAACCGTTTCCGCCGGTATAGTGGGTGATAATAGTTTCGATCAATCTGTGACGTACCACGTCAGAAGGTTTGAAAAAGGTGAAGCCGATACCGGGGAGATCCTGCAAGGTTTCAATGGCGTGCTTGAGGCCGGAACGTTCATTTTCTTTCAAATCCGACTGCTGGGGATCGCCGGTGACAATGCATCTGGAACCGAAGCCCATACGGGTCAGGAACATCAGCATCTGGTCAACGGTCGTATTCTGAGCTTCATCAAGGATGATGAAAGCATTGTTAAGAGTTCTGCCCCGCATAAAGGCGAGGGGAGCTACTTCGATGACTCCTTTGAGAATCAGATTTTGTGCTTCATCGTAAGGCAGCATATCGTAGAGAGCATCATAGAGGGGACGCAGATAGGGGCTGACCTTTTCTTCCATTGAACCGGGCAGAAATCCCAGTCTTTCCCCCGATTCACGGGCCGGACGGGTGAGGACGATCCGGGAAACGTCTCCTTTGAGAAAAGAGGCCACCGCCATAGCCATTGCAAGATAGGTTTTACCGGTTCCCGCAGGACCGACTCCGAAAACGACTTCGCAGTTCCGCATCATCTCGACGTAGAGCTGCTGCCGTCCGGAACGGGGCATTACGCTGGGTTTCCTGGGACTGACTTCAAGGCGGTTTTTCCACAGTTTTACCGGGTCACAGGGAGCCTGACTGCGGTAGGAGCCGCAGAGAAAATCAAAATCCCGCTGGGTAATGGGGGATTTCCGCAGTTTGCACAAGGCACTCAGATCAGTAAAGAAGGAGTTGACCTTTTCAATATTTTCCCGGGAGCCGGAAACGGAAAGTATGTTTTCCCTGGCAGAGATCTGAACGTGGAAAAAAGAAGACAAGGTACGCAGATTACGCACCTCATCTCCGGCACAAAGTTCGTTTACTGTCAGGTTGCCTTCCAGAAAAATGCGGCGGCAGTCACTCCCTTGTCCGGAGTGAATACCGCCTGACTCCGGAACCCCGGAAAAATCGTCTGTCATAATTCGGGGATCACCAGACGCATTCCGACGCTGAGACGGTTACGGTTTTTGATGACTTTGGTGTTGGCATCAAAGAGCACGTCTTCCATACTGGCACGGCCGTAATATTTCTGGGCAATGGAACCCAGAGTTTCGCCGCTTTTGACGACGTGGAATTTTTCACTCTGAGCTGCATCAGCAGCGGGAGAGGCTTTTTGTTCTTTGGCTTCATCCTTTGCTGCGGGAACTTTTTTCTCTTCAGCAGCGGGAGTTTTTTTCTCTTCAGCTGCTGCGGGGACAGTTTCCTGCTTCACAGGGGTGACCTCCTCGCCTGCTGCGGCACGGTCAACGGTCTTTTCGGGATCGTCGGGAAGGGCAACAGGCACAACAGGAGCAACTGCCCGGCGGACAGGACGGGCCACTGCAGGAGCAGGATACTGGGGAGGTGTAAATGAAGAGTAGTTGTCTTTAAGCTGCCTGTACCACAACTCTTCCTGAGTTCCGCCCTGTCTCTGTGCCATTGAGGGGTTACAACCGGCAAGGAGCACAAGAAGTGCCGCTCCACCGCATACACTTGTCAAAAATTGTTTCATTTACGACTTCTCCAGAACTGTGAAATTGTTGATTTAACCGTTGAATTTGCTGAAAAGCAATGCCCCGTTGTGACCGCCGAAACCCAGGTTGCTGTTGAGAGCCACTTTGACTTCCATTTCTCTTGCGGTGTTGGGAGTGATATCCAGATCGCAGTCGGGGTCGGGGGTTTCGTAGTTGATGGTGGGGGGGACAATATTGTTGACGACGGACTGGACGCAGATGATGGATTCAAAACCGCCTGCGGCTCCAAGGCCGTGTCCTGTAACGCCTTTGGTACTGCTGACTGCGACTTTTTTGGCAACTTCGCCAAAAGCTCCCTTGATGGCAAGGGTTTCATATTTGTCGTTGAGTTCGGTACTGGTACCGTGAGCGTTGATGTAACTTATATCTTCCGGGTTGAGTCCGGCGTGTTTCATAGCCATTTGCATAGCCCGGGTACCGCCGTTGCCGTCGGGGGCAGGGCTGGTGATATGATAACCGTCGCCTGAAAGTCCGTAGCCGACCACTTCTGCAAGAATGGTCGCTCCGCGGCGTTTTGCGTGTTCAAGTTCTTCGAGGATCAAAACACCTGAACCTTCAGACATCACGAAACCGTCACGGTTTTTGTCAAAAGGACGGCTGGCGTGCAGAGGATCATCGTTGCGGGTACTCATTGCTTTTTCAGCACAGAATCCGGCAATACCCAATTTGCTGATAGAGGCTTCTGCACCGCCGCAGATCATAATGTCGGCATCATCCCGGGCCACCATCCAGTAGGATTCGCCGATGGAGTGGCACCCGGTGGCACAGGCGGTGACGATGGCCATATTGGGGCCTTTGGCACCGTAGCGGATGGAAATGTTACCGGAGGAAATATCTGAGATCATCATAGGGATCATTAGGGGGGAAACCCGTCCGGGCCCCTTGTCAAAAAGGGCTTTGCACTGTTCTGTAATGGTTTCAAGGCCGCCGATCCCGCTGGAAACAAGAACGCCCACGCGGTTGGGGTCGAGGGAGCCCCATTCTCCGTTGACGGGGAGACCGGCCTGCTTCATAGCCTCGTCTGCGGCGGCGATGGCATAGTGGCAAAAGAGGTCCATCCGTTTGGATTCTTTGAAGCTCAAATAGTCACATACATTGAAGTCTTTGACTTCTCCCGCAATCTGCGTGCGGTATTCGCTCACATCAAAGCGGGTGATATGTCCCAGTCCGCAGCGACCGTTGACTACGGCATCCCAAAAGGTTTTTACATTGTTTCCAACGCAGGAAATAACACCGCACCCGGTTACTACAACTCGTCTTTTATTCATTAAATCAGACTCCAATGAAGAAAAATTTTTATAGTAAAAATTAAAACCCCGCTCCCGCCGGGACTGTTTGAAACCGTCCTTGACCGGCGACGGCGGGGTCGTGAAAGACTTTATAATCAGTGATTGATTATTCAGCCTTGTCAGCAATGCGCTTTTCGATGTAGTTGATGGCATCGCCGACAGTGTTCAAGCTGTCAGCATCTTCATCACGGATCTCAGCACCGAATTCTTCTTCCAGTGACATCACCAGTTCGACCTGATCGAGAGAATCAGCGCCGAGGTCCTGGGCAAACAAGTCGGATCGTAGCCATGTCGTTCTGTGAGCCAAGGA
>JAZUPO010000143.1:0-12816 GCA_045605205.1 Victivallaceae bacterium
TTTCGATTCTCGCAGCTAGTTACAGCTGCGAGTTATTCCGAAGCCGACGTTTCGGCCCGGTCCAACTCCTTTCACTTCTTTTACCGACCTTTATCGGGGATAAAGCCAAAAAATAATTATTCCCATTGCAATCCACCGCCAGTCAGGCTATATTATAAAACAGCGTATTTCAAGGATTTTTACACTATGAAAAAAATAAAAATCGGACAGATTGGTATCGGACACAATCACGGTTCTGAAAAAATGGCTGCACTGCGGCGTCTCAGGGATATTTTTGATGTGGTCGGTGTCGTGGAAAGTGATCCTGAATGGATGAAAAAAAGAGGAAAACTCTCTGTCTATGACGGGCTTCCTTTTATGACCGAGGAGGAACTTTTTGCTACTCCCGGCCTTGAGGCGGTCACCGTGGAAACAGACGGATTTGAACTTTGTCCCGCAGCATTGCGCTGTGCGGAAAGAGGAGTCCACATCCATATGGATAAACCCGGCGGTGAAGATTTGCACGCTTTCGGACAACTCCTTGACAGGTGCCGGGAAAAAAATCTGGTCTTTCAGCAGGCTTACATTTACCGCTACAATCCGGCAGTGCGCTTTTGCCTTGACGCTGTCAGAAAAGGATGGTTGGGAGATATCTTTGAGATCCACGCCGTTATGAGCCGTTATGACGGAGATAATGCCGCCTACCGCCAGTGGTTGTCAGGTTTCAAAGGCGGTGCTATGTATATTTTTGCAGGCTACCTGATCGACCTTGTTATTGCTATGCTGGGAGCTCCGGATAAGGTGACTCCTTTTATGAAAAAGACCCGGGATGACGCTCTCTTTGACAACGGTCTTGCGGTCCTTGAATATGCAAAAGCCACTGCTACTGTAAGGGTTTCTGTTGAAGAAGTTGAGGGCTACAAATACCGCAGGCTTATCATCTGCGGCACTCAAGGCAGTGTTGAAGTATGTCCCATTGAATTCCAGAATTATTACACCGACACCCTTTCAGCACGTCTCACCTTGAAACATCCTCAAGGCGGTTACGCTGCCGGGACCCACACAGTGGACTGCGGGCTGCTCAACTGCCGTTACGGTTCCCAGCTTCAGGAGTTTGCAAAGATCATCCGGGGAGAAATAGAAAATCCCTGGAGTTATGAACACGAATATCTGCTCCATAAAACACTGCTCAAAGCCTGCGGCTGCATCAAATAACTTTTCCATTATAAATTCAGGTGAACACTATGTCCCAAAAAACAGCAATCATCACCGGCGGCGCCGGATATATCGGCAGTACCATAGCTAAACGTTTTGCGGCACAGGGAATGCAAGTCATTCTCTTTGACTGCTGCCGGCAGCAGCTTGACAAAGTTTCCTCAGAAACAGGGGTTTGCGGTATGATCGTTGATGTGACCGATTACGCCGCAGTTGCAGATGCCGTCGAAAATGTCAGAACTCAATACGGCTCCATAGATATCCTTGTCAATGTGGCTGGCGGCAGTGCCCGTTCAGAGATCCGTCCTTTTGCAGTCCAGAAGATGGAGGTGATCCACCAGATCATAGACCTGAATCTCTACGGTTCGCTCCATTGCATCCGGGCAGTTGCCCCTATTATGATCGAACAGCAGTCTGGGGTCATCATCAACTTTTCTTCAGCCGTGGCACTGGGGGGCATCGTCGGCTGTGCCGACTACGGGGCTTCCAAAGGAGCGATCATTGCGGCGACCAAATCTCTTGCTATGGAACTTGGTCAGTACAATATCAATGTGAATTGCGTCTGCCCCGGCAAGATACAACGCCCCGACGCACAACCCGCTGATGTGGAGGGATTCGTTAAAAGATATACCTATTTGAACGTTCTTGCGAACGCTGATGATGTGGCTGATCTGGTTGAATTTCTCGCCTCTGAGAAAGCACGCTGCATCACTGGGCAGAACTACGTCATTGATAACGGACGCTCCCTGGGACTCAGAGGGGACAAAAACCGTACAGACTGCTGAAAGCAGATCTCCCCCCCGTATTTTTATATTGTACTGTTTCAGGCAAAGGCCGGTAAAAAACAGAAAAAGGAAAAGGGGGGCTTCCCCCCCCTTGATTCCAGACGCTGTTTTGCCGGAAACATCCCGGGACGGAACTTGATTGCAGCTCTCAGCGGCGAATGACCTTGACGTCGATTTTTTCGACGGTCAACCAACTGTCCGCTCCCAGAAGGAAAATAACCGGCTGGAAGGCCCAGGCTCCTTGTTGAATTTCTCTGATGCCGGGTTTGAAACGCCAGGTCAGAAGTTGAGGCTTTTCTGTCAATTTGACGATCCTGTCAGATTGGTTGGCGGCAAACACTCTGTCGCCGCTGTGCCAGCCCGCTCCCAGATTGGCTTTGCCTTTTCCGCTGATGACAGCACTGAAAACGCACTCTTCGTCCGGATCGACCTGAATCAGTTTCAAACTGTACAAGCCCTGATAGGGTTTGACCTTTTTCTTGAGGGTGACACTGTTGCCGTTGACTGTTTCCACACTGCCGGGGCGTTTGGGGATGAACAACCAGTTGACGGGAAAACCTTTTTTGTTTTTGATCTTGAACTCTCCGTTCAAGTCGATAATTCTGACACTGCCAGGTTTAGACGCTTCGCCCAAGCGGACTTTTGCAAAACCTTTCACATCATTGAAAGCTCCGCTCAAAGGCACATTGAAGGCATAATGGAAGGGAGCTCCGGCAGGAGAATAGCAGAACTGCATCAGCAGATTTTCGCCCTGTCGGGGAAGTCTGCCGAAAATGGATTTAAAAGGAATCGTAACACAGGATTCCCAAACGCCGTTCTTGACTGTGTCTTTGTGACTCCAGCTGCCGTTCCACTTCACAAAAGGATCTTTTTTGTAAAATGCAGCATCGTAGGCACTGCCGGGGGCACTTGAAAATACCATTTGCTTGCGGTAGCAATAGGCATCAGAAAGGAAAATTTCCCATACCGGATTTTTCCAGAGTTTCGTGCTGTCGCGGGGAACGGGGGTGGCCATTTGTTCCGGGTGAGGTGCACGGCATTTGATCAGAATGGCATTTTCACTGTAAGCGATCTTGAATGAGGCCGTGGTGGCGGGGTAACGTTCCCGCAGAGGACGCAGAGGATGAGCCGGGAGTTTTTCCCATTTGGGGTCTGCGAAATCATTGACTTTTACGGTGGCAATATTTTTATTTTGTGCCCGCAGCTGGGTGGGGGAAATGTCAAAGGGACTGCCGAAAACACCGAACATATATCCCCCTGCCTGAAGATTCTTTTCCCGGGGCGTTCCCGGATAGCCGATGACCCGTGTGTGATCCTTTTTTGAACGGGGCAGATTTTTGATGAATTCATTACGTTTTTCCAATGCATCCGCCAATTTGAGCAAATTGGGGCGAGAGGGATCTTTTTGGACAGCGGCGGCAGCGTGTGCCGCTTTGGCACTGAAACGCATATAGTCAAAGCCGACGATCAATTCTTTGACCATAAAGTTTTCAGGATCGCTTTTTTTGAGGGCCTGAGCAAAGATTTTTTCCAGCTGATCTATCACTTGCGGAGGATAACGCAAGTTCCAGAAGGGAAGGGCAAAAATCTTCATTTCCTGAGTAAAATTGTTGAAATCCTGATTTTTTCCGGGAAGGGGGTATTGTTCCAGTCTGCTGTTGATCAGTTTGAAAAACTTGATAAAATCAGGGGCCGCTTTTTCTCCGAAACCGAAACGGCAGTAATCCTCAAGCAGCTTGTCTGTGTCAACTTCCGGATCGCCGCAAAGTTTGCCGTAAGCATAGATCCAGGGGCCGTTGATAGAGTGGGCGTCCCGGTAGTCGCAGTTGAAAAGTGCGTGGACACGGGTCTTGGCAAGATTTCTGACTTCACGCTGCAATTCTTTGAAAGAACGGGGCGGGGAATAGCCGCTCTGAAGATAGCTGCCGAAATAATAGGTCCACGCAGCGATGCCGGTGACATTGTATTTTTCCAGTGCGGCAAGATGTTGCGGCGTGACGGGAGCAAGATCAATGATCATCCGCTTGGTGGGGAATTTTTTGAAAGATTTGGGCAGGTTGTGGTGTGTGGGGCCGTAGCAGGAAATGGCCGGCGTGACGTGGGGACGGTCTTTTTCAAGTTTCAATGCAAGATCACGGTGGAAACACCAGAGTTTTTCGCCCCAGTTTGAGGTATTGTACCAGGCTTTGCATCTGGCACATTCGCAGCCGATAAAGCCGTCGCTCTGACCGAATTCAACCACAGAATAGCCGCTGTCGGCCCGTTTCAGGGCTTCTTCATAAATCAATCGCTGCACATCGGGATTGCTCAAGCAGTATTGGGGACGGACTCCGTCAAGACCGTTCCCTTTGTGGAAATAACGTTTCCCGTCGATCAGAGCGAAATATTCCGGATGAGTCTTTGCATATTTTTCCTGAGGAATGGCACGGGCGTGATAATGGACGGCGTACTCCTCGGAACTGTTGAAATAGTGATTGTTGGCAACGGAATAAATAACGCCGCCAATAGGACCGTTGGTAAAGAAAAAGCGGGGCTTGTTCCGGTATGAGAAACGGGCTGGCACCCTGACCTGTTTCAGAGGCAGTGTCCTGATCCCGTCGTCAAGGCCGTAAGTGTTGTGGACGAGACCTACAAAGCGGGTGTTGATGAATTTCTCAGCAAAGACACACGCTCCCTTGAGAGAGCCCACGGTGTAATAGAAAAACCAGTTGGGATATTTGACATTTTTTCTGGGGTTGGGCAGATCTTTGCCGTAAATATAAATGTCTTGTCCTTTCACGGATATGGCGTGTTCCCAGCGGGTAAAATCCTGCACGGAAAGATTTGAACTTGCCAGAGCTCTGGTGTTGCCGATGATGATTGCAGGTTTTCCGGGGATGCGTTCTTTTTCTCTGACCAGAGGAACTTTTGCTCCGGTGGCTTTGAAAATAGTGTCCTGAATCAGTTTACCTCCCAGAAAGATAAATTTATCCAAAGCCTTATTGGCCACAGGATCCTGAACGACGATCTGATAGGTGCTTTTATTACCGTCAGCAATAAGAAGATCTGCTCCGCAGCAGAGTGACATTGCTGCACAGCACAGTAAAAACAAGAGTATCCGTTTCATAAAAATATTTCCTTCATCGTAAGAGGGGATTACCATTTATCGTTCCACCACTGGGTCAGATGTCTGCCCCATTTCCAGTAGGTCGAGTTATCAGAACCGGAATAGCGGCCCTTCATAGGACATTTGTTCCGTTCCACTTTCCCGACGTGGAGATCGTGAAAAAGCACGTTGGAATAGCCGGGACCGTTGATCAGGACTTCATCCACATTGTCATTGATCCCCTGACTTGAGTGCGGGAATGCGTGACCGCTATTGAGGGGAGTATAATTGATCGACGAGTAGTTAACAGCGGATTCCACAAAAAAAGCACTGCGTGACGGCAATGTGGTCTGAACCGCTTTCCAGGAAAAAGGCTGATAGGCAAGTCTGGCGTAAGTGTAAAGACTTTTGCTGTCAGGTTTCATTGAATAATTCAATCTGCGTGCCGGGCAGGCAAGAGGAGAAAGAATGAAGGGACGGTCATAATCTTTGCGGGCACCGCCCACGACTGCATTATTCAAAGGGATATAAGGAGCAAAGAGGGAGGAGCCGGAGTTCCAGCCGTAACTTTTTTTGCAGTCAGGATGATTTGCATC
This sequence comes from Victivallaceae bacterium, assembly GCA_045605205.1. Taxonomy (GTDB): domain Bacteria; phylum Verrucomicrobiota; class Lentisphaeria; order Victivallales; family Victivallaceae; genus UBA1784. The sequence goes on from JAZUPO010000143.1 coordinate 5,661, forward strand.
CCCGTTACGGAGCGGCATCACAAAGCCTTTGTTGTCATCTGTATAAAAACCGCAGGCTTTACCCATTTGAGCAAGATTGTTCACACAAGTCGTGCTGTAAGCCCGTTCCCGGGCCTGCTGCAAAGCAGGCAGCAGCATAGCCGCCAGAATGGCGATAATGGCAATTACGACAAGAAGTTCTATCAAGGTGAAAGGAGCCGGGGAAGGAAGGGAACCCTTTTTGAAAAAAGGTTCTCCCTTCCTCCCCCGGGCCCCATCCATCCTTGCCAAAAACTTTTGGTGGATTGCCGTTTTTGCATTTGCAAAACCGACAATCCCGCATTTGGCAGAATTGCAATGGCAAATATTAAGGCAAGAGGCAATTTTTCGCAAAGTATAAACACATATTTGACAAGTTTTGCTTACCAGCAATTCTATAAGAGTGAAACGACTGCTGAATTCCGAACGAAACTTTTTCATAAGGCCCCCCTTCTCCGATAAATTTTGATTTTACTTTCTTTATTTGAGCAATGATTGAACATCCACTTCTGCACGTGTTTTCAAAGATTCGTTAATAGCGGCTCCTGTAATGACTGCCTGAATCCCCTCTTCCAGTGCAGGCAGATTTTCGGGAGGAGTTTCAGCAAAGAGATCATCAAAGATCCGTTTGTCGCCGCCGCCGTGGGCACCGGGTTCAGCAATGACCGGCACATCCTCGGGAGCGCCGTGACCGAAACGGCACAGCGTAATGGTACTCATATAAGCGGTATTGGCCTTATGGACATCATCGGTCTGTGTTTTTTCATTTCCGGCATAACGGGCCCGCCGGAATTCAAGACGTCCTTTTTCGCCGTCTATGATAATATCCTCTCCCTCATAATTTGCCTGCGCCGTAAGCATATAGGAGCAGCAGGCTCCGTTGGCATATTTAATGCCCACACTCAGGAAGTCTTCAATATCGATTTCAGGGCGGAAGATACACAAATCGGGGGTATATCCTTCTTTTTCACGGAATTTGAAGAACATCTGATATTCGTGGCTCTGGGGATTTTTGTCATAGCAGACACGATAGAGACATTTATGGTTGCAGGTATGACACCGCTCACCGCGGAAAGAGGAATTTTTGCTGCCGTAAGCCAGCAAAGCCCCCGTTGCCTGAAGAGAAACGGCATAGGAACCGAGTATCCAGTTGATCTTGTCAAAGTGATGTGAAGCCTTGTGGATCTGCAATCCGCCGGAATTTTCTTTACAGCTGTTCCAGCGGCGGAAGTAACTTGTTCCGTGGTCGTGGTCAAGCATTTCAGAATAGCGGATGGAAATGACTTTGCCGATGGCCCCATCTTGTACCAATTCATAAAGTTTCCGGGCATCAGGAGCGTAACGGGCATTGTGGCTGACGTGGGCAAAGACTTCAGGATTGCGCTTTCTTGCCGCCAAGAGATCCCGGCACTGCTGTGCAGTGGTGCAAACGGGTTTTTCGCTGACAACCGCAATCTTCCGGTCGAGCAGTCTGGTAATATACCGGCAGTGGAACTGATCCACGGTCGTAACGATACCCATATCCGGTTTCACCGCATCGCACATTTCATCCAAATCGGTAAACATAGGATAATTGGTCTGCAGCTGATCGTTAAAGCCTTTCATCACTCCTTTGTCAATATCAAAGATACCGACTATTTCATAGCGGTCGCTGCAGTATTTGTTAAGATAAGGCATAAATGCGTAGACCGCCCTCATACCGGAACCTACCATAACAACTCTTTTTTTCATTCTGTCACTCTCCTTTATTCAAGCTGTATTTGTAAGTATTTGTAGAACTGCGCATAATGACTTCGTGGGGATAAAAAATAACCGGATTTTCCCCTCCCCAATCCTTATGAAGCAAATCAACTGCCGCCACCCCCATACCGAAAAGGTCAAAATCCACAGTAGATAATGCAGGATTGAGCAGGTGACCGGCAGAACATCCAGAAAACCCCATTACTGCAATCTCTTCGGGGATGGCAATCTGAAGGGAATGAAGCACCGAATAGGCGGAAATGGCAAAGCTGTCAGCATAACAGTATATGGCATCGGGCCGCTCCGGCAGTGCAAGCAGAGAGGCCACTGCCTGCTCCACGTGGAGAAAGTCAGGTGCAAACCGGATATACTCTTCAGGAGATTCAAAATCCTCCGGTTCGACGCCCATTCTTGCTTTGACCGTTTGATAATTTTTGGACAACAGAAAAGCGATACGCTTGAATCCCCTCCGTTTCAAATGAGCAAGACCGTCAAGCCAGGCCTGATGTTTATCTGTCAAGATAGCGGCAAACTCTCCGATCATAGGGTTAGAGAGAGGCACTCCCACCAGAATAACCGGCAAACCGGATCGTTTGAGTTTCATTCTCAATCCGGAGTCCTTGATGCAGTCCCCCAGAATAATGCCCTTCCACCGCCGGTCAAGAACAACATAGGGAAGTTCGTTAAAGGTGATCGCTTCGCAGACAACATCCAATTCCTTGCATCGCTTTAGAATTCCCGGAAGCAGATTGGGCGACGCCTCGTGAAAGGCGGCATTTTCCAAAGAATCTGAAACGTAGAGAATCTTTTTCCGTGAATCACTTTCGCCGGTAACAAACGTTCCCTTCCGGGGAATACGCTTGATCAGCGACTCTTTTTCCAGCCGCAGCAGAGCAGAACGCAAAGTTCCCCGTGAAACCTTCAGCTCCCGGGCAAAATCAATTTCAATAGGAAGTTTCTCTCCCGGCATAAGCTCGCCTGAAAGAATCCTGGTGCGTAAAAGAGTGTATATTTCTCTGTTGAGCATAGGTAAAAGAAGTGATGACTATTTGTTTTTGACACTCTCAAGAAGAGTTTTACCTGAAGTATACAAAAGTGTTATCTCTTCCGCCGTCAATGGACGGTCGAAAACAGCAAAGTCATCAATGGCTCCGTTGAGATAATACCCTCCGCAGGAACCGGCAGAAAAATTATGGGGTTTCTCTCCCGGAACAAAGGGAACGCTTTTGAAAAAAAGAGTTCCGTTGTTGACACTGGCAGTATAAAAAAGTTTTCCCTTTTCCAGTTTCCAGGTAAAGACAAGGAAATTCCATCCTTCAGCATCCAGATTTTTCACCTCTTTGAATTTAAAATCCAGTACACCGTAGCTGAAACGGTCTTTTCCCCAGAAACGTTCGTGGATCCCTCCGCGCCACAGCACGGCTGAATGGACACACTGTTCAACGACACGGTTGTTTCTTTTTTCCTTGCGGTGCAGTCCGAAAAAAGCGGTTTCACCTTCAAGGTCATTGACCTTTTTAAGCCAGGGAGCTTTGAACCAGAAAGTAATAGTCCCCTGAGCTGCATTGTAATACTTTCCTGGGTCGATCCAAAGTTTATCCACGCCTCGTTTTACCCCGGGAGCGTGGTAGGCATTGGCGTAAATACATCCCTTGTCAAGCATAACCTGATCCAGTACGGCCCCCTGGTCAGCGGAAATACGCAGAGTATGACAATCAGCAAGAGCCTCAAACGTAACTGCGCCTTTTTCATTCTTTGCCTTTGCGTCAAAAACAGCAATGATGTTGTCATCAAGAGAAACTGTCACCTTGCCGGAACCGGAATAAAGAAAGGACAGGGTATTTTTGCTGCGTACCTTCAACCCGGTCAGAGGCAGAGCTGCCACGGCCCGGGAAGGCAGAACAAGTTTGTTGTTTTTTCCGGTCAAAACGGCATTCCCGGTCAGAACAACATTGGCTGGCGCAAAAGAATTGACTGTTCGCTTTTCTATGAGAAAAGCCTTGCCGAACTTTCCCGGAACCTTGCGTATTGAACTGGAAACCCGGACACCGGCAGGAAGAGGTGCGTCCGCAGAAAGACAAAGTTTTACGCTCTTTTCAAGATTACCGCCCCATACAAGGGACGGAACGAACAGAATGCCAAGAAACGCCGATTTCATCATAAACTCCTGAAGAACAACTTAACATACAAAAAAGTCGATGATTCTCCCACTTTCTGAAGTAATATATATTATACCGAAGCCTTTGTCAACTGTATACCGAAGATGTAAACGTAATTTTTTTGAAATTATCTTATCCGGATAAAAAAAAGGAACTGTTTTTTCTGCTTTGCAAAAACAACAGCCCCTGTCATCTGATGTGTTTTCAAGGTCTACCTGAAAAATCCCCCGGACTTCGCGGAGGAAAGTTGGGTCTGCCGGGAGCGCCCGGCCCTCTGCGGGGTTGAAAATGGGGAGGACCTGCCACAGGCAGTTCTCCGGAAAGAATGGCATCCGCACGGGCTTCAACGATAGCACCGGAACGTGCCTTGCGTTTTTTAAGTTCCTGTTCCATAAGAGCGACCCGGCGTTTGGTCGCGGCTATGGTCCGTTCAAGGCCGGTGAGACGCTTGTTGAAACGTTCTCTTTCCAACTTGACGACTTCGGTTTTGAGCTTTGCTTTTTCCGCCTTATCGGTACTTTTGCGGTATTTTTCGACCAGAGCGGTCATCTTATTACGCCAGGCATTTTCCTGCTGTTCATATTTGTCGGCAAGTTCCCGCATTTTCTGCGTAAACGCCTCAGGATTGTTCCGCTGAAGTTCCTGCATTTTCCTGCGTTCCGGCTCACTGAGTTGAGAAAAGACCCGCCACACAATGGCATTGCGTCTCATTCTCCTCATTTTCATATTCCCCTGTTGAGGGGGCGGAGGCAATTTTTCAGCACACAAAGGAGTCAGAGAAGCCATAATTCCGGCACTCAATACGGCAATTGTTACTATCTTTGCGTTATTCATATTCCGTTCCTTGCTCTTTTCTTTTCCGGGAAATCCTGACTCCTCTTCTTTTCGGGATTTCCCGGGATATCTCTCAATATTGTCCCATATCAGCGTTGTATGCCAATTCAAAACTGATATTATACGAACTCTGATCCAATCGGGAAAAATCCCCCATCGCCAGCAATTCAGACCGTTCTCCGGCTCCTCTGGAGCCCAGCTGCATAAAAACTCCTGCCGCCGCACTCATACAGAGAACAGCTGCGACGCTGCTCCACCACGCCAGACGGCGGCGGAACTTCGCCTGCCGGGGGCGCCGTGCAGCATAAGCAAGGATCCTCACATCAAGTGTTTCAGGAACCTCCCGCTGACTCAAACTGACGTAAGATAAAACTTTCTTCATAAATTACTCCTCCTCTCAAATCACCTTGCCGGTAATAATTTTTTTCAAATTACGCACTGCATAACGCATCCGTCCCAGAACAGTATTGATGGAACAGCTCTGTATTTCTGAGATTTCCTGAAACGAAAGAGACTGCTGCCGCAGCAAAAAAACTTCCCGCTGATCGTCAGGAAGTCCGGCAAGAGCTTCTTTGATGACTCTTTCCGAATCGGCCTCCTCCAGCTGCCGGTCAGGACGGCTTGACCAGTCAGGAACTTCAGGCAGATCGTCTGCCAATATATCTGTCACAGGATTTCGTTTTCTTTTGCGTGCGGAATCAATAAAAATATTTCTGGCGACCCGGAAAAGCCAGGCACTGAATTTGCCTTCATCCCGGTATGACCCCAGTTTGTCGATAACTTTGATCCACGTTTCCTCAAAAATCTCATCGACTTCAGCTTCGTTGCCGGAAAGCAAATTGTACAAATAGCCGTAAAGGTGCTTGCGGTAACGCTTATAAAGAGTTTCAAAAGCCTTACCGTCACCTGCCATATACGCTTGTATCAGCATCATATCATCCGGTTCATTCATATTTTTACACTTCTCCGGACAATTAACGTAAAATCTTGTAAAAAATTGCAGCAGAAACCGATATTTTTCAGATTTTTTTCAATAACGCCCATACAGGCCTGTCGTTGGGCAACAAATCGGAGGGCATCTCATCCCGGATGTACTGCCATCTGAATTCCTGTCCTTCCCGGGGAACTATGTTTGCTCCGGGAACGGGGAAAAATTCAATAAAGTGCAGTTCAACTTTTTCAGTGGGAACAACAATAAGTTCCCTGCCGCAGCGGCCCGGCAGATCAAGTTCTTCGAGCAATTCTCTTTCAAGAGCCTCAGCGGGCGTTTCGCCGGGTTCAATCTTTCCGCCGGGGAACTCCCAGCCCGCAGGCGGCTTGTCCGGCGGACGGGAACAGAGCAAGACCTGCCCCTCTGAATTTATGATGATCCCGGCAGAAACTCTGATCATTTCAACATCTCCACCATAAAACGCAGTCCCGCAGAACCTAAGAAATCAGCAAAGGCAAAAAGATAGCCGATGCAGCTGAAAAGGATCAGTATCAGCACCACGGTAACAATGGCAGCTGCTTCTGACTTGACATCAAGAAATCCCGGAAAAAAGTGTCTGACCACAGCAAATCCGTCAAACCCGGGCACTGGAAGCATATTGAGAATAAAAAGTACCTGATTGAGCACACATCCGTAAAAAATCATCTGCAAAGCCCGGTAGTCATCAACTCCATTCACCATCAGCACAGCACATAAAACCAACATAATAACGGCCAAAGCCAGATTGGTCAGAGGGCCAGCCAGAGATACGAGACAATCACTTATGGGACGGCGGAAATTATGAGGATTCACCGGCACCTGTCCCCAGGCGATACCGAGGAAGGCAAAAAGAATCAGGGAAAACCAGCCCATTTGTTTCAAAGGGTTCAAGGTCAGATGTCCGGCATCTGCGGCCGTGCAATCTCCTTCTTTCATCGCGATCCAGGCGTGCATAAATTCGTGACAGCAGATGGAAAAAATCACCAAAAAAGCCGCCCCGAAGAAAAAATAAGGATCCCGCCAGAGCCACGTTATAAAAAGTCCTGACATTCCGGTATCAACTCCATTTTTACTTCAAAAGCATACAGTCCCCATAACTGTAAAAACGCATTTTCTGCTCCACAGCATAACGGTAGGCCGCCAATATTTTTTCACGGTCACAGAAACAGCAGATCAGCATCAGAAGCGTGCTTTTGGGCAGATGAAAATTAGTCAGCAGCATATCCACAGACCTGATGGAATAAGGGGGATAGAGAAAGATTTTAGTATCCCCTTCCCCGGGAGTGACTTTTCCGTCCGGTCCGGCACAGCTTTCAAGAGTCCGCACGGTGGTCGTTCCCACAGCCAGCACCTTTTTCCCCTGTCTGTGAGTCTCATTGACCAAGGCTGCGGCTGCCGGATTGAGATCAAAGTGCTCAGAATGCATTTCGTGTTC
>JAZUPO010000144.1:0-4751 GCA_045605205.1 Victivallaceae bacterium
TGTGGAAATTACCAAGACCATTGAGCGGGAAACTTACACTATCCTCTGTCTGAGTTATGTCAGCCGTCCCGGTGTCCGGGTCACAGGTAATCTTTATGTCCCCAAAGGTGAAGGACCTTTCCCCGCTGTGATCAATATGCACGGTCACTGGTCACAGGGCCGCCTTGCAGCCAAAGTGCAGATGCGGGGACATATCCTTGCTCAACTGGGCTATGTGGTGCTGGCAGTGGATGCTTTCGGTTCCGGTGAACGCAGTCCTGAACACGGTGTATACTCCTATCACGGCAATCTGCTGGGGGGATCTTTGATGCAGATCGGTGAATCCCTTATGGGATTTCAGGTGGTTGACAATATGCGGGGGGTGGATTTGCTTTGTTCATTGCCCTATGTGATCAAGGACCGCATCGGAGCTTGCGGAGCTTCCGGCGGCGGCAATCAGACAATGTGGCTGGCCGCTATGGATGAACGTATCACTGCCGCTGTGCCGGTGGTCAGTGTGGGCAGTTTCAAGTCCTATGTTCTTTGTTCCAACTGTATGTGTGAACTTCTGCCCGGCGGTCTTGATATTGCCAATGAAGCTGAAGTTCTTGCCCTTGTGGCTCCCCGTGCCATTATGCCGGTCAACGGTGTTCTTGACAACAATGCCGCTTTCAATCCTTCTGAAACCCGCCGCACTGTTGACGAAGCCAAACGGATCTTCCGGGCCTGCGGCGTGCCGGGAAATCTGCGGCAGGTGGTGACTGAGGAACACCACTTTTTCGGTTCTGACGTGGTCAAAGCCGTGATCGGCTGGTTCGATTATCATTTGAAAGGCAAAGGCGACGGAGAGCCTGTTGAGTGTTGCCCCGACTATGAAGCTCTGCCTGAAGATGAGCTAATGGTTTATCCCAAAGGTCAGCGTCCGGCAGCTGTGATGTCGATCCCTGAATATTTGAAAATCAAAGAAAAGGAAATTCTTTCACGCCGTACTTTTGACAGAGAACGGTTGGCAAAGGTTTTGAACCTTGCCGATATTACCGTTGCTGTGAGCGAAAAGTTCAGCGACCGTGACGGCTGGGAACGTATCGGTATCGAAGGTTCAGACGGCCGTCTGACTCCTTTGCTTTTCCGCAAACCCGCTGTTGAGGAAAAGGAAATCGTTATCGTTGGAACGAGTATTTCCAAACTCCATCTGGGCGAAAGCCGTATCTTGGAAGCTCTGTTGAAAGAGGGATACGGTATTGCTCTGGTGGATCTTTGGGGCGGCGGCGAAAACGATTTGCTTTTTTCTGCAACCAACGATTCCTATTACAGCCGTTCTCTCATCTGGCTCGGCAAATGTATACAGGGTAAGTGGATCGAAGATTTCCGTATGATCGAAAAATTCCTGCAAAGCCGTTTCGGTGCAGCAGTGAACTTGGGGGCAGGCGGTATCGGAGATGCAGCTGTTGCCGCAGCACTGTTTGCCGCAACAAGATGTGAAGATACTCCCCTGTGGCTGGAAAAAGCCCCTGAAACATTGTGCTACGATAAGTCAAAAGATACCAAATTTTCTCATACCGTGATCGTTCCGGGAATATTGCAGTTTGGAGATATGGCTGACTTTTGTGCTCTGGCAGGCGGAAATGTGACCTCTTTCTAACAGCTGAAGTTGTTGACTTATGGAAATTTCATATTGGGAAGAAATCAAGCGTAAAGCTGTGCATCTTTCCTCATTGTGGATGGTCGCTGCCACGCTGCTTCTGGGCAGGTGGCAGTGGATCAGCTGCGTGCTCTTTGGGGCATTGCTGGTGCTGACACTTGTTTCTGAACACGACTATGCCAATGGGGGGAAATATCTGGGCCGCCTTTACGGTAAACTTTTTGGGAAAATGCTCCGCAACGAGGTCAAACCCGGACAGTGGATCGTTTCAGGCGGAGCCCCTGTGCTGGCAGCGGCTTTGCTGGTCAATTTGCTTTTTGTCCCTTTTATTGCAGCCGGGGCACTGGCTGTAATGTTGACCGGGGACGCCGCAGCTGCCTTGATCGGCAGGAAATATGGAAAGCACAAAACCGTCAACGGCAAATCCTGGGAAGGCTTTTTGGCCTTTATTATCGTCGGATATGGGGCTTTATCCATAGTGCTTTTCATTCCGGACTTGCTCAGAGTATTCTATCTCTGGGGATTGGCGGGAGTTGTGCTTGCCGCTGTGGCAGAGCTCTTTCAAAAACAGCTCAAAGTGGATGATAACTTTTCCATTCCCCTTTGTGTCGGAGCTTGCTTGTATATAGGATTTCGTTTTTTCTGAAATCAAAGCATAAAAAAGCCGGATGAAAATTTCCGGCTTTTTTTATGGTAAGATATTCCTTAAGAGAACTCAATACAAAGAATCCAAGTAAAGCGTTCCCGGGAAGGTTCCTTTTGCAAGGCTTTTACCAATCATTGAGTGTTCCTTTGATCGGACACCAGAATGTGGTGGAACTGGCCAGAGAATTGCGGTCTGCCATAGGGATTTGTTCTCTTGTCAACAGCTGAACGTGACTGTCAAAGAAAAAGAATGACGCAGCTCCGGGACCGGTAATCAACTGCTGATTGCCCATTTCGTTATCTCCGGGATAGGGGTTGAAATGGGGAAAGACAGGGAGAAAATAGGATTGTTGAGTTGGGGCAGCCGTGTTGTGATCAAGATAGGTTGCTCCGAAGGGACTTTCGCCGCCCACCATACTTCTGGAAGCATAACGCACCCGGGCAACTTTGCTGTCCTGATCTTTTCCGTTGAGGGTAATACCGTTCCCGCCCACTGCGGCTGAACCTGCCTTTGCCATTTTTTCACGCATAGCTCCTTCACGGGCAGGGCAGAAGAGCATATGTTTGAAAAGGTCTCCTTTAGAAGATCTGGCAAATCCGCCGAGACCGCCGCCTGATTCATTGGAAGTTCCGATCCGGTTGCCGAGGTAAGGAGCAAAATGTCCCCCTTTATTGGAAGTGTTGTGCCCGGGTTGGTATTGTGAGTAGTTCCATTTGCGGGATGAGGCACTTGAATATCCGCCGTTCCAGAGTCCGGGGTAGAAACCGTTGTTGTCACTGACGTAAAATGTCCAGGCTTTGGCAAGAGAGCCCATATTGTTGAGACAGGCGATAGAGTGAGCCCGGGCCCGGGCCTGCTGCAATGCCGGCAACAGCATTGCAGCAAGAATGGCAATAATGGCAATGACAACCAGCAGTTCAATCAGCGTGAACGCTGATTGAGTGAAGCACGGCTTCGCTGTATGAAGCATTTGCCTCCGGCAAATATGAAGCACACCGTTGGTGTATGAAGCACTTGCTTTGCAAGCATTATAAGGCATTTTTTTATAAAATTTATTGAAATAATGCAGCGGGGAAACACATACTTGACAAGTTTTGTTTACGAGAAGTTCTATCAAGGTGAAAGAACCGGCAGTTTTTTTTGAGGAGAAAATATGCAGTTTCATAATGTTGAAAAAATTTCAAAGGTTATGTTGATTTTTTTGCTATGAATACACAAATCATAATATACCTCCTGAAATGGCATATTGCAATCGTGAAAATGTATTTTTTATGAAAAACAGTCCCGGAAGTGTCTGTGTTACGATTCGTGTCTTTTGCGGAACTCAGCAGGAGGCAGTCCGAAATAACTCCGGAAGGCTTTAGAAAAATGGTAACGGTCAGCGTAGCCGCAATTTGCGGCGATCTCTTCTATGGAATGTTGGGAATTACGCAGTAGTACTGAGGCGTGTTCCATACGGAGCATTACCAGATATTGCCGGGGCGTTCGGTGCATTTGCTGCTTGAAAAGATCATAGAATTCATTGATGCCGAGACCTGCCAGACGGCAGAAACGGTGATTGTCAATGGGGTGATCGATATGTTCATACATAAGGTTGACTACTTTGCGGATCCGGGGATCAATAGATTCTTCTGTCCCTGAAAGACAGTGACTGGAAGGTATTTTTGCCAGAAATCCAAAAAGAAGTGCGTAAAGACCGAGTGACAGGGGTATCCCTTTTTGTTTCAGCATTTTAGGGATGATATCTGCGGCATCGTTTGCATCCAGAACCACTGGCGTCCGGCGGATGCGATCGAGGAGCCCGGGGGAATAAAAGTGTATGTAGAAATGATTGAAAGGATGTGCCATACCCGATGCAAAAGGCGTGAATGGGGGGATCAGAATGACCTTGTCAGGCGTCAGTTCGATTTTTTTACCGTTGGAAACGATCCACGCCCCTTCTGTGGCGTTCCAGTAAAAACACCAGTAGCGGAACCGGGAGTCAGGATAATCCCAATAGTTGATTTTTCTGAAAGCGCAGCTTAAGATTTTCATATCCTGCAGCTGGTTGTCAGAAGAAAATGGCACTTCAAGGTGACGATTTGACATAAATATTTTACCTTTTGACATTGTCAAATAGCTTGATTTGTGGTATAATATAACACAAACATAAAGAATTGTCAACTGAAACGATCAAAGGAGTTCAATATGTCAGATTTGAAAGAGGCCCGTGAAAAACTTTTTCAACGCCGTACAGAGCTGCAATCCCTGATGCGTATCGCATTGGGAGAAACTGCCGCCCCCGGCTATGCCGCCCGGGCAAGAATGGAAGATACCACCCGTATCCCCCTTAACGAAGAGTATCGTGTCCAGCTGGCTCCGGAATTTGATGCCTTTGCCGCGGAAGTCCGCAAAGAACTTGCCGCCAAGCCTGAACTGCCTCACGGTGAGCCGTTGAACAGCGAAAATGTGTGGCTCTGGGGCGGTCCCACTCCGGAATGGGGC
>JAZUPO010000145.1:0-3213 GCA_045605205.1 Victivallaceae bacterium
CACAACAGAACTGTTTTTCAAAAAATAAAAACAACACATCCTTACGCCCGGCAGGGCGCACTTCACGCTTTTTTTGCGGATGCAAAAAAAGCTCTTCACACCTTCACATCTTCACTCAATCAGCGTTCACGCTGATTGAACTTCTGGTCGTCATTGCCATTATTGCGATCCTTGCGGCTATGCTGTTGCCCGCTTTGCAGCAGGCCCGTGAACGGGGGCGTTCCGCAAAATGTATCGCCAATATGAAGCAGTCCGCTTTGGCTTTTTCTGCTTATGTAGACGAATATAAAGGTTATCTTCCGCCCTACAAGAACGGATCAACGGTCAATTCCAGCGGTAAAGTGACCGAATCCGGCAAGACCTGGTTCAGTGCCCGGAAAGGAGCCGGTCTGCTTGCCCCTTATGTGGGAATGGAAACAGAATCTGACTGTGCATTTGCCGGATACGGCCGCTCAACGAAGAATGCCGGATGGCGATTGATCCGTCACCCCCTTTCCTGCCCTTCCAAAGATGTCAAAGCTGAATGGGTGGAGGGCGGCAATGGGATCCCCGGTATCGGAATGAACTCCAGAGTGAACTGGTATGCAGTCAATCTCGGGGTTTCCGGAAAAACTCAACCCTATCAGATCGATAAAGCCAAGTATCCTTCCCGGGGAATGGTGGCTATGGAAAAGTATAAAACGGGCTACATCATCACTTATACGCACAATGTCCTGACCGGGTCCGCATCAACTTATGCAGCCGACTATCCCCACAGTGATAAATCGACGATTATTTTTCTGGATTTCCATATTGACCAGCTGAAACGCAGCAAAATACCTGATCAGAAAATCAATTCCAGCGGTGCTAATGAAGCCGCATATACAAGTTTCTGGGACCCCTTCCGTACTCTGCGTGCGAACAAACTTCCCTCAAACAATTGGTAATGCCATATAAACAGGACATCAAAAAATGATCAATGCAGAAAAAAACAGGAACATCGCTCTGCAGATGCTCAAGCCCAGTGCCAAAGACCTTGAACACGGTCTGGAACTCCACAAAAACTCTCTCGTCTTTGACGCTTACGGCTTTATGCCCCTGGTGGGCGGCCGTTCTGCCCGTGAAGAAGAACTGGTAGCCCAAGGAGCTTCCCGGGATGAAATCAATTTCGCAAGTGAAATGCACCATATGGTTGAGGGATTCCACGATCCCCAGATGCGTAAACTTCTGCGGGAAACCTGGGAATACGGCGGTGTGGACTGTATCTTTCAGAACTGCGGCGAAGAAAGCAACGATGTGGAACGGCTCATCAAACGTCTCGGCAACTACACCCGTACCATAGACTATTGCACTGAAGTCTATGAAAGATGTCCTTTTGTTGACCGTCTGGAAGGTATCCGCAGCCGGGGCAAAAAGGCTCTTTACATCACCACCAACGGCGTGCCTGTTTCTTCAAAGTTTGTTTCCGCAGAAGAAAATCTGCACCTTGTGGAAACTTTCTTTAATCTGGGCGTCCGTATGATGCATATGACCTACAACCGCCGGAATCTGATGGGTGACGGCTGTGCCGAAGAAGCCAACGGCGGCTTGAGTCACTTCGGGCGTATGGCTGTTGCTGAAATGAACCGGGTAGGCGTGATCCCTGATGTGGCCCACTCCGGGCAGCGCACCAGTCTGGAAACAGCCTTGTGTTCCACAAAGCCGGTTGTGGCAAGTCATACTGTGGCAGGTCACTTTTCAACCCATTACCGGGGCAAATGCGACGAAGTCATTGAAGCTATCAAAAAGACCAACGGATATGTGGGTATCTGTGCTTATCCCGCCTTTTTGCAGCAGCAGAAAAACATCAATGCTTTCCTGGATCACATCGACTATGTGGCAAAAACCTTTGGCGTCGATCACGTTGCCATCGGAACCGACCGGGGGGCGGGACTTTCAGAATATGTCTGGACTGAAAATATGCCGACTTTCCGCAAAAACTGGGAACAGTACTGGCGTGCCCCCGGCTCAGGGCCTAACGATCCTGACGATTTCGCTTCACTTGCCTGGACAAACTGGCCCCTTTTCACTGTCGGTCTTGTGATGAGAGGATATTCCGACAGCGATATCCAGAAGATCATCGGCGGCAACGTAATGCGTGTCTGCCAGGATTCTTTGCCGTAAGTCCTTAAAAATATTCTCAAGGAGCCTTTTCTTATGAAAAAAATCTTTTTCCTGATGTTGGGGCTCCCTGCCCTGCTTTTGACGGGAGCCGATCTTGACATTATCAGCAACAGACGCTCTGAATACAAGATCGTTTACGCCGATAAAGAGCTGTACCCCTTTCACAACCGGTACAGCTCCATTGCAGCCAATACGCTGCAAACCGTACTCCGTCACGCAACAGGAGCCGTGCTGAAAGTCCTTCCCGAAAGTAAATTTGACGGTAAAGGTAAAGCGATCTTTCTCGGCTCAACCGATGCTGTACGCAAAGCAGGGCTCGCTCCTGCCTGCTACCGCCGTTGGGAACACAGGATCGACGTAAAAGGGCAGAACATCTACCTTCACGGTATGGACTGGCGGAATGCCAGCGACCCCAAAGCGGGCTATCGTCAACGTTATGTATTGGGTTCCCACAAGGCAATGCTGACATTCCTTGAAAAGTTCACCGGTGCTGTTTTTGCAGGAACTCCCAATGTTTGCGACGGAGTTCCCAAGATCAAAAAACTTTCCATTCCTGAAAATTATTCTTTCGTAAGGGTTCCTGCTATTGAATACAATATGACCGGCAGGCGTACTCTTGACTACGACATTGCCAACAACGGTTTCTACGGTCCCTGGTACGGCAGCTACGGCGGACATAATCACAATGTGGCACTGGCCCCCGCCAAATATTTCAAAACACATCCTGAATACTATGCTCTCAACAAAGGCAAAAGAGTTCCCGGTCCCCGGGTGCAGTTGTGTCTTTCAAACAAAGCGGTTCAGGAATTGATTTACAAAGAGGTGCTCGACCACATAGATCAAGGGTATGAAATGGTACAGCTCGCCCAAAGCGACGGTTTTTCCCCTTGTGAATGTGTCGCCTGTCAAAACCTTTTCGGCTTAAAACCCGCCGTCCCCCCCACCGACCGGAACGGCTACCGCAGTTCCCCCGTCTGGGGCGGAAAACTCTGGATCCTTCACCGCAATTTCCCACACAGACTTTTGAAAGACCGGCCCGGGAAAAAGGTTTGCATCATCGCCTAAGTCGGG
>JAZUPO010000146.1:0-5984 GCA_045605205.1 Victivallaceae bacterium
AGCTGCGAGAATCGAAAACTGAAGTTCCCTTTTCCCCTTGTCACGGCGTAGTTCAACGAAGACGGAAAACCTTTTTCAGTAAAGCTTTTCATTTTTTCCGACATAAAAAAACATCCTTCTCAGAGGAAAAGGATGTTCGGGAAAGCAAATTCAACAGGGAGCAGACTTAGAAAAGTCCAATACAGCGAAAGAAAGCAAGCAGCACCAACAGCGGACAGAGCCAGCGCAGGGCGAAGCCCCAAATGATTCCGGGGGTGAGAAGATAACGCCGGTCTTTGCCGCCGTCTTTTGCCTTGAAGCCGGCAAGGATCAGCCAGATACTGTTATCAAGGTCGAGGAATTCAGAACTGCCTTCCCGGAGCTCCTTGAGAGCGTAGCGGCTGCCCCAGATCCAGCCCACATAAATGGTGGTGGCAAGTCCCAACATCGGCAATATCCAGTTACAGCAGAAACTGTCGAGCATTTCAAAGAAAGAACCGGGCACTTTGCCGTACCAGATCTTTCCAACGGCCTGCCCTATGGCAGGCAGATTGATCCAGTCCGCCATACTCAGTGCACAGAAAACCCCGAGCACAGCACACACCGCCGAGACCAGCTGCACAGCTGCTTTGCGGCTCATCTTGAATTCACCCACCAAAATACTTACCGGAGGTTCAATAAGGCTGATGGCACTGGTCAGTGCTGCAACGCACAGCATCAGGAAGAAAAGCACATTCCAGATCACCCCCATTCCTCCGGGGATCATATTAAAGGCCGCAGGCAGCACCTTAAAGGTCAGATCGGGGCCGCTGCTGGGGGTGAATCCCATAGCAAAAACAGCAGGAAAAATGGCGATACCGGCCATAACTGCTGCCAGAGTGTCCAATCCGATGACTCCAAAAGTGGCTTTAGCGATGTCGCTTTTGCGGTCAAGATAACTGCCGTAGGTCAGCATAATCCCCATTCCGAGGCTCAAAGTAAAAAAGGCCTGTCCAATAGCGGCGATGATACTGCCGGCGGTAAGTTTTGATATGTCAGGCTCAAGGAAAAAGCGGATGCCTTGCATCGCTCCCGGCAGAGTCAGTCCCCGGACGATCAGAACACACATAAGAATGAAAAGCAAAGGCATAAGCACTTTGCTCCACCGTTCGATTCCCTTCTGGACTCCTGCAAGAGAGATCCCGAAACAAGCTGCCATAAAGGCAAGCTGTCCGCCGATAACGACCCATTTCCAGTGACCGGAGGCGTGAAGAATGGGCCGCATAACCTCATCGGCACCCTCAATGGTGGTGAAGCTGCAGGCACCCCGGATCGAATCCACAATGTAAATCAAAGTCCAACCGCCGATAACACCATAGTAGGAAAGAAGGATGATCGGCACAAGTCCGCAGAAAAATCCCACGGTTTTCCAGCCGCAAGCCAGAAACAGTGCTCCGATGATACCGACGACAAGAGCTCCCGCCGGATTTTTTGTCAGGAGCATAAACAATGCACCCAATATCAGCACCGTAGCGGTCAAGACAGTGAAAGTGCTTTTTGCAGGAGCCAGGTGAGCAAAAGCCCTCACCGGATTGGCTCCGGCGGCACGGCCGAGAGAGATCTCAGCCATCATCAGCGGCACTCCGATCAGCAAGACCACAAGCAGATAGATCAAGACAAAAATGCCGCCGCCGTTGGTTCCTGTCATATAGGGGAAACGCCAGATGTTGCCCAGACCGATGGAAGAACCGGCAGCAGCCAGGAGAAATCCAAGCTGACTTGACCAGTTGTTCTTGTTGTGTTCGTGTTCCATAAAAATGTTGACTCCTGAAAGTTGGATAAAAAAACATCTTTCTAATATAGCACTGAAAAGCCTTTTTTTCAAATTGTAAAAGGATATTGCTCAAAGATATATTGAGCTTTTTTTTCAGCCAATAAAAAAACAGGACTACCGTATTTTTTTACCGCAGTCCTGTTGGATGTTGAAAAATTTTTTTATTTGAAAATTGCTTCTCCGAAACATTCGGGTTCGTGGAAGGTCATATTTTCAAGATTGGGAGACCAGAGAGACAGTTCGGGTTCTGTCTTGGGATTGAAGTAGTCGGTTCTGGCGATATTGAGCAGCCACTTGGTACCCCGGGTGGGGACGGGGGCTTTCAAGGTTGAATAAGGAATCGTCAGAACACAATACCAGGTGTTGCCTTTACGGTAATTCCGAACCTGCCATTTACCGCTCCAGTTCCGGTCAAAGGTATTGAATTTGGGATCCAGAGGATCGGTGATAAGTCCCCGGGCCGCATCGTAAGTAGAGTTGGCGATGGGGTTCCAGAGCAGATGATAATAGACCTCTTTCCGGGCCGCAGGATCGACGAAAAATTCCAGACAATCCTTTGAGGGGGCACTGCCGTCGTGTCCCAAAGGAATGTAAGAGCGTTTTTTAGGCAGATCCGCCTTAAAGGCTGCATAGAAATTCTTTTTGTCGTACATCAGTTTGAAGCGGGTCTGAAGTTTTACAGGCCCGGCCTGGATCCCGGAAATGCCCACATAAGGAATATTTTTCCAGGCACCTTTTTCCACATCATTGAGCTTCCCGCCTTTATACGGATAGACGGTGACCCGCTTTTTCATAGCTCCGGGGAGCACTTTGCTTTTACGCAAAGCGGCAATGTTCCAGTTGAGGGGAGCCCCGATGGGGGCAGCCAGTCTGCCGTTGGCTTTGAGCATTGCTTTGGAAGCTCTGCCTCTGATCGGCATTTCCGGCCATCCGGGGATGGTTTTGTTTTTCCCTTTGGCATCGAACCAGGAGTCGATCATCCGGTTTCTGGCTTCCACTGCCCGGGCGATTTTTTCAAATCCCGGCCGGTCAGGGGAAAGACGGTAGGAGTGGTAGTGGTGCATAATGGTGGCCAGATTTTTCAGGTAGTCAAATTCACACCGGACCAGCCGGAGACGGCGTTTGACTTTGGCGTTGACAGCATCTTTTTCGGCGGTGCGAAGCAGATTTTCCAGTGAATCAAGGACTTCAGGAGTATAGGCAAAGCAGAGCCACGCCCGGGGATTCCGGGGAAGCAGATGTTTGCCGGTGCTGCTGTAATCCAGATAGCTGAAAGGACGGATCCGGTCATAAAGCAGATTATAGAAGCGGGTCATTGAAAGAGAGCTTTCCATAAAGGCGTGCTTGTAGAAATCTTCAAGGATCCGGCCCGGATCCTGAGAGGGATCGTCCCAGAGTTTGCCGTACATATAGTAGACAGGAGCTTCCAGACCGAAAGAGGCTCCGAAGCCGCTGCGGTAAACCCCTTTGATGCCGAATTTATGGAACTGCTTGACCTGTCTGGCAGGGTAATCAGGAGCCTGTACCGGGGTGAAACCGGGAAGTTTATAGGAGCCCCAGTTGTACATATAGGTGGTAAATCCCTGAGGAACTTTGATATTTTTCCACGCTTCCAGACGGGCATCGTCGTAGTAGCAGATCTCGATCATCGTATTTTCGGGGAATGCACTAAAACTTTTCGGGGGATCGGCTGTGGGGCCGTAGCTGATGATCAACACCTTTTTACCGGGCATTTCTTTATTGAGCCGTTCAGCAATATTGCGGTGAAGGATCCAGAGTTTTTCCCCCTTGTCCCGGGTACCGAAAAGATCGGCACATTTTTTACATTCACAAGGAACATAACCGTCTGTCTGGGCAAGTTCCACCATCCAGGCTCCGGCTTCAAGGCGTTTTTTCGCCTCAAGGTAGATCAGCTCCTGGACTTTGGGGTTGGAAATACACAGATGATTGCCTGAAGCAGAACGTTTATTGCCCCTGAGAATAAAGAATTCAGGGTTGCTTTTTCCGTATTTTTTAGCAGGCACTGCACTGTAATAGCTGTGGCCGCCGTAAAGGTGGATCCCGGGGAAACCGAAATCGTTGTTTGACATATCATAAATCAGTTCGTGATGACGGCTGGTACCGAGAATCAGGTGGGATTTGACCCGGAGAGTGAGATTTTTGTTGACGGAAACAGTTTTCTGAGGAGGAGTGGTGCGGCCGGTTTCTCCGGGATAGAGGATCCGGGTGCCTACGATTTTTTCCATAAAGCCCACCACGCCTTTGGCGGTTCCGGCATAGGTCCACACATAGGAACGGGAGCTCTTTCCGGCGATACCATCTTTGCCGAGGATGAAAATGGAGTTGTTCCGTTCAGCGATCAGGTATTCAGCCACCTGGAAATCTTTGGTGCAAAGTCCCGCTCTGGCGGCGGCATCGGTCGCCCCCAGATAAATACCTTTGACGACATTGGAACACTCTTTCCGGGAGCAGCACTTTTTTTCGAGGACAATGGGCAGAGTAACTCCGGTGCCCTCTTTGATGGCACTTTGGAGTGCCGCTGCCGCTTCACGCAGGATCTTGGCTGTGACCGGATCTGTACGGGCCGGCAGCACGATAGAGTAGCTGCTTTGCCCCTTATGGACGATATTGATTTTTTCATTTGTGACCGGGACAGCCTGAGCAGGCTTGGCTTTGGTGACGCATCCGCACAAGAGAGAAAGCGAACAAAGAAGTGTAAGCAGTTTCATAAAAATTTTACTCCAAAATTAAGGTTCCTGCCCGGTCGTAGGGATTTTGCCAGTTGCGCTGGAAGGGATTGTATTCCCAAATGGCACAGGCGTGATCTTTTCCGTATTGGGCATAAACGTTGAAATCCAGTTTTTGTCCTTTGGCGGGGGTGATCCCCATATCGCTCCAGGGAATGATCATAACGAGCGTTCCGGGGGCAGGTTCCTGAACACGGGCCTTTGTATTGGGGATCCGGGGGCCTGAATAGCTGTCTCCGGGAGCGTTATTGACTCCGCAGACTGCGTTACGCAAATGAACGTGGCAGTAGCCTTTGCTGCCTTGAAAACGGTATCTTTTGCCGTTCATACCGACAAACACCCGCATAAAAAGACTGGACTTGGGATTCACGCCTGCCGGATATCCTTTAGGGGTTTCGACCTTGACGGTCAAGGCCTTTTCATCCTGGGAAACACTCATCACAAGGGGATGGCTCCACACGAAAGGCAAGGCGTTGAATTTCGGTGTATAGCCCACCAATTGCTGGGGCACTGAATTTGTACGGATCACCCGGCCGCAGGCGGCGATACCGCTTTTCTGCAATCCGGTCACATCTCCGGTAAAGGGGAAGGTCAATGCTCCCCGCAGTCTGCCGTTGGCGGTAATGTATTCAGTGGTCATTCCGGCAAAAGAATACATTTCTCCGTTTTTCAAGGGGAGCCCTCTTTTGTCCCGGGGAATGGCGGCAATGAATTTGTTTCTGGCAGCGGAACTTTCAACAAGTTCCTTGAAATTGGCTCCGGTGGTATGACGTCTCAGAGCTTCCCGGGCATTGATGGTACGCATTGTCAACTGCAGATATTCAAAGTCCCGTTTGACAATGGGCCAGAAAAATTTAATGGCTTCAGTTTGGGGAAGTTTCTTTTCCGCTTCTTTGAGAAGCTGAGCCATTTTTTGCAGGACTCCGGGTGTCCAGCGGTTCAGCAGCAGTTGGATCTGCCGGGGATTTTCAGCGACTCTGCCCGCCAGAAGTTCCGGGTCGTTGAAATCACCGGGGCGGGTCAGATCAAATTTTTCCATACGGCTGTTCATCAGGAAACAGAGTTTTTCCATTTCAGGTGCGGCGGGACCGTAAAGGCGCTGACAGAAATCTTTGATAAGTGTTTCCGGATCGGCTTTGGGGTGCCGGAGCATTGTGTTCCAGACATAGAAGAAAGGAGCTTCAAAGCCGAACATATCCCCCCAGCCGCTGCGGTAGATCCCGAAGATCCCGTCCCGGTGAATGTTGCGGGCGTGAGCGGCGATAAAGGAAAGAGGACGTTTCGGCGTCAGGCCCATATCATTGAAGCTGCCGAAAGTGTAGTCATAGCAGACAAAGCCCCGGGGAACTTCATATTTTTTCCACTCTTTCAATGAATCAAAGGTCCACGGAGCAAGCTCTATGCAGACATTCGGGGGAAACTTTGTAAATGTTTTCGGGGGGCGT
>JAZUPO010000147.1:0-5790 GCA_045605205.1 Victivallaceae bacterium
TTGACAAAAATAAAAAAAATAAGATATAATCTTAAAAGTTAAATTTCAAGGAGAAAAAAAAATGAAAAAGTATTTGTCATTTTTTCTGCTGACAGCTGTGATTTCAGTTTTTGCAGCAGAAAAAGTCGCCGTAGATTTCAAATCCAATATGAAGTATCTCAAAGGAGTTCAAAGATCAGATGACATCTTTGTGACCAAAGCTCCGGCACTGGCTGTTGACGGCCGTGAAACCAAAGGTAAAAAACATACCGTTGCAGGACAGCATTTTTACATTTTCGGTAATAATGCCAGAGCTCTCGCAGGCAAAAATCTGGTTCTGCGGGCCAAGATCAAACGCATCAGCGGAATCGCTCCCTTGAGTATGGGCTACCGCGTTTTCGGCAACGGCAACAAATTTATGGGCGGACGCAGCATCTCTGTCAAAGCCGATAAAACCGGCAAATGGGAAGATCTTGAAATGAGTTTTCAGGTCCCCCCTCTTTCAGGTATCGAAAATGTGAATGTGGGTTTCACCCTCCGGCAGGAAACTCCCGAAAACAACCGGATCATTATTGATGAAATAAAAATCTGCTTCGCCGAAAATTCCGGTCTGGAAAATATCCCCGGTGCCGGTCTCGGTATGGCAGCTTTGACTTTGAACAAAGGAAAACTTGATCTGATCAAAAACGGTGTTCCCCAGTTCAAGATCGTTATTTCTCCCAAAGCCGACGGTATCGCCCGCTACGCAGCCCGGGAGATCCAAGCTCACGTCAAGATGATGACCGGCAAAACAGTTCCCATCATCAAAGATAACAATTATTCCGGCACCGCACTCTGGATCGGCAATACCGCTATGGCAGAAAAGTACGGTGTCACCCCGGAAATGCTCCCCGCTGAAAACTGGGTGGTCGCCCGGGCCGGTAATGCGGTCATTATTTCAGGCGGAGACAAGCCCGGCGTCACAGAAAGCAATATCATTTCCCGTTCCACCATTCCTCTCGGAACTCTCAGTGCCGCCTATGAATTTCTGGAACGGGTCTTCGGATGCCGCTGGTACTGGCCCGGCAAACTGGGAACTGTCGTTTCCACTGAAAAAAATATTTCCATTGACAATCTCTATAAAACAGGAGCTCCCCAGTTCGACTGCCGTGCTCTTTTTTACGACATCAGCAAAGATCCGGACATTCCTTCCCGGGATGTTGTCATCTGGCAGCGGCGCAACCGTCTGGGCGGTTCTGCTCCTGATCCCATTGCAATGCACACCTTTCTCGACTGGCCCGACAAGTTTGCAAAAACTCATCCTGAATATTTCGCCCTGCAGCCAGACGGAAAACGCAAGACCAACAAAGAATCCGGTGTCCACCTTTGTATGACCAACCCCAACGTGATCCGGGAAGCAGGAAACTGGGCCGTTGATTATTTCAAAAAACGCCCCAACGCCAAATTCATCAACGTTATGCCCGGCGACTGCAACGACCTGAAATACTGCCGCTGCAGTGAATGTTCCAAACTGGTCTCAGAAGAAAAAGGTCGTTCCGGGATCCACTCAAACGCCGTCTGGAAATTCGTCAATCAGGTGGCTGCTGTCGTCGCTGAAAAATGCCCCGGCAAATTTGTCAAATGCTGTGCCTATGCCGACTATCTGCGCCGTCCTGACTTTGCCCTGCTCCCCAATGTGGCAGTGACCCTCTGTTTCGGTCCTGTCCCCCGTGCCAACGGCGTATACAAAAAAGCCTGGCGCGATCTGATCAATGAATGGCGTGTCACCGGTGCAAAACTTTATGTCTGGGAATACTGGAACAGCTCCCGTTACGGACGGGGCACTTACGGTGCCCCTGCCCTCTGGCCCCGCCAGCAGAAAGAGATTTATCTCATTGACAGCAATCACGTTTCCGGACGTGTCATTGAACTTTCCGACGTCAATGCCGACGGTATCGGTGTCCAGAGCTGGGCAGACTGGATGTATGACAGTGTCAACCTTTACACAGCTATGAAACTGATGTGGGACAGAGACTACGATGTGGACACTGAACTCAAAAAGTTCCATAAGGATTTCTACGGTCCCGCCGCCGCTGCAATGGAAGAATTCAACAACTCTCTGGAAATTGCCTGGTATAACGGACAGCACCTTGTTAAAGGTAAAAATGTCTGGGACTGGGAAGTTTGCTGGACTAAAGTCTATCCTCCCAAGTTCGTTGACCGTATGATGGCCCTGCTGCGTAAAGCTGTCAAAGATACCGCAGGCAAAGAGCCCTATTATTCCAGAGCCAAAAAGACACTCGACTGCTATCAGTATTTTGAACGCAACAGCAAGATGTTCCGCGGCGTGCAGACAAAACGGGCAAAAGATATTGAAGTTCCCAAAGGTGCTGCTCCTCAAATTGATGGTATCGTCAAAGATTCCGAGTGGAAAGACGCCGCCGTCATCAGCAATTTCTGCGACAGTTTCAACGTTTATCAGGTCAAATCCAAAACCGCGATGAAATTCCGCCACGACGGCAAATTCCTTTATGCAGCAGTCATTGCCGACATTCCCAAGAGCAACGAAAACATCACTAAAAAGCCCAGCTCTACCGGCAAAAGAGATGCCTTCCTCTGGGACTTTGAAAGTGTTGAATTTTTCTTCGGCGGCAAAGACAATCAGAGCTATCAGTTCATCCTTGCCCCCGATAACGCTCTCTTTGATGCTGTCTGGGGCGGCAACCGGAACTTGAACACTGCTATGAAGTGGAACAGTGCCAATATTAAATTTGCCACAACTTTCACAAAAAACCGCTGGTGCGGTGAGATCGCCATCCCCATTGTCGATTTGAAACTTGCCAATCCTGTTGGTAAAAATAAATTCCGTTCCAATTTTGCCAGAAATCACCGGTATATTGATTCAAAAAAGGCAAGAAGATGGGAACAGTCTATGTGGCTGCCCACCTTCGGCGGATTCCACAATATGGAACGTTACGGAACGCTTATTCTCAAATGATCCGTGGTTGAAACAGTTCTGCTCCTGTGTTTTTGAAGCACAGGAGTTTTTTATTCAAATAAAGATTTTTTTATGACAGAAATACAACTTCTTGCAATTCAGGATAAGATCATTGATATTCTGGGAAAGCGTTTTTTCTCGCCTCAAGATGTCCTCTATGACTATGCCGGAATGAATGGTGAAGTCATATTGCCGACTCCGGAAGAGTGTGACAGATCCATACCCAACGGTCTTTCCTGGCATACGCCTGTTTCAAACGGCGCTTTTTTCAACGGTGATCTGTTGCTGGCAGTCGTCAAGATTTACGAAAAATATCCTTCTGAAAAACTTGCCGCATTCGCCCGCAGGCTTTTGAAGGGATTGTTCAATTTACAGGATCTTGCTCCGGTTCCCGCTTTTATTGCCCGTGGGTTCGGAAGTGATGGAAAATGCTGTTACCTCGGTTCTTCCAACGATCAGATCACCCCTTTTCTGCTGGGGCTCCGTGCTTTTTCAGAATCTTCCCTTGCAACTTCTGAAGAACGTGCCGATTGTCAGCAGCGTATGCTGAACTTGATCCACCCTTTAAGGGCACTCAATTGGCATATTCCGGGGGCAAAGCCCGGATTTGAACGGGGCGACCTCAGTTGCGCCGGGGCGTTTGATGCCTGTCATTTGATGCTGGCAGCTCTCATATTGGAAAAAGAGGGCGGAGAAAAGGGGAGCGTTGACCGATACCTGAAAGACCGTTTTGATATTCTTGCTGCCGGTTATGGTCAAATGCGTCCCAATGAATGCTGGTATGCAAGCCATAACTTCTATATCCAGCGCATATTGAAAGAATTTTACACCGGCACGCCCGTGGCAGCTGCCCTTGGCAGCGGACTTAAAATAACGGCCCAAGCGTGTCTCAACGCTCTTGAAGAGTGGAAAAAACGTGTTCCTGATGCTTTATTTTCACCTGATTGGCACTGTATGAACAGCGTCTGGTTTGAACAGAAAAACACAGCTGATGCCGTCAAGTGCGCCGCAGGAGGTCAGGGCAGGATCTGGCGTGAACACAGCCCGGCTGTATTGGGAGAACGGAAAAGTACTATGGCCGCTTTGAGCGCCGGATGGATCATTTTGTTTTCAGAAGATCAACCAACCATTGAGACTGCTATGCCCCGGATCTGCGAAGCACTTCAGGAGATCCCTTACGAAAAACTCTATCACGCTTCTATGTTTTTCGCAGTGAATGTTATTTCTGAAATGCTCTGCCGGAAAGAAAGTGACAAGTAAAAGGACCTTTCAGGGAAATTTGCCTACATCAATTTCCTTTTGATAAAAAAAGAAGGACTATTTTTTACAAAAAGTCGCATATTGATAAAAAAACAACTGTTTTTGCAATTTGAAAATTCAAATTATTGTAGTATAGTAAATAAACTTCAAAATTTGTATGGAGAAAAATACTATGAAACGTACTGTTGCTGTCGTCACCACCAAAGGTGAAGTCATCGCCCGCCGTGAAGATGTGAGAGAACTTAAAGATAATGAAGTGCTCATTGATGTTGAATGTTCTCTGATCAGTCCCGGAACTGAAATGAATCTGCCCCGTATGCGCCGGGAAACCCCCGGAGGGAAAGATGTGGTCTTCGGTTATGCCAATGCCGGTACCATCATCGCCACCAAAGGTGATGTCAAAAACCTGAAAAAGGGTATGCGTGTTGCCGCTATGGGCGGCGGCTTTGCCGTCCACGGTTCTGTGGCCTGTGTCCCTGTGAACCTCGTTATGCCTATTCCGGATTCCGTCACCTTTGAACAGGCCGCCTATGCCTGTCTTGGTGTGACTGCAATGCAGGGTATCCGCCGTGCCGATGTAAGTCTCGGTTCCTACGGAATGGTTCTGGGGCTGGGGTTGGTCGGCAACCTTGCCTGCCAGCTTTTCCAGGCAGCCGGTGCCAGGGTCATCGGCTGGGAAGGACTCGCACAGCGTATCAAGATCGCAAAAAAATGCGGTATTGCCAACACGGTAAACTTCAAAAAAGCCGATGCTGTTGAAGCGACCAAGGCTTTCTGTGCTCCCTACGGTGCTGACTTTGCTATGCTGGCCTTCGGCGGCAATGCTACCGCGCCTCTGCAGTCCGCAATGAGTTGTATGAAAGTCTCTGCCGACGGGCACGCTATGGGAAATATCGTTCTCATCGGCGGATGCAAAGTTGAAGTTGGCGGCGGTGCCTGGTCCGGCAACCTTGATTTCCGTGCTTCCAGCCGTACCGGTGCCGGATATCACGATTCTGCCTGGGAATACGGTAAAGATTATCCTGATGCTTTCGTCCAGTTCACCACCCAGCGCAACTTGCGTGAATTCATCAATCTGCTGGTGGAAAAGAAGGTCAAAGTCGATCCTATGACCACACATCGTGTCTACATCGACGATGTGGCTGATGCCGCAGAACTGCTGCTGAATCATCCTGACAAGGCAGTTGGTGTCATTCTGCAGATGAAAAAGTAATTTATCAATATGAAAAACAGCGACATCAAGATCACCGGGGTCAGATTGTTTCTGCCCCGAATCCCTATGCGGGTTCCCATTAAATTCGGCAATCAGGTGATGGCAGACATCACCTGTGCCCGGGTCCAGATCTTTGCGGAATCCCGTAACGGCCGCAAATGCAGCGGCTGGAGCGAAAGTGTCCTGAGTCCCGGCTGGTCCTGGCCGGGAACCGATCCCGACCGGGGAAAGCGGATGGAAGAGTTTTGCGTCAGACTTGCCAAAGCCTACGCCGACTTTTCTGAATTCGGCCACCCCATTGAGATCAGCGCAGCTTTCACAGCCCAACGCCTCGAACCTCTGCGTTCCGAAGCCAATCAGG
>JAZUPO010000148.1:0-22172 GCA_045605205.1 Victivallaceae bacterium
TTGTGCTTTCCATTTGCGTTCCCGCCAGTCAGAAACATCCCGGTCACAAGTGTAGTTGAAAAAGCATTTCTTTATTCCCTTGCCGCACTCAGTTACCCGTGCCTCAATTTTTCCATCCCGGCAGATGCAATCACTGATTACGGGCAGACTCACTCCGTTTTTAAGGATAAAATCTGCGTATCTCCGGCAGATTTCAAAAGAAAACCCGCAATGGCCGTGGCAAAGATCGTTGATCATACTCCTGTTGCCCAGCATCGCACCGCAAGCATTGAAGCCAGCTTGAAGTTCCAGAGGAGAACCCGCCACATCATTGGTTCCTGTCACATAATAAAGGGGAGCTTTAGCTGCGTGAAGAAATCTGCCGTTGATAAAAGAATCATCTTCTTTGCGGTCGCCGAGGTAAATTTGAATAAATCCTTTGAAACGGGGGTCAACAGCGGCGATCATAGCCCCGTACCAGCTGCCCCAGGAAACACCGGCATAAACAGTTTTGGCAGGATCGACTTCGGGCAGAGAAAGCAAAAGAGAGTGGGCAAGGATCAGATTGCTGACATTGGCGATATGAGCTTCAATGTCTTCTTTTGAATGACTCCTTTCCTCCTTTACAGCTTCTCTTTTCCAAAGGTCGGTGGGTTTGCCGTAACTTTGTTCCAGCGGACGGTTGCCATACCAGTCAGGCACGATAACGGCATAACCGTATGACATCCAAAGTTCAGCCACCCAGGCAAGAGCTGTTCCGCCGCCGCCGTGGACAAGGACGACACCGGGGAATCCCCCCGCAGGCACAGGCCCGGAAGGAATACCGATATAGGCAAACATCTGAGTCTGTTTCCCCTTTTCGGCGACACCGTCCAAAATAATGGCACGCAGCCCGGGATAGTGACTTTCCGGAACCTCGTCGTCTCTGTACCGGGGTGGATTTTTCAATGTTTCAAAGTTCCAATATTTTTCTGCGGAGTCATTACCGCTGTATCCTGTAATAATTGTCATTTTTCATCCTGTATATTATTTTTCAGCCAGTAAATTTTTCAAATACCCCTTGCCTTCTTCAAGAGTTGCAAACTTTCCGTCCAACTGGGCTTCAAAACATTCCTTCATTATTTTTCCCAATTCAGGGCCCGGAGCTATTCCAAGTTCAATGCCGTGCCGTCCGGTCAAAAGGGGGGCAGGCGGAGCAGAAAAGAGCTGTTTTTCTTGGGCAATGGCCGCAATTTCCCGGGCGGCATCTGCTTTTCCGGCGCCCTGCAGCAGCAAACAGAAAAGCTCAAGGCCTTTCAATTTCAGCGAAAGACGGCTCACCCGGGCAAAGTTCCACAGCGTTTTTT
The DNA here is from genome assembly GCA_045605205.1 of Victivallaceae bacterium. Taxonomy (GTDB): domain Bacteria; phylum Verrucomicrobiota; class Lentisphaeria; order Victivallales; family Victivallaceae; genus UBA1784. The sequence goes on from JAZUPO010000148.1 coordinate 1,326, forward strand.
CATTCAAAAGCGGTTCAAATTCCTCTGTGTGAGCAAGAACTTTTCCGATCATTTCAGATCTGTTCCACAGACGGCTGAAAAAATTTCCTCTGTTTGTCATATAAGCTGCCAAAGCACTTCCCATAAGGACAAGATCTTTCTGCCGGTCGCCGGTTCTGAGTTTGGCACATTTGTCAAGCAGGACAAGAGTCTGCTGCAAAGTTTCCGGCACAAGAGCTGCCAATTCCGGATAAAACTGGATCCACCCGCACTGCTGTAAAAACCGGATCCCTGCCGACGGGGATTCGCCTTGCAGCAGCAGTTTTTCCCACTCGGTTCCGATGCGTTCCACGGCAAGCTCATTCTGATCAAGCGTTGAACATAATGCAATGGTTTCCGGTGCAAAGGAAAAATCCAGCCGGGAGGCAAATTGCATTCCCCGGAGAACCCGCAGAGGATCTTCAGAAAAATGGGTACTGACGTGGCGAAGCACTTTCTGTTCCAGATCTCTGACACCGTTGTGGGGGTCGATCAGTTCGCATTTCAAGGGATCATACATAATGGCATTGACAGTAAAATCCCTTCTGGCTGCCGCATCTGCAAAACTCAAACCGGGATCAACTTCCACCAGAAATCCCCGGTGTCCGGCTCCTGTTTTATTTTCCCGCCGGGGCAGAGAAATATCAAGTTCAAGGTGCTTGACCTTGATGACTCCGAAACTCATTCCGACGGCATCAACTTCGCAGACACCCTGCAATAAATCCAACACCTTTTGAGTGCTTAAATTGTGTACTTCAAGATCAAGATCCTTGACAGCTCTTTTCAAAAGGGCATCACGGACAGCACCGCCCACCAGCAAAGCCCGTCCGCCGGCGGCATTAAAAAGTCCGGCAAGTTCCAATACTTTCTGATAGAGTTTGCCGGAACGTTCTGACTCAAAAAGTCTCATTTCACCTCAGAGACAGAAAGATTGCGGACCTCGACATCGGCTTTACCCGTTCCGGGGAAAATGATGCCCCCGGCCTGAGCAGTCCCCACCCGCCAGGAAGAAGTGAATCCGGGCAAACCTTCACGCAGAATGCCCTGGATCGTACAGGAAATTTTTTTCCATTCTTTTCCGGGTCTGATCAGCCCCGCAACATAACGGTAAGCCGCTCCGTCGCGATGATTACGCACGGCAGTCCCCGCAGGATAATCTCTGGTAACAGGTACTCTGAGAGTTACTTCCCAGCAATTTTCACTCTTTTTGAGACCGGTCAGGCGGAAACACGCCATATTGGGCAAATCAGAAAGATCTTTCTTTGTCCCAAAAGCGATCGCACCATATTTCAGGCTCCATTTTGAACAATCTTTGACCTTAACGACCTTATCTCCCTTTTTGACAGGAGCAGCCAATACTGAATCTGTACCAAGTACAACATTCTGACTTTCACAGGAAATCATCCTGCCCTTGCTGTCATAGCAAACAGGAGCAACATAAAATCTGCAACTGTTTTCAGCACCGGAAACAAGACGGTGTTCAAAAGAGAGCAGATATTTTTTCTTCGGATCTATCGCCAACTTTTTTTTGGTGATCAGATGAATATATCCCGTTCCATTGGAAAATCCGACTCCTCCGGGAATATTCCTGACTTTGGCAATTGATCCGGAAAAATCCTCTTTTCCTTTGACCACAAGACTTGTCTCAGCACTCCGGAGTGCTCCGCAAAAGCTCACAACAGCAGCAAAAATGGCAATAGATTTTCTCATTTTTTTCTTTCCTCAATTTTTTTATCTCACACCCCTGAACCGTCAAATTCAGGGATATAAACACTGTCGGCAGACTCTTTTTCCTGAATAAATCCGTCTTCGATACCGGAGTCTGTCATATAGTTGACAGCTCTTTCATACTCAGCATCACTGATCCGGCGGTCAAGCTCCGGGAACTCCCCTGCTCTGCCGTAGGGGATATATTGACGCATAAGACAGAAAACGATCTCTCCGGGATTGAAATTTGAAGCAACAAAATCTATCACTCCTTGAGTATTACGCCACATCCCGGGCAGCATCAGATGACGGATCATCACACCTTTGGTCATCAAGCCGTCAGAATCATACTCAACAGGCCCCGTCTGCCGGAACATTTCCAAAACAGCAGCCGAAGCTGCGGCAAAATAATCCGGAGCACTGCTGTATTTGGCAGCGACAGCATTGTCCGAATATTTGAAATCCGGCAGATAAATTTGAGCTTTTCCTTCCCAACGGTGCAGATTTTCCAGCGATTCATACCCATTGGTGTTACACACCACAGGAACAGGCAGAGGCTCTGCCAATGTACGCAATACCTGTTCGCTGTAATGCATAGGGGTCACAAGGTCGATATTGTGAGCTCCCTGGGCAATCAGTTCGAAATAGATCTCACGCAGCCTTTTTTCTGAGACAGGCTTACCTTGAAACCGGCTGCTGATCTCGTAATTCTGACAATAGACACAACGCAGATTGCACCCGGAAAAAAAGACAGTTCCCGCCCCCCGTGTCCCGCTGATACAGGGTTCTTCCCAAAAGTGAAGTCCGGCCCGGGAAATTATGATATCGTTCCCCGCACCGCAGAAACCGCCGGGGCGGGAAACGGCACACTTCCGGGGACAGTTGATGCAAGTGCTCATAACTCCTGAAAGGACACCTTGACGTAAGAAGAGGAAGTTTCACCGGGCTGAAGTTTCTTCAGGATTCCCCGTTTCATCATAGCAGCCTGTCCTTCGGGGAAACAGTTGGCAGGTTCAAGTCCGCAGACATATTCCCCCTGCCCCAGCTGTTTCCACTGCACAAGATAAGGAAGTTCCGCAACCCGATACTCAACAGTTACCTGCAGTTTCAATTTGGGATTGGTCATAACTGCCCGGGCAAGGCCGTTTTCATCGGCAGGCAGCTGGTGATAAAAGACCTGTTCGATCCAATTGGGATCGGGATTTCCCATACGGTTCCATTCCCCGAGACCGGCAATGGCGATATCATTCTGAGGCAGGACTTTGTGTTCAGCCATAGAAATGGTGGTACATTCATCCACGAGGGGCCAGCCGAAATTCATATGATACAGCAGCATAAAAGGCGTGGGACGGAACCCCTGATTTTCCACAGTGTCCTCAATGGTAATAGCATTTTCGCCCAGAGCGGTGGAAATCCTGCGGGTCATAAAGATATTTTTCCCGAACACCCGGCTCACCCGGATCTCCCCATCAAGTTCGATCCGGTACACATTGTTTTCATCCCAGGCGGCTTTGGCGTTGACCTGTCCGGCAGGGGTATGTGAAAGTCTGCCGTGCAGTCCGTGTTCTTCACCGCCAGAAGCGTTGGGGCCGCCCACATTCATCAGTCCGCAACCGGTCAGCAGACCGCCGCCCCAGGAACGGAGCCAATTCAAACCGCCGGCATCGTAAAACTGAGGAGCCACAGGGCCGTTGGGAGTGATCCAGGCAAGAGGAATACCTTTAAAAGAGGCTTCGCCGATATCCATTCCCCGGTCGGGATAAACAGTAAAAGTAAGCCCGCTGCCGTTGTTGACATCAAGGATCCTCATTCCCCGGCCTTTACCGTCTTCAAGTTCAGCCCGGCGGATCCCCGCCATCTGACGCATAGAACCGATACGTTCTCTCAAATAATTCTTATCAAGCATTAGTTTTCCTCCCGGAATAGTTATTTAACGATCTTGGCACCGACAGCTTCCACCAGTTCGGGCATATCCGTAAATTTCAGGATCCCCCAGGGCATAACAGACTGAGGGACATAGGTGATTCGGGTCCGGAGCAGAGAATCAAAGGACTCAGGAGCCTGATGGAAGGTCACATTTTCAATATCGTCGCACAGCAAAGCGGCAAACACAGCGGGGATCGTCCCCTGTCCTTTTGCCACCAGATCGATTTTGCCGTAGTTGTGCTGTTTCATCAGCTTCACAGCACTGATGATGTCACGCACACGACCTGCCAGATAGGGTTCTCCCAGCATCAAGCCGATGGCTGAATAATCATAATCGCAGCAGTAGGAGCTGAAAAATTGCCGGTTGAGATTATCAAAGCAGCTGTAAAGCTCATCTTTACGGAAAGGAGTCAACGCATAGGGCTGAGCGTGACCTGACTGGTAATTGCAGCTCAAGGGCATCGTTTCGCCGATACCGCGGACATCGAGTCCGAACACAGCTCCGGCATTTTCAAATTCCAGTTCGAGCATTTCATCCTGAGCATCGACGTGGGGGATATAGAGTGTGGCGTGTTCCACGTCCCGGGGGAAATGCACATAATTTGGCCACCGTCCCATTTCAGACATCAGCTTGAGGATGACCAACATATTTTCCTCTGTTTCCAGACCGTAACGGGCAAACATTCTCATTCCCTGCAGCCGGAATTTCAGGTTGCGGTGATAGGGAACGGGGATCTCTTTTTCGTCCAGCCGGAGCATTTCCCGGACTTTGGCCTGCAATTCAGTTTTTGAAAGTTTAGGCCGGGTCGCTTTGAAGTCATCTGCCATAAGCCGTGCATAGTCGATAGTCAGCAAGGTACCATCCAAATGAGCGACCTGTCCGGTGGGAGTTACCTGAAGTTCCTGTTCGGAAAAGAGTTCAACATCTTCCTGTTCAACTTTCGGACTTCCCATATTCAGCTGACCGGTGAAAAATTCATACATTGCATCCCGGTTTTCCCGGTGATATCCGTGACTGGTGGGACCGATGAAAAGCTGAATTTTATCCCCGGCTCCCAGCATTTCATAAAAACGCTTGACTTCTTCGTAAGTTTCAGCAGTTCCCCGGGCATCAAAAAAGTCATTTTTCTGTCCCAGGATCAACAGGGGACGGGGAGCATTGGCCAGGAGCAGATCTCCCATTTCACATCCGTGTCCGATGAAAAACTGAGGTTCCTGTTCGGCACAGGCAGGTTCTTCATTTTCCACATTATGAAGCCAGGAGGTGATGTAGCAGCTGGGAGCGATGGCAAAGGCACGGTCATCAACAGCAGACATAAAGGCACTCATATTGCCGCCGCCGGAGTTTCCGGTAATACAGATGCGTTTGGGATCGACTTCACTCCGGGATTCCAGATAGTCGAAACTGCGGATCACATCCCAGATGCACCAGGAGGTGTAAAACTCACCTACGAGAAGCATCTGCTTGTTGATCATATTGTGTTCAGAAGTGGGCTTTCCGGCGAACTCCTCTGAATTGGGCACATCCACCAGCTGTCCTCTTTCGCCCTGCCCGGAAGGGTCGGGTGCAAGCACCACAAAGCCGTTGGAAACCAGATTAAAAATCGCTCTCTGATAGGTATCGCAAGCCTTGCCGTTGCCGGAGTGTCCGGCAAGAAACAGAACAGCCGGAGCATTTTCAGCACCGTCAGGAATATACAAGTTAGCAGTCACAGGGAAACGGGGACGGCTGTGATAAAGCACATTTTCCACCCTGAATCCCTCCCGTTTCAAAGTATTGGTGATCCTGGGTGCAAGAGGAGTTTTTTCAGTGGGAAGCTGGAAAGAAAGGCGGATTTTTTCTTTCAGCTCCTGCTGATAAGCCTTGAATTCTTCAACGGTGGTGATCTTGTCCAGACGGGCTTTGCGTTCTGCGGCATTGGCCCGGAGTTTACGGACGTAAAAGTCCTGAACTTTGTCTCCGAAAAGCTGTTGCATAATATTCTCCTTTGTGTTATCTGAAATGTTTATTGATCGCTCTGTTTATTTCTCAGGGTCCACAGTAATGTCGTTCAGAGCGGCTTCGATCTTGAGCCGCCATTTTTCGATTTCTTCGCCCTCAATGGCCTGAGGAACAGCAATGGGTTTGCCGATAACCAGCGTCAAAGTCGCACCGGGTTTGGGGATCTGAAAACCGTCCCAGCTTTTGACGCTCCAGCATTTGGAAGCGTTGATACTCAGAGGGCAAACCGGAGCACCGGTGAGAGACGCAAGCATAACAGGTCCCGGTTTCATCTTGTACCGGGGGCCCCGGGGACCGTCAGGCGTAAAGACGACATTGAGTCCCTCTTCTTTCATAACCCGCACAGAATCAAGAAGGGCATTGACGCCCCGGCGGGAAGAAGACCCCCTGACACTGCGAATCCCAAAAATGGAAATCAGATCGGCGATGTACTGACCGTCTCTTGAAGCACTGACAACGGCAGCAGTTCTTTTTCTTGCCACAGCGGGCATAATAGCGGGAAAAAAGAGCAGACGGTTGTGCCAGGCAAGCCCGATAAAACCGCCGGTAGTGAAACGTAAATTATCCGGATCGTCGATTTTTATACGGTAAAGGGTATGGCACAGGAGCTGTAATGTCCTTGCCGGGAGCCAGTAGATCCAGCGGGGAAATTTTTTGATCTGGCGGAATTTATTTTTAAACCAACCCATATTTTATTTTTTCCTTTTATTAAAAGCACACATATCAGCAAGAGGACATTTGCCGCATTCAGGTTTTCCTGCGTGACAGACGGCCCGTCCGTGAAAGATCAGTAAATGTGAAAAATTTGTCCATTTCTCATCCGGCACAGCCTTATTGACCACAGCTTCGATTTTTTCCGGATCATCTGACTTCACCGCTCCCAGCCGGTTGAGCAGCCGTTTTACGTGGGTATCCACAGGGAATCCGGGAATATCAAAAGCATTTCCCAGGAGTACATTGGCACTTTTTCTGCCGATTCCCGGCAGTTGAGTCAATTCGTCCATCGTCTGTGGAACCTGATTGTTAAAGCGTTCCACGATCATCACTGCGGCAGCTTTGAGATTCTTTGATTTCGCACCGTGGAGTCCGCAAGGTTTGATGATCTCTGCAATTTTTTCTGTCTCAAGAGCTGCCATTGCGGGGGCATCAGGGGCCAGAGCAAAAAGCTCTTGTGTCACGATATTCACCCGGTCATCCCGGCACTGAGCCGAAAGCATCACAGCTGCTAAAAGCTGAAAAGGCGATTCGTGGATCAACGGACAACGGCAATCGCCGTAAACCGCATAAAGTCTGTCGTAAAGCTGCATCCAATCCATAATTTCAGCTTTTCCCGCCCCTTTCTAAAATAGTTCAAGCAAGCATACATATCTAAAATATAGCCCGATTCAGCAATATTTGCAAATGCCAAGAGCAAAAAAATGCTTTTCTGAGTCAATATTTTCTCTTGCTTTATACGCCCAGACTCAAATTGTTCCCACCTTTTTTTCTGTGGAATTCTTTGCACAATTCCACAGCTTCAGCCAGCGGCACCTGGATATCAACGCCCAACACACGCTGTACCTTTGATACATCGGGAACATAACGCTGAGGAGCTTTTCCCGGGATCATCTTTTCCAGTATCTCGATTTCCGGAACAGGAGTAAAATGAGAAGCAATTTCTTCAGCCAGTTCTTTTATCGAAACAGCCGCAGGACTGCCCACATTGTAAATTTCTCCAGCCTCCCCTCTGGCAATTATGGCAAAGAGCCATTCAATCAAATCGTCCGCATACAAATAGGAACGCAAAGGAGTCCCGTCACCCTTAATGACGATTTTTTCGCCTTTGAGACAGTTTCTCAAAAAGTTTCCGGCAGCGAAATGGATATCAAGATTGAGCCGGGGCCCTATAAAAGCAAAACAGCGTGCGATCACACTTGCAATGTCTGAATCCAGACACATCTTTTCAGCTTCCAGTTTGGCAATACCGTATTCCGTCACAGGGGCGCAGGGAAAATTTTCTGAAATATTTTCATCAAAGGAAAAAAAATCACCGTAGACAGCACCGCTGCTGACAAACAGCAATTTTTCCGCCCGACAACTCCGGGCAAACTGCAAAACTCTCTTTGTTCCTTCCAGAATAACAGCTCTCATTTCTCCCGGCGGCAAAGTGGTCACAGCAGAAGCCGCCCCGTGAAAAATAATATCGAACTTCCCGGGAGGAAATGAAAAATCACGGACATCACCCTGAACAAACGTCACATTTTTCAAATCGGCATACTCTGGATATTTTTTCAAAAACCCGTCACCGTCACGCGAAAGGATCGTCAAAAAACTTTCTGCCAGAAAACCTTTTTTCATCAGATCCAGAAGGCTTTTTCCAAAAAATCCGGTTCCACCGGTCACAAAAAAACATTTTCCCTTCAGATCGTCCAATGTTGCCAATCCCCTCATTTCCTCAATACAAATCTTCAAATTCACGATCCGGTTCTATAAGCATACAAGCATTGAACTCTTCTCTGGGTAAAAACGGGGCCAAATCCTCAAGCGGAGCAGAAACGATCCTGCCGTCTGCAAGGCGTTTTGAAGCAGCTTTCGGTCCCAGTACTTCCCAGGGATCTGTCATCACTTCAACAATAAAGGGGCCTTGTGCAGCAATGATTTCCGGCAGCAGCTCAGCAGCTTCAGCATTATTTCTCAATCGGGCAAAAGGAATCCCGTAGGCTGCAGCAATTTTTTCAAGATCAGGCAACGATATGCCGGAACCACTTTCCGAACCGACCATACGCCCCTCAAAAAAGGCCTTTTGAGTCAACTTGATGGAAAGATACCCCCCATTATTGTACACAAAAATCTTGAGCGGGAGAGCATAATTTTTAACCGTCTGCAATTCCTGAATATTCATCTGCAGCGAACCGTCACCCGTCAGACACAAAACCTCTCTGCCCTCTCCTGCCAGAGCCGCCCCCAAAGCCGCGGGCAATCCATACCCCATCGAAGCACACCCCTGATTGGCAAACATTCTCATACCTTTTTTCAGCGGAAAGGCCTGAAATGTACTGGTATAGGCAGTGCCGTTACCAGTTACAACGATGGAATTTTCCCGGCAGTATTCAGAGAGCAATTCAGGGAAGGCATAACTTGAAACATAATCCTTTCTTGCACGGTGCTCATTGGTAACAACAGGAAAACGCCGTTTCATATCTTTGCAGTAGTCCAGCCATTCCGGAGCCGACTGCCATTTTTCCGGCAGCTCTTTTGCCAGTGTACGCAAAAACACTCCGGCATCACAATGCAAAGCTATATGAGGCTGGAAAGTGGGCTTTTTCAATTCACTTTCGTCCGCATCGACCATAATACGGCAGGCCGCACGGGCAATCTTATCATACGCATAACCGCTCACCCGTATCCCCATTCTGGTACCGACAACCAGAAGCAGATCACAATTCTGCATAATGAAGTTGGCGGCTCGTTCCCCCAGTATTCCGGGACGCCCATAAAACAGCGGATGATCGGATTCAACCAGATCAACACCGGAAATAGATGTCAAAAGGGGAATATTGTGCTTTTCTGCAAAACGAACGAGCGTATCCTCTGCTTTTCCGTGCCGAACCCCCATTCCGGCAATGATCGCCGGACGCCGGGCTTTGCGAAAGGCATTTATAACCCCGGCGATCTCCTTCGAACCAGGAACAGGCAACGCAGGAAACTCTTGCGGATCAAAAGCTTCAAGAGTATTTTCATCAATTACAGCACCTTGAATATCCAGCGGAATATCAAGCCACACAGGCCCCGGACGGCCCTGCAGTGCCAAGAACCACGCTTTTTCAAGTTCCCGCCTGATATCTTCCGGTTCTCTGACCATCGCAGCATACTTGGTGATCGGCCGCACTACATCAACGATATTCAGCTCCTGATCCCCCAACTGCCGCAAATTCAGTTCCGGATAGGAAGCGATACAGGTCGCACGCTTGATTTGTCCCGAAATAACGATCATAGGAATGGAATCGAGCCAGGCGCCTGCCACACCGGTCAAAGCATTTGTTCCTCCCGGTCCGGTCGTCACGCAAACAACTCCGGGCAAGCCGGAAACACGGGCATACCCTTCCGCTGCAATAGAACAGGCCTGTTCGTGAAGATTACATATATATTTGATCCGCTTTTCACAGCCGATCGCATCATTCAAAAACATAGCTCCGCCGCCTGTAACCAAAAAAACATATTCAGTTCCCCAGTCAGCAAGTTTCTTAAAAATATAATCTGCGACTCTCATCTTTTGCCCTATCCCTCAAGATTGCCGGCACGTGCTTTTGCTTCACACAAACTTCACTTCTTTACGCCTTATACACCCGGCGGAGTTTAATATAGCACACCTTGAATCAAAATTCAACTGCCTCTACTCTCATACCGCCGCCTCACAAAAAAGAAATAAAAAAGAGCTCTTTCCAGATCTTTAGTACTTGTATTTATTCCCCGGCAAGTGTATATTACACAAACATTATTGAATCAAGGGGAATCGTATGTCAAAACGCAAGCTCATCACTATCACCGGCGGATGTTACAACGAAGTTGAAAACATAGAGGAGCTTTACGACCGCTGCTGTAAAATGATGCAAGAGTTCCCTCAATATGACTTTGAATTTCTTTTCAGCGACAATTATTCAACTGACGGCACAAGGGATGTCATCCGTCAGCTCGCGGCAAAAGATAAACGGGTCAAAGCCATTTTCAATGCGGCCAACTACGGACATATCCGCTCTCCTTTTCACGGTTTTATGCAGGCAGAGGGAGACGCAGTCATCAGTATGTGCACAGATCTTCAAGATCCGCCTGAAAAAATTGCCGATATGATCCGGGAATGGGAAAAAGGAGCAAAAGTCGTTATTTGTGTCAGAGAAAAAACAGAATGCAACTTTGTGATGGAACGCTGCCGACGCCTTTATTACGCCCTTCTGCAAAAATCTTCCAACGAACAGACAGTCATCAGCGGTTTTACCGGGTTCGGTCTTTATGACCGTTCTTTTATGGAAGCATTAAAACTTTTCAAAGAACCCTACCCCTATTTCAGGGGGCTTGTTTCAGAAATCGGTCTCAAACGGGTGGAACTTCCCTTTGTTCAGCCGGAACGGAAACACGGTATCACAAAAAACAATTTTTTCACCCTTTATGATATGGCAATGACAGGTTTTGTCAACCACACAAAGATGCCCCTGCGCCTGGCGGTTTTTGCCGGAGTCGCAATCGGTATCGGCAGTCTGCTTGTTGCATTGACCTACCTCATCTTAAAGCTGATTTACTGGAATTCTTTCAGCTTCGGTATGGCCCCCTTGATGATCGGACTCTTTTTCTTCAGTGCGATCCAATTGATTTTCATCGGTATCATAGGGGAATATATCGGAGCCATCTGGACTCAGGTAAAAAACCGTCCTCTGGTCATTGAGGAGGAGCGGATCAATTTCGACTCTCAGGAACAGAAATAAAAAAATTTCCGGAACATCCTTTTACGGTATGCTCCGGAATTTTTTTTGATGCCATACATTCAACGCCGTCTGATAATAATGACTCTGCAACTGAAACGATTATCCATCCACTTGAAGAAACGGCTTTGAATGATCTGAATAAAAAGCTCATTTTCCTCTTCTGTTCCGGCCCCAAGATAAAACAGGATCTTTTCCAGAGACTCTGCACTGAGCAAAAAATCGCCTCTCTTGATCTGAGTGATCGCCGCCGGACTCATTCCCAGCAATCTTGCCAGATCACTTTGATTCTTTTTACGCCGGTACAACATTCTTTCTATGATCGGCCAACCGTTAACGTTCATAAACATTCTCCTTATATTTGTTGAAACATCATTAATATAGTACACGATTAATAACTTTTCAAGAGAAAATTAAATAAAATTAATTTTTTTATTTTAACTTTTTACTTAATTTTCAAAGACAAACATTCAACACCTTCTTTCTTCCCCTTGCATCCACTGTAATATTCTGCTTGAAAAATCATTAAAACAAGTGTATATTAAGCCAATGTTCTGTTATCGCCCGCCACAATTTTCATCCGGGCTTAATTTTTCAACAGGAGAAAAATTTTATGGAAAACATCAAAGAAACCCATACCATATCCGTTCTCGTGGAAAACCGTTTCGGAGTGTTGTCACGCGTTTCCGGCCTCTTTTCCGGCCGGGGATACAACATTTCATCCCTGACTGTCCACGAGACCAACGATCCGGCATTCTCTAAAATGACCATTGTCACCACCGGAGATGCTTCAGTTATCGAACAGATCCACAAGCAATTGAACAAACTTGTAGAAGTGATCGAAGTTTCCGACTTGACCGGCGGCGGTTTTGTGGAACGCGAGATCTCCCTGGTCAAGCTGAGCACCCCCACCGCAGAATCCCGCTCTCAGGTATTGCAGCTGGTGGAAATTTTCAACGGCAGTGTCGTTTCCGTCAGTAGAGATGCCATTGCCGTGGAACTTTCCGGCCGCAGCGACCGCATTGATGACTTTATGGAACTGATCCGGGATTTTGATATTATCGATATGGCCCGCAGCGGACGCGTCGCCATTGCCAGATGTGCCAATCCTGCAACCGATGTCAACTGAAAGGAGCCCCCGTAAAAATGAAAAACACCGTTAAAAAAACACTTTACCTGCTCCTTGGTGCAGGATTTTTCGCAGTGCCCTGCTTTTGGGCTCCGGCCAGAGATTATGCTCCGGGGCTGGCGGTCATCACCGGTATTATTTTTGCCGTTGCTTTCGGCAATCCTTTCAAAGAATATACTTCAAAGTACACCTCCAATCTGCTTGGAGCCACCATTGTGGGTATGGGCTGCGGAATGAACCTCATCAAAGTGCTTCAGGCAGGTGCCAACGGCATTGTTTACACCCTGATCGGCATTTCTGCCGGTCTGGGACTGGGAGTTCTGGTGGGCAAGCGTCTCAAACTCAACCGGGACACGATGTACCTCATCAGCGTGGGCACTTCCATTTGCGGTGGAAGTGCCATTGCCGCCGCCGCCCCCGTACTCAAAGCCAAAGCTCACGACATCGCCATTGCTTCCGCAACAGTATTCACTCTCAACGCCGTTGCATTGCTGATTTTCCCTGCTGTGGGCCACGCCCTCAACTTTACAGAGACACAATTCGGTTATTGGGCGGCACTTGCCATTCACGACACAAGCTCTGTGGTGGGAGCAACTTTCCAGTACGGTCCTCAAGCTCTTGAAGTCGGAACGACTGTCAAACTGGCAAGAGCCTTATGGATCGTGCCTGTAACTCTTTTTCTTTCCTGCTTTGTCGCCCCTGTGGCCGAAGGCGAAAAAAGAGCTGTAAAATTCAAAGTCCCGTGGTTCATCCCCGGATTTCTTATTGCGGCCGCCATTGTCACCTGGCTGCCGGAGCTCTTCGGAACAGAAAAGGCCATTTCAACATACATTGGCAAAACAGGTGCGTTCATCAAAGATATTTCCAAATTTCTTATGATCACCACTTTGTTTCTCATCGGTTCCAATTTGAGCCGGGAAAAGTTAAAAGAATTGGGGCTGAAGCCGATTCTCCACGGCGTAATTTTGTGGATCATTCTTTCCGTAGCCTGGTGCACAGCCATTGCCGCAGGATTGATCGACTGCAAAGGGTGACCGGACAAAAAATTGCCGCATTCTCTAAAAAAAGAGAGGCGGCATTTTTTTTGACAGCTGCGTCACAGGAATTTATTTTTTCTTCCGCAGCCAGATACTCCCCCCCAGATCAGGTTCCGTAACAGAGTCTGCCAGGTGAACCAGACTGCTTCCCCAATAGATGATTTCATAATCTTTATTATACTGCAAAAAGGCGTGGAGCATATAAGCTTCGTTCCAAGCCCGGTTTTCCCGCAGCCAGTAATCATAGTATTCAAAGGGATAAGGGATGTCGTGAAAATGAATGATGACACCGGGCTTCAGCCGGGGCAGCAGTTCAAAAAAGATCCGCATAACATCACTGCCGAGTTTCGCCACGTGAGACGAATCAATAAAGCAAATGTCTCCGGCTCCAAGAGAATCAAATATTGAAAGATCCACATCCTGCAGCAAGTTCCGGTGCAGCTTTACATAATCATTGATCTGATTTCCCCAGTTTTCTTCCAGCCGTTCCGGAAAAGGCTCCACACAGGAAATTTCCACAGAATTTCTCAGATAAAGTTTGTTGGTATCCACCATAACAGCTGTGGAATACCCGGAACCCACCTCAATAATCCGCCGGGGCCGCAAAAGACGCATAAACGCATAAACCGGGTACGCACAGGCCGGTGCAAATTGACTGTTGTCGCCGTAATAAGTCAATCCCGGAGTTTTCTCCATCTTCCAGACAAACCCTTTCCGGAACTGCATCAGCAAACGGTAGTAATCAAGCTGAACCGGCAAATTAAGATCGATCCCATACAGTTCGCAATCATAAGTCCGGTTGGCGATAAATTTTTCAATATCCTCATCCGACGGGACAGGATTATAAAAGTGTCCCATCGGAAACGCTACTTTCTGCATAGAAACTTCTCCCTTGAAATCAGTGACAACATATCCTTTTTACATAAGGCTTTGTTCCCTTCACGGGGCAGGTAAAATAACTTTTTCCAGCATCGAAGCCCCCCCATAGGTCTTTTCCACCGTCCCAACTTCCTCAACCTTTTTACCAGCCTTTGTCGGAAACTGTGCACAATATAAAATAGCACTTTCAGGAGTACTTTTCAACTCCAAGCCTTATTCAAAATCATTTTTTTACGGCACTTTCAGCGTCACTACAGAAAAATCCTTCTTGAAAAAATCCTGTTCCTATGGTATATTAGAGCCGCTTTCACAATTTCAATCGAAAGGTTTTTCTTATGGCAAAAGTTTTTCTGGCCCTTATTGACGGTATGCGTCCCGACAGCCTGACCGCCTGCAACCATTCCTTTTTCCGGGAGCTGTGTGCCACAGGCCGTTATTCTATGGATATGCAGACTGTTATGCCTTCAGTGACATTGCCCTGTCATATGTCACTTTTTCACAGTGTCACTCCTGAGCGGCACGGGATCCTCTCCAACACCTATGTTCCCCAGGTCCGCCCGGTAAACGGACTTTGCGAAGTCCTCAGTGCCGCAGGCAAAAACAGTGCTTTTTTCTATACCTGGGAACCCTTGCGGGACTTGGCCCGCCCCATTTCCGTCTCCCGTGCCAACTATGTGAGCGGCAAACAATACACCTATGAAGCAGCAGACAGAATGGTCACTGAAGATGCTGAAAGAATGCTTCAATCAGGCGATGCTCCTGATTTCATCTTTTTCTACCAGTGCCAAGCTGACGAAATGGGCCATAAATACACCTGGATGTCTGACGAATATATCCAGGCAGTCATAAGCTCTCTGGACAATGTGCAGCGTCTTGCCAGACAGCTTCATCCTGAATACAGACTTATCGTCACCGCCGACCACGGCGGCCACAACCGCAGCCACGGCTCCGAAGAAAAAGAGGATATGACCATTCCGATTTTCCTGCGGCACAACACCATTGCACCAGGTGCACTCCCCGAAAACATCAATATCGTGGACATTGCTCCTACGATCACATCCATACTTGGAGTTGACCCGGACCCTGATTGGGAAGGTAAATCCTTACTGTAACGTTTGAGGTAAAATACGATGATTTCCATTACAAATTTCCGGGAAGGTGCCGTATTGAACCGTCACCACGGTGTTGAAAGCGGCAAATCCCTGACTGTTGCTATTGAAGGGTTGAACAGCTTTGGAACTCCCGTCAAAGTCAACGGAGTACCTGCCGAACAGAATGGTCTTTCTTTCAAAGCAGAAATAGAATTGACTTCAAAAATCAACAAAGTCGAAGCTGTAACCGTCACCCCCTATGGTGAATTTTCTCAAAAACTGACTCTGGTCTGGGACAAAAACTCTTTCCGCCGCTGCCGTTTCTACATTGATGACCACAGCTTTCTTTTTTCCGATCTGGCCAAAGAAAAACCCTCGCGGGCCTTTGACCACTTTTACTTGAAGCAGTTGAAAAAGCTTCACGAAAGATATGGTCTGAAAGTCATCCTCAACAGCTTTTACCGTAATGACCACGAAGAATTCCTGCTCAAGGATATGCCGGATATCTGGAAATCAGAATTTGAAGAAAATTCCCATTGGCTGAAATTTTCTTTACATTCTTACAGCGAATTTCCGGATCGCCCCTATGCAGATGCTTCCCGCAAACAGTTTTTACAGGATTACGAACTGCTCAAAAGCGAGATCCAACGTTTTGCCGGGAATTCCGCCTTTATCGTGCCCAATGTGCTTCACTGGGCGAATATCAGCCCCGGCGTAGCCGATGAGCTGATCAAACTGGGCAGCCGCTGTTATGCTGAATCAATGCGTACCCGGGTTATGAGCACTCCTCCAGAAGAAGAGTTGACCGAAAAAGAACGGCAGGAAGAATTCCGTTCCGAAGTTTACGTCTCACCTTGCGCTCCTTTGGCACGCCATTACGGTTTCACAGAAGAAATCGACTATCTTGACAAACACAGTGCCGTCTATGATCCGGGCTTGGGCATATTCTTTTACCACGACTGGATCATCACAAACCTTCTTACAGCAGAACAGCTGCCCCGGCTTTTCAAGCAAACCCTTGCCAAAGCAGACAAATACGGCTGTGACATTTTCTCTGCCTCCAGTCACGAACAATACGCCTTCCCGAGATATTTCAACTACCAGCCGGATCACTTTGCAAAGCTGGAAGAAGCCCTCCGGTTAATGGTGGAAGAAGCCGGCTGCACGCCCGTTTTCTTTCAAGAAGGTCTGCTGGGAAATACCTCCTGGGAATAAAACTTCCGCCAATTTTCACCCAGAAACCTCTCTCCTCACCCCGGGGGAGAGTTTTCTTTTGTACAGGAACAAAATCGAACATTCTCCTGTTCCCTGTGCCGTTTATCTGCAATATTTCCCTTTTTTCAATTCAAATTCTTTTGTTTTATCTTGAAAAAACGCTCTTTTTGCTGTATATTACAGACATTATGCAACCCCAAAAAACAAACCGAGAATTTTTCTCCAGCCTCTGGTGGAGCGGGATGATCCTGGGAATACTGGGAGCTGTGGCTGTACAGCTCGCAGGAGTTCCCTTTTCTGCGTTTCAAATTTCTGCCGTTTCTGATCAACAGGATCATTGCACTTTAGTGGCTGTTGTCAGCAATTCTTCTCCCTTATCCCGGCAACTCCGCAGCAACCGCAATCGCACAGCCCCACAGAGCAGGCTTCACAATTTCCGCAGCGGCAACGGCGGGATTTGCGGCATCGAATGGGTGCCCGCCGATTTTCTGAAACATATTTCCGTCAATTCCTCTTTCTGCAATTACCTTCTTGATTCAAAAAATTATTGGACAAATTTTATAATTTCCGCCCTGCCGGTCAGAGCGGGCCCCACCGCTTAAAAAACCTTCTTCAGATTATAAAAACTTCCCCTTCAGGAAGTCCAGACCTTATTTTTCAATAAAATTCAATCGTCAAGGTTTTTATGCCCCAATTTCTCATTAACTTACTATACATTGCAGCAGGAACGGCCGCATTGTATTACGGTGCAGAATTTCTGATCAAAGGCGGTGTTGCCATTGCCCGCAAAGCCGGTGTTTCATCTATGGTCATAGGTCTGACATTGGTAGCTTTTGCGACCAGTGCTCCCGAACTTGTCGTCAGCATCAGTGCCGGTTTGAGCGGCAGTTCTGATATTGCCCTCGGAAATGTTATCGGTTCCAATATCTGCAATATTGCTCTTATTCTGGGACTTTGCGGATGTATTTCACCGCTGCCGGTCGACCGGAAACTTTTCCGTTTTGACCTGCCCGTTATGGTTCTTTCAGCAATTGTCCTTGCTCTGCTCTGTTTCAGGGGAACTGAAATCGGCCGTCCGGCAGGAGCGTTGCTTTTCATCGGATTGCTGACTTACACAGTCTGGAACATTTACAGCTCAAAGAAAGAAAACACAACTTCTGCAGCAGCAGAAGAAAAAGAAAACACACCTGAACAGTCGTTCCTTGCGTCCATTCTCCTCGTGGGAGTCGGCCTGGGACTTCTCGTCGGTGGAGCCCATTTCTTTCTTGAAGGAGCCAAATACATTGCCAAACTTTTCAATCTTTCAGATGCAGTCATCGGCTTGACCGTGGTCGCCGTAGGAACCTCCCTGCCGGAACTGGCCACCTCGCTGGTCGCCGCCATCAAGAAAGAACAGGACATTGCCATCGGAAATGTTGTCGGCTCAAACATCTTCAACATTCTGGGGATCATCGGTATCGCTCCGCTGGTCAGACCTCTCAGCCATTATACCATCAACTCCGTTGATCTTGGTATGATGCTTCTCTGTACCATCGGCTTGCTGCCCATTATGCGGACAAACTGGAAAATTTCCAGAACAGAAGGAGCTTTGATGCTGGCACTCTATGCGGCTTACACAGCCTATCTTATCATTCACCATACCTGACAAGAGGATCTTCTTATGTCACAGGATATCGTAATTATTTCTGTTATCGCCCTGATTATTGTTATCGGCAGCTGCGTCGGCCTTGCCAGAGCCGGAAAACAGAAATCAACTACGGAATAAGCCTGATATAACCACAGGCATTCCGGATAAGCCGGGTTTTAACGCAAACAGCGTTGACCCGGCTTTCTTTTTTTTGCCGCAAAAGAAAGTTTTGCTCCTTGCAATGCCGGACGAGGCGGATTATATTAAGAGAAAAGAGAACAATTTCACTTCCAATCCAAGGAAAAAACTTATGAATGACATCTTTCCCATACGCGGCTTCAACCCCTGCGAAAGTTTGCTGCGTCATACTCCGGAACAGCTGAGAACATTTTTACGCAGGATGAAAACCTTGAATTTCAATTCTATCATCATCCATTACGATTACGGCTGGAACCGCTATAAAGATATCATTCTTGAAGAATGCCGGAACGCAGGCGTTGAAATAACCCTTATGACCTTCGGTCCCCGTACCTTTTACCGTTATACCGACTGGGAAAAAGAATTTTTCGCCCGCCGGGAAGACGGAACTTTTTTTACCGACAAACTGGAATGTGAAACCTTCCCCTGCCGCTTCGCTCCCGGAGCAGTGGAAGCCTACGCCGCAGGCTGTGCCGCCTGGCTGGCTGAACTGCCCCCTGAAATCACACGCATCCATATGCGTGCCGCCGACGGCAGGGATTACTGCTGCTGCCCCAAATGCCGGCAGCTGCCTGTCGTAGAACGCTGGAACCCTTTTATTGAAGCCTTTGTCTCCACCGTCAAAAGCCGCCGCCCGGATTTGAAAATCGAAACCGACGTTTATACGATGCGTTACGATATCCCTGCCGACAGTTCCGCCTTTGCGGCTATGGACAGGATTATGTTTGACACCTTCCCCCGTTTTCCTGCCTTTCCCCTGGGAAGTTGTGACGATATCTGTACCGCCGGTCATATGCGTACAAGCTATGGCGGCAGCGGCAAAGAGCCGGAAAACCAGACTTCCGGCAGTGCGATGCTTCAAAAAATCAAAGAATGGAACGCTGCATTTCCCGGAAAAATATACATTCACGAAAATGTGATGAAACAGAGTTTTGCCGGAAATTTTCAGTTCGGCACCTCTGCCTATCTGCAAGATATCAAAACGCTTCACGCTCTGGGAATCCAGGGGATCCTTTTTGAAGCCTTTGAACCGGGATACGGGGCTTATGCAGAACTTTTTGAAACCCTTTCCCGTGCAATGACGGGGGAAAATTTCAACAATACACCATCTGAAATTGAATTGCTTTTCAGACAGTACTGCAACGGCCGTATTTCTTTTGAGGAACTTCATTTGGAAAAATACATTCAAGACCCCGTACTGCTGAAAAATCAAAAGTTTTTCCACCGCCGTCTGACGGATATTTCTCCGACATTTTACCGGGATTATGTGAGCTTTGCATTTGAAAACCGGGATCGCCTTGATTATCTTGCCATTGCATTTCACAATCTGAGACAGGGTATTCAGCGGAGTAAACTCACATTTACCGCCCCGCTTTCGCCTGAATCGGAAAAATTGTGCCGCAGTCGCAAACTGTGGGACTTTATGGAAGATATCCCGGAAGATCAGGATCCGAGAACGGTCACCTGGGAGTGCTTCAAAGAGCTTCTTGCAAAACTTTGTGACTGATTGAGACAAAACACTTGACAATTTGCTCAAATATGATATATTATTCATAGGTAAACCATTGCCATTGCATTGTTCAACGTCGTACCGGAAGGATATAGAGTATGAAGACTCTTTTTAGGGCTGCTGTGTGCAGCATTTTCCTGTTTCTTGCTGGCTGTGCCGCCGATTTGGAACTGACTGATTCAGATATCACAGTACAGGAACTTGAAAAACGGATCTCCAAGGCCCTGGACCCCCAGGGGCGTTTTGCCGCCGCCAAATGTTTCATCCAGCGTTTTGAAGTCAAAACCCATACCGGCTGGCTCGAACCGCCGACAGAAGAGTTTGTGGAAGTCAAGTTTGCCGCCCCGGGTAATTTCAAGATCACCACCAGTGATGAAAAAGGGATCCACTACGGATATATTTTCAACGATGCCGGCGGCTACACCGTGGATTATCGTGCAAAAAGCATCAAACCTCTTTCCAAAGAACTTCTTTTTCATCTGAGAACGATGCGTGAAATTGCAGACCCTGTTCTGGAACTGAGTTCTGTTTTCAAGCATATAGAGATCAAAAGAGGGATTTCCGACGGCAAACTTTTTTACCGGTTGCGTTGCAGAAAAGATCTGAAAAACAATCCTCTCGATCTCTACATTTCTGCAACAGATTACCGTCTGCGCAGCTTGACCGGAAAAATCAAAATCGGCTCTGCCGTACTGAATTACAGCTCCACCGTCGTCAATTATGCCCTGATAGAAGGTATGATGCTGGCAGCCCTGACAAGATCCAGTACGAACGGCATCAAAACCGAAAGCAAACTTGTTCATTTCAAGCTCAACCCCTATTTCTCAGCGGATGAATTCAAAATTCCCGTTTTTTGATGCAAAAAATTCTTTTGCGGACTTGTTTATTTCAGATTTCCGGAGTATATTATTCAAATGACACATTGTGTCTGAATTTCAAAGCCGTATCTATTTTAAACATTAATCATATTTGACGAGAGACAATGTTATGAGTGAATTGGAAAAGAAAGATTTTCCGGTCAATATTGAAGAGATTATGCATACTGCCTATATGCA
>JAZUPO010000149.1:0-2818 GCA_045605205.1 Victivallaceae bacterium
TCCGGCAGACAGTGCCGAAACCGGATTTCACGCACTTTACAGCGATACAGCAGCAGGTACCCAAATGCTGCTGGATCACCTGAAAGCACAAGGGTGTTCCTCTGTCGGCATACTCGGCTGGCAGAATCCGCACAAAGGTGAGGTCTTCCGTCTCCCCAAAGAAAAATATCTTGAACTTATCGAAAAGGCAAATTTGAAAATCCCTCAAAGGCTTTTCGGTACGATCCACAAAGACAGTGTCCCCGGAGATGAGGCCCTTGCTGATTTTATGACAGATTGGCAGCGTTTTGACGCTGTGATCTGTTATTCTCACTTGTCGGCACTTCATTTGTACACCTGGTGTCAAAAGCATAACATCAATATCCCGGGCAATTTGAAAGTCGCTGCCTGCGGTTTGAGACTTCATTCAGAGCTTCTTGATCCGCCACTGACGGCTTTTCACATAGACAGAAAAAAACATCTGGATGAAGTAATGACTTTTCTCAAAGGCAAATCCCCCCCTGAGAAACGGATTGATATGGCAATAGCTCCAACTCTGGCAATTCACGCAAGTACAAGCAATTCAATATAAGAAAGGCAACTCTTTATGAAAACGACATCCTATGTATTGAGAGAACTGAAAGACAAAGTCGGTGTTCCCCTTGGCACCCTGGGCTACCGGGATTTTACCGGGAATCCCGACTGGAAACGCAATCTCATTTCTTTCACCTCGCTGCTCTATGACAAACAGCGCAGCACTCTTTTTTGCGGAATGACCGCTTTTGACTGCGATCTGATGTATTCTTTTGATCCTGCTGCGGAGAGTTTCAAAAATCTGGGATATCAGGCAGTGGCCGAAAAATTTGAAATCAAGATCCACCGTTCACTTCACCTCTGCAAAGACGGCAAGATCATCGGTGCAACAGCCTGTCTTCACCGGGAAGATCAGCGTGAAGAAGGCCAGGGCGGCCGTATCTTCATCTACGATCCCGACAAAGGAACCTATGACTTTCTGCCAATTCCCGTTCCTCAGGATTATATCCAGACCATTACGGTGGATGAGGAACGGCAGCTGATCTACGGATTCAGTTATCCTGTTTTCTGCTTCTTTGTGGTGGATATGGCCACACGAAAAGTCAAACGTGTTCAGTATATGGGCAGTATTCCCCATATCGTTTCTCTTGCTCCCGACGGCAAATACTACGCCACCTGGAACTGCCGTACCCATAACCTCTTTTGTTATGATCCCGATACAGACAAGATCACCTTTTTCAACTATGCCCTGCCCCATACAAAAGAGTCCTGCGGCCTGATGTATCCCGGAGCCGGTCCCATTGACGGTATGGCAACAGGGGCTGACGGTATGATCTATATCGGAGAAGCCTCCGGACATCTTGACCGCCTTGATCCCCAAACCGGCAAGGTCGAAGATCTGGGCCGGGTCGCTGGTAACGAAACCCGTATCCCGGCACTGGAAACCGGTGCCGACGGCAGGATCTACGGCATTGCAGGATTCCTTGAAAGATGTCATTTGTTTGCCTTTGATCCCTCAACGGGAAAAAGTGAAGTTTTCGGACTCATCCAGGATGATAAAGACAACACCCGTCTTTTCATCGGCCACGATATCGCCATTATGGATGAACATACCATTTTTGTAGGTGAAACCGATACCAGCGACCGTGCCGGAAGATTGTGGAGATGTGAAATATGAAACCTTTAGTCTGGGCATTCTGGGCACACGAACCCATCCAATTCTACCAGCGCCGTCACAGCGATCTGTACTCACTTCTGGGCAACGGGGAGTGGATCAAAGATTGGTATGACAGGATCCATTCCGAAGAAGCCATTGCCAAAGCCGCCGCTATGGGCGTCAACGAGATCTATATGCACTTTTACAAGGGCTTCGGTCTGAAAATGGAACACGATGATATGATGCGTACAGCAGAAGTGGTGCAGATCGCCCACAAGTACGGTATCAAAGTCATCGGTTACTGTACCATTGGTACTTATTACTACGAAACCCTTGAAGATGAACTCCCGGGGGCTATGGAGTGCGGCACGATCGGTGCGGACGGCAAAGTTGTTCATCCCACCTTTGAAGGGGGATTCGTCAGCAGAAATTACGCCTGCTACAATGCGTCGCTCTACTATGATGAATACTACCCCAAGATCATTGAATTCGGTCTCAATACAGTCAAACTGGACGGATTTCACTTTGATAACGCTTCCTGTCTTGCCTGTTACTGTCCCCGTTGCGTTGAAGGATTCCGGGAGTATCTGCGTAAAAATGTGCCCGACCCCAAAGTTTACGCATTACACTCCTTTGACCACGTTGCCCTGCCGGGGGAAGAATCCAGAAATGAACCCCTCCGGCTCCACTACCTGAAATACCGCCGCGAACTGTGTGCCTCCCGTCACCGGAAAACATTTCAGCTGGTCAAATCTATCAAGCCTGATGCCATTGTGCTCTACAATTGCGGTATGGGACGCTTCACCCCCCCCGGTCACGCCGGATACGATCCTGCCTTTACGCCGGAAGAAGCGGATCAGGTCTTTATTGAAACCGGCTCTTTCATCAACTTCAAAGAGGGCAAACTTACCTCTACGATCCCCGGATTCAAGCTGGGCCGCCGTTTGGGACTTTCTATTCTCAACACCTCCTGGCTCCACAACGAAAAATCTATGCGTATCCCCGAGACAGTCGAAGAGATCACCCTCTTTCAATCAGAAAGCCTGGTTTACGGCTCCGACTGCGGCAGCAATTGGCTGGCCCGTCCCCTGAAATGCGGCAATGGAGCAATGGCAATGGATACAGAGCCGCACAATTCCCTGCTCACAC
>JAZUPO010000150.1:0-6431 GCA_045605205.1 Victivallaceae bacterium
CCACAGAACGCCATGGCTACGATCCGACTTCCCATCATCATCCAGCTGCCGATGTAGTAGATCCAGTCTCCCCAAACAGGTGTCCCCTGACTTACAGCCGAGATCCCCAAAGTCAGATCAGTACTCCCGAGAGAATTGTACAAATTTCCCAATCCGCCGACTTCCCCCAGAACTCCCGGCAGCATCACCAGAAGTCCCGCCACGATCAATATCACCTGTACCACATCGGTGAGGATCACGGCCCACATACCGCCAACACAGGTATACAACAAGATGACCGCAGTGCCGATCAGAGTTCCTGTGAGGATATCGCTTCCGGTCAGCATATTGATGATCGTACCGATCCCCAACAACAGCGATCCCAGCCAGCCGATATAGACAGGCATCATCCAGCAGGTCGCATATACTCCGGCGGCTTTGCCGTATTGCCGTGAAATAATATCCGTAACTGTGAGACATTTCCTTTTTCGCAACTGTCCCACAACAAAAAATCCCGCCAGGAGCAAACACAGTGAAGCTCCGAAAGGATCAGCTAAAACCCCCTTGAGCCCGCTTGTATAAACTGTTGATGCAACTCCCATACTGGAACCTACACCGAACCAGGTGGCAAGGAGCGTTGCAGTCGCCATCCAGAGGGGCACTCTTCTTCCCGCCACCAGATAATCCTCAATGCCGGAAATTTTACGCCCCGCCAGAAATCCGATCAAAAGCATTACGCCAATATAAACGGCCACACCGGTACAAAGCCAGATATTCAAATCGGCAGACAAGCACAACGCCGCAGTGTTTGGAGCTGCGGCAAATAAAAGAAAATGCTCCATAAGGCTCTTGCAGCTCCTTCAACTGCGGCACAGCTTGAGGATCAGCTGTTCAATAAGGATGCGGACATTCCCGCCTCCTGAAACAGCGGCACAACTGGTCTCCCGGATGGCAGCAAGTTTTTCAGCGATCTTGTATCCGCCCAGTTTTTGAGCTGCTTCACACATCTTGTAAGCCCTGAAAGGATGATATCCCAAAAGAGGATTGTCGGGGAAACGTTTTTTTACATCAGCGGGCAGATTATCAAATGAACGGGGCGTAACGTGAGTTATGCCCAATTCTTTCAACGCAGGAAACAATTTGCTGTAACGCTGATATTCATTGGAAAGAGAACTCAAAAGCCCTAT
This sequence comes from Victivallaceae bacterium, assembly GCA_045605205.1. Taxonomy (GTDB): domain Bacteria; phylum Verrucomicrobiota; class Lentisphaeria; order Victivallales; family Victivallaceae; genus UBA1784. The sequence goes on from JAZUPO010000150.1 coordinate 1,167, forward strand.
GGCATCGCTGTCTTTGGTAAAAAGCAGATCCAGCAGTTTCAATGCCCGTGAGGCATTTCCTTCAGTTACTGCCGAGGTAAATTCCCACCCCACAGCTTCAGGAGTACGGCTGGTAACAGCCTGACAATCAGCCAGAGTGATATAAGGGGCATCCCCCGTAAACAGCAACAGTTTTTCCACTTCATTTGCCAGATTGGCAGAACTCCCCCCCACTGTATCAAGGAGGTACTGAACCGCTTTGGGTTCCAACTTTTTGCCGTTTGAAGTAATCATACTTTCAAGTGTCTGACGGCGGGATTCAGCATAATTGCGGTCGGTGGACTGCAATGCCTGAAACATCTCGATCAAAACACCGACAGCTTTCAAATTTTTAGCAAGAGTTTTACGCAAATCCAATCCCGGACCGTCAACAATGATGTCGACCTCTTCCGGCACCGGAGCACACAGTGTTTTCAAAATCGCCTCCGCGGGCCCTGATTTTGAAAGAAGATCAAGGTCTGGAAAATTTTTCAGCCAGACAAGTTTTTTCGCCGAAAGAAAAGGAGGGGTTTCGACAGCTTCCACAAAGGGTCCTGCCAGCAGATCCAGTTTTACGGTTTCACTTTCAGCAGTAATGATCTCTATACCGGGATCGTCAAAATCTTCCCCGCCCAGCTGAACAGCAAGCTCCCTTGCCCTTTTTTTGCGGCTGAAATCGTCGTTGCCGGAAATTATATATACATTACCCATCGTTTCTTCCGTGAATCATAAGGTTGAGAATTTTTTCAGTAGCAATAGCTGCCGCCACCAGCTGGTCGGAATCAACGCCTGAAGTGACCACATTTCTGCCGTCCGCCCCTTTCCAGGTGATCGTTGTTTCCACCAGAGCATCCGTCCGTCCGCCGGGGGGGATACGAACCTGATAGTCAAGAAGTTTCGGCATTGAAAGAGAAAACTGCTTCAGACACTTTCTGACAGCCTTTATCAAAGCATCATATCCGCCGTCCCCCCGGGCCGTATCTTCGACCTGTTTGCCGTCAAACTCAAGCACAACGTGAGCCTTGGGGAAACCGTGCCGCCGGGACACCGTTTCAAAATCAACGATCCGCAGCCGTGCTGCTTCGGGAGTACGCATAACGTTGGAAATAATAAAGGGCAGATCAGCAGGTGTCACCGCTTTTTTGCGATCCCCCAGACGGATGACTTCATTCAAAACCTTTTCCCGCAGCTCCGGCGAAAGAAGCTCCCCGCCCATAAGTTCAAGAGTCCGGTCGATTGAGGCTTTCCCGGAAAGTTTCCCCAAAGCGTAATCACGCTGCCGGACAAAACGTTCAGGCAGAAGTTTATTGCAGTAAAGATTCCCTTTGCGGTCGCCGTCGGCGTGTACTCCGCAAGTCTGGGTAAATACATCGCTGCCTACTACGGGAGCGTTCCAGGCACACCGCTTGCCGGAAAGAGCTTCAAGCAAGCTGGATGCGTGGTGCAGTTCTTTTTCAACGATATGCACCTGACGGCGGGAAAAATCCCTGACCGTCACAGCGAACTGGGCCAGATCAAGATTGCCCGCCCGTTCCCCGAGACCGTTGATCGTGCAATGTACGCCGCTGATGCCGCATTCAACGGCAGTCAGGGCATTGGCACACGCCATATTGTAATCGTTGTGCCCGTGAAAGTCATAGTGCAGCTGCGGAAAAGCACTGTTCATCACTATCAGAGCCTTTTCAAGGCCTGAAACATCCATCTTACCCAAAGTATCACACAGCATAAACCGCTCCACGGGAAGATCTTTCAAAAAAGAGACCATTGACAGAACATAATCAAAGGAATCGGTCACTCCGCTTGACCAGTCTTCCAGATAAAGGTTGATTTTCAAACCGGCAGAGTGAGCTTTTTCGATCTCTTTTCTGATATCGGCAAGATGCCGCTCAGGAGTTTTTTTCAGCTGGATCTCGCAGTGATTACGAGAGCCTTTGCACAAAAGATTGATAACCTTGCCGCCCTTGTTTCTGATCCAGTCGACAGAACGGCCGCCGTCCACAAAGCCCAGGATTTCCAATTTTTCCGGATTGTCGTGGTCATTGCTCCAGGCAAGGATCTTTTTGACTCCGTCTCCTTCACCGTCAGAAACCCGGGCTGAACCGATCTCTATACGATCGACCTTGAGACGGCGGAGCATCCTGGCGATATCCAGTTTCTCCTTGGGAGTAAAAGAAACTCCGGGAGTCTGTTCGCCGTCTCTCAAAGTGGTATCAAGAACTTCTACATAGAGATCCGTTTTCATAGGAACAGCAGCTCTCAGTTGGCAGCAGCAGTTTTCCGTTTGGCGATCTTGCTCCGTGCCACAGCACTGGTCTCAAGGTCGCCCAGCATAATGCGGATCTTGCGGATATTTTCCTGACATTCAGGGATCTTGACTTTTTCAAAGAGGTTGACCCGCTGTCCGGTGGTACGGAGTTCCTCAGAAAGCAGTTCAAACTGCCGGTAGAGGATCTTGTACTCTTCACGCAGTTCAGCGGCCCGTTTCAAAGCATCGACGGCATCATCAACATACCAGTCAGTAGCAAAGAAATCCACAGGGATATCGGCAAAATCGATCCCCTCAAAAACAGGAATAGGCACACCCGCAATATTCTGTTCGGATGAACGGATATTTTTGATCTGCACCTTGGATTCAATCTCACGGGCGGCTTTGGCATCGCCGAAAAAGATCAGGCTTTGAGCCAAAGCACCCCGGAGTTCTTCCTGACGGTGTAAATTATCCTCAAGCAAATCGGAGCTGCGGCGGACTTCCGCCTGAAGCTGCTGTTTTTTCAACTGCAGCGTAGGCAGAAAACGCTTAAACTGCTTCAAAGCATCCTGCTGCTTCTTTTGCTCCTGCTTGGTGAATTTGATCTTTTCAGCCATAGAATCAGGCCTCCTTGGGCCAATACTGTTCGATCAGATCGGTTTTGATACCCACTTCAGCGGGTTCAAAACAGTCAGCAAGGATCTTCCAGCCCAAATCGAGGGCGTTTTCAAGAGGAATGTTCACCGCAAGGTTCATCATTTCGGTTTCAAAACGCTTACCGTATTTCAGGAGTTTGTTATCCCAGCCGGACATCTTGAAGCCCATAGACTGCTTTTCAACGGTACTCTTGTAATCGGCGTACAGACGGATCATAGCGTCCATAATGGCACGGTGGTCGCTGCGGGTACGGCCGTTGACCTGCTGTTTCAGACGGGAAAGTGAACCGAAAGGCTCAATACGTCCGTTACGCAAGTAGAACTGACCTTCAGTAATATATCCGGTGTTGTCGGGCACAGGATGAGTTACATCGTCACCGGGCATCGTGGTCACACCCAGAATGGTGATAGAACCGGCACCGTCAAAGTCAACAGCCTTTTCGTACCGGGCTGCCAGCTGACTGTAAAGGTCGCCGGGATAACCGCGGGTGGCGGGGATCTGTTCCATTGTAATGGCGATTTCTTTCAGAGCGTCAGAGAAGTTGGTCATATCGGTGAGCAGAGTCAACACCCGCTTGCCTTTGAGGGCGTAGGCTTCAGCCACAGCCAGAGCCATATCGGGAACCATCAGACACTCCACAATGGGGTCGGCGGCAGTATGGATGAACATCACAGTACGGGAAAGAGCACCGTGTTCATCGAGGGTGCGCTTGAAAATCAGATAGTCATCATATTTGATTCCCATACCGCCCAGAACGATAACATCCACTTCAGCCTGCAGAGCGATGCGGGCAAGGAGTTCGTTGTAAGGTTCACCGGCAATTGAAAAGATGGGCAGTTTCTGAGATTCCACAAGGGTGTTGAACACGTCGATCATAGGGATATTGGTACGGATCATCTTGCGGGGAATAACACGCTTGGCGGGGTTCACAGAGGGAGCACCGATGGCGATCATATCCGACAGAATCTCAGGCTTGCCGTCTCTGGGATATCCACGGCCGTTGAAAACGCGGCCCAGGAGATTTTCAGAGCTTGACACTTCCATAGGACGGCCCAGGAAACGTACCTGGTCATTGGTACCGATACCGCGTGAACCGGCAAAAACCTGCAAAGAGACCTTGCCGTTGTCAAGACGGATCACCTGAGCAAGAGAGGTACCGCGGCGGCTGGTGACTTCGGCCAGTTCGTTGTATCCCACGCCGTCAGCTTCAACGGTGATGACGTTACCGGCAATATGAATGATTTTATGGTAAACTTTACGCATTTTTCTTTTCTCCGGATTCATTGAGTTTTGCCTGAATTGCGGCATACTGGGCTTTGTATTCTTCGGAATCTTCACGCAAGTAGTTCAAATCCATACAAAGCTGACGCAGTTCCAGGAAGTAACGGCGGGCATCATCTTTATCTGTAAAGGGGAATTCCTTTTTCAAGACGCTCTGCACCAGAGCAAATGTATTGCACTGCCGGGCGGCACCGTTGGCGGCGTCCACATCGTCAAAGGTGTTCTGCTGCAGATAAACGTAGTCGAGAAATTCACTCTTGAGGTAGATGATAAAGTCTTCAATGGCAGTACCTTCTTCACCGATCACCTTCATCATTGAGTTGACTTCGGCACCTCTGCGCAAGATACCGCGGGCAAATTCCAGTTCAGCGGCATCCACTACGCTCTTGTATTTACTCCAGCTTTCCAGAGGATGAATGGCAGGATAACGCCGGGCATCGGAACGCTCACGGGAAAGTCCCAGGAAGGCTCCCACCACTTTAAGGGTCGCCTGAGTCACAGGTTCTTCAAAGTTACCGCCCGCAGGAGAAACGGCACCGCCGATGGTAACAGAACCCATATCGCCGGAACGGAGTTTCACCAGACCGGCACGTTCATAGAAACTGGCGATCAGAGATTCGAGGTAAGCGGGGAAGGCTTCTTCGCCGGGGATCTCTTCCAGACGGCCGGACATTTCACGCAGAGCCTGAGCCCAGCGGGAAGTGGAGTCAGCCAACAGCAGCGTATTCAACCCCATCTGCCGGTAGTATTCAGCCAGGGTCACTGCGGTGTACACAGAAGCCTCACGGGCGGCCACCGGCATAGAACTGGTGTTGCAGATGATAATGGATCGGTCCATCAGAGAACGTCCGGTACGGGGGTCCACAAGTTCAGGATATTCCCGCAGGATCTCCACCACTTCACCTGCACGTTCACCGCAGGCGGCGACGATCACCACGTCAGCTTCGGCATAACGGCTCAAAGCGTGCTGAAGCACGGTTTTGCCGGCACCGAAAGGTCCGGGAGTACAAAATGTTCCGCCCACAGCCACAGGGAAGAAGGTATCAATAGTACGCTGCTGG
>JAZUPO010000151.1:0-17804 GCA_045605205.1 Victivallaceae bacterium
GGATATTTTCTCTTGCGGACAAGGTGTCATCAAGCTGGAAATCCTGAGGCATTGCGGCAATACGCAGATCCCGTTCCCTGGCGATTTTGGTATCAAGGGGGATCTCAATTCCGGCAATGACCTTGAGCAGAGTCGTTTTTCCGCTGCCGTTGCGGCCGATGAGGGCGATCCGCTCCCCTTCAAAGGCAGAAATGGCGGCATCGTCAAAGATGACCTGTTCGCCGATACTCAAGTTGAGGTTTTCAACAGTAAAAAGACAGCGGGGACTCATAAGTCAAGCAAAGCCTCATTTTGACGGAGTGCCTCGTAAAAGACGATGGAAACGGAATTGGCAAGGTTGAGACTGCGGTTGAATTTTCCCGGCATAGGGATCGTTCTGAGCAAATCAGCGTATGTATCGTAAAATTCCGGGGGCAATCCGGCTGATTCCCGTCCGAAAACAAGATAGTCGTGTTCTTTGTATTCCGTATTCCAATACCGTTTTTCCCCTTTGGTGGAAAAGAAAAACATCCGCTCCGGCCGATTTTTTTCGAGGAATTCTTCCCAATTTTTGTAAATATGCAGATCAAGGTGCTGCCAGTAATCCATTCCGGCACGTTTTACATATTTGTCATCAAGAGAGAAGCCCAGAGGTTCGATCAGGTGCAGTGTGGCATCAGTTGCCACAGCCAAACGGCCGATAGTACCGGTATTCTGAGGAATTTCCGGAGCGACCAGAACAATATTGAAGTGAACAGCTTTCATCGTGCACTTTTCTCCATAACTGCGGCAAACATATAATCACAGTTGCCGTCACCGGCATTGAATCGGTAACATCCGTCGGTAAAAACACCGGTGAGGGGATGAGGGGCTTCTTTAAGGACGAATTCTTCGTGCCGCTCAAGGAAAGATTGGATCTGAAGTTCATTCTCTTCAGGGAAAAGAGAACAGGTGGAATAAATAAGTGTCCCCCCGGGCTTGACGGCAGAGCAGAAGTTCTCAAGGATCTCCCGCTGAACTTTGGTATGGGCAGCAAGTTTTTCCATTGTGAAACTCCACTGCATACCGGGATTGCGCCGCCAGACGCCGGAACCGGTACAGGGTACATCGAGCAGAACTCTGTCGCAGGGGACGAAATCACGCCACAATTTGCCTTCGTGGGCCCGGGTACGGATGTTGAAAAGTCCCGCACGGACAGCCCGGCGGCGGAGTTCATCAAGTTTGTTGGCCCGGATGTCTCCGGCAATAATGGTACCTTTGTTTTTCATCAGAGCTGCCAGCTGAAGCGTTTTGCCGCCAGCCCCGGCACAGGCATCAAGGATCCTTTCGCCGCTCCTGACTCCGCAGACGGCACCGATAGCCTGACTGGCAAGATCCTGAACTTCAAAACGGCCCTTGGAATAACTTTCAAGGGAAAAGAGGTTTATTCTGGGGGCATAAAGAGCTGCTGCACCGGGGAGCTTTTCTGAAACTTCACAACGGAGATTTTTTTCTTTGAATTCAGCCAGACATTTTTCCTCTTCCCGGTGGATCCTGATCCACAGAGGGGGACGCTGAGCCAGAGATTCTGCCACGACTCCCGCATTGGGGATCTTTCCCTGAAGCCACTCAGGAAGCAGCTGAGAGGAATTCAAGGTACATTCTATCTGCAACGCTTTTGCTGCCGCCCGTGCCCGTGCAACGGGGCTTTGGGGGGCTCCTTTGGGAAGAGGGGGGAAGTTGTAAACTGTTGAAAAGTTGACCAGTTCAGCAGCTCCCGGATTGTCGCAGTAGAGAGCCGTGTAAAAGAGCACTCCCAACTCCCGTTTTGAAAAGAGCACTTCGCCTGTCTCAGTGCTTTTTCTCCATTCTCCGGGCATCATATTGCGCAAGTAGCCCCAATACCGGAGCAATGCGTAAATACATCCTGAAATAAGTGCTCTGTCCCGGGAACCGCATTGACGGTTGTTGCGGAAAAATTCTGCCAGCAGCAGATCCGGTGGCATCTGTCTGCCGAAAACACCGTTGAGAACGCTTTTTCCTGCTGTATAAAGCAGATTCAGCTGGGATTCCATCTTGCGTTCATTCAAACGTTTATTATTGCTGTGTTCGTGTTCACTCATAAAAAATACCTTCGATTAAAAAATTCAGCTGCTGCGGGGATCAAGAGCATCCCTCAGGGAGTCCCCCAGCAGATTCAGTGCAAGTATCATTATAAACATCAGAGAGCTTGCAGCTCCCAGTTCCCACCAAACGCCCCGCCAGAGCCGTTCCTGTCCGGCTGCGATCATACTTCCCCAACCGGGAATGCTGTTGCTGCCCCCCAGCCCCAGATAACCCACAAGAACTTCCATCATAACGGCTGAACCGAAATTCAAAGTAAAGTAAATAATGGTCAAATGGCGTACATTGGGCAGAATATGACGCCAGATAATAACAAGGGAATTGACTCCGGCAATGCGGGCGGCATTGACGTAGGCCAGTGAACGGAGTTTCAAGGTTTCCGCCCGGATGACCCGGCAGAGGCCAACCCAGCCGGTCATTCCGATGGCAAGGTAAACGGCCAATGCTCCCGGATCGATCCTGAGTAAAGCTCCTGTTTTTTCAAGGAATCCCCGCAGTCCCGGTGAGGAAGCACTCAGCAAGGCAAAGGAAAGAATAAAGAGCAAAGTGGGCATAGAAGCAAAAGTACTGTAGATCCACACTGTGATATCGTCCACTTTGCCTCTGAAAAAACCGGCACATATCCCCAGTACTGTTCCTGTGAAAACTGAAAGGACTCCCGCAACCACTCCGACTTTGAAAGCCGGAATCGTTCCCGCCAAAGCACGGAACAACACTGAACGTCCCTGATAATCGGTTCCCAGAAACGTTCCCGCTCCCGGGGCAGAGTAGGGGGCGGCATAAATCCGTTCCCAGTAAGGCACACTGCCGGAAAATGCAGCGAAGATCCCGTGCAGTTCACACAGAAGTGCCGTGAGAACAAGCAATGCTGTTATTACCGCAGCACTTACTGCCGCAGGAGAAGAAAAAAACTTGGCTTTTGCTCCGGAAATTTTATTTGAACTTTTTCCGGTCATTCTTTATCCCCGTGGCGCCGCAAAGCAACCTGGATCAATGCTGCATCAGCAGGCGTGACACCGTCAATACGTTCTGCCTGAGCCACTGTGACCGGACGGACCTTGATCAGCTTTTGCCGGGCTTCATTACGCAATCCGGGCAGAGTATTGTAGTCGAAGTTTTCAGGGATGACCAAATCTTCCTGCCGTTTGAGTTTGTTGATGGCTGCCTGCTCCCGCTGCAGATAACCGTCGTATCTTGCTTCAACAAGTAATTGATTCCACACTCTGCGTTTCAACCGTTCGTCGGCAGGCAGGAGCGGCAACAGTTCGGCAGGGAAGGGGAGAGCTTCGCCGGGCAAAGCGTTTTCGGGAACATTTTTGAGCCAGACCAGCAAACTTTTGTCGTGATACTTTCTGGTACGGCATTCGGCAAGGAGAGGAACCAGAGCTTCTTTGTAGTCGGCAAACTCCTTATATTTACTTTCCGGAAGAAGTCCGTATTCCCGTGCAAAATCACAGAGCCGCAAGTCGGCATTATCCTGCCGCAATGTGAGGCGGTATTCCGCCCGGCTGGTGAAAAGCCGGTAGGGTTCGATGATTTCTTTGGTCACAAGGTCGTCGATCATAACTCCGATATAGCTGGAATCCCGTCCGAAACAGACGGGTTCTTTGCCGGCGGCACAGCGGGCGGCATTGAATCCTGCCACAAGCCCCTGTCCGGCAGCTTCTTCGTAACCGCTGGTACCGTTGATCTGGCCTGCGGAAAAGAGGTTTTCATATTGTTTGTTCCGCAAAGAGCGTTCAAGCTGGTCGGGGTAGATGAAGTCATATTCAATGGCATAGGCATAACGGGAAACGACCGCTTTTTCCAACCCCGGCAGGGAGTGAACCATTTGCATCTGCACTTCAATGGGAAGGCTGGAAGAAAAGCCGTTGATATAGTATTCATCGGTATGAGCTCCCTCGGGCTCCAAAAAGAGCAAATGATGAGGATGCTGGGGGAATCGTTTGATTTTATCCTCAAAAGAGGGACAATACCGCGTTCCGATCCCCTCAATGATACCGCTGTACATAGGAGAAAGGTGGATGTTTTTTCTGACGATCTCAGCACTTTCGTCCGTGGAGTGAACCAGATGACAGCTCATATGCCGTCGTGCCGCCTGAGGCATTTCAGGAGAAAGTTCTCTGCTCCAGAAACTGAATTCTTCAAATTCCGGCTCAGAATGTTGTTCGGGCATCGCTGAAAAATCAATGGATTTGCCCAACACCCGGGGCGGCGTTCCGGTTTTGAGCCGTCCCAAACGCAGCCCCAGTTGGGTGCTCATTGCTTCAGAAAGGGCATTGGCCGGAAAATCCCCCGCTCTGCCGCCGGGAAAATTTTTCATACCGTAGTGGAGTTTTCCACGCAGGAACGTTCCGGTGGTCAACACAACGGCTTTGCAAAGGATCTCTTCGCCGAATGCTGTGACAATACCTTTCAGTTTGCTCTTTTCAAGCAGAAAACCTGTAACTTCCGACTGCAGAAGTTCCAAATTGGGGGTCTGTTCAAGATAGAACTTCATTGCCCGCTGGTAAATCTGCTTATCACACTGTGCCCGGGGAGACCAGACGGCGGGACCTTTGGTCCTGTTGAGCATACGGAACTGAATGGCGGAACTTTCTGCCACGATCCCTTGAGCTCCGCCCAAAGCGTCGATTTCACGGACGACCTGTCCTTTGGCGATACCGCCAATGGCAGGATTGCAGCTCATTTGTGCTACGTGATCCAGATTCAGAGTGACAAGGAGCGTTGAAGCTCCCATACGAGCGGCACTGAGAGCTGCTTCACAGCCGGCGTGACCGGCTCCGACCACCACCACATCAAAACTTTTCATCGCAGGAAAGTTCTCTGTTACTCAACTTTGCTCAAAACCACTGAGGCGTTGGAGCCACCGAAAGCAAAGCTGTTGGAAAGAGCGTGCTTGACCTTTGTACCGGTGCGTAATTCACGCACCAGATCGGCCCATTCAAAGCCTTCATCGGGGTTCTCAAGGTTTATAGTGGGGGAAATAAACTCTTTTTCGAGCATAATCGAGGTGAAAATGATTTCCGCAGCTCCCGTGGCACTGACCATATGGCCGGTCTGGGATTTTGTGCTGTTGATAGCGGCATTTTCACCGATAAGCTGCCGGACGGCATTGAGTTCAAGGGGGTCGCCCACAGGAGTACTTGTGCCGTGAGTGTTGACATAGCCGATTTCCTGAGGTGTCAGACCGGCGTTTTGGATCGCCAGAGTCATCACGTCGCAGATGGCCGCAGAATCAGGAACCACCATATCGACAGCGTTGCTGTTGGCTCCGACACCGCTGACTTTGGTGATGGGCTTTGCGTTACGGGCTTTAAGGCTTTTTTCAGATTCCAGCAAAACCCAGGCAGCTCCTTCGGCAAGGACGAAACCGTCGCGGTCACGATCAAAAGGACGGCTGGCTTTTTCGGGTTCAGAGTTGTATTTGCGTGAAAGAGCACGGCAGGCACAGAATCCGAGTGCCTGGACCCAGTCCAGACATTCAGCTCCGCCTGCGAGGACCATATCATAGGCTCCGCTTTCGACGAGGCGGGCACCGATGATCACCGCCAGGGCGCTTGTGGCGCAGGCGGCGGAAATACCATAGGATTCACCTCTGAGCCCGAAAATCAGCGACAGGTTGGAAACCACACTTGAAGGCATTGCCCGGGGAACAGAAAAAGGAGATACGTTTCTGAGACGGTAGTTGGAATCCACAAATGTTTTAGTGATATCATAAAGTTCATTTGCATAAGTACTGGCAGTACCGCCCACGATAGCGATGCGGTAATTTTTAGCCTCCTCAACGGGGATCCCCGCTTCGGTCAGAGCTTCTGCAACGGCGATAACAGACATAACACTGGTCGGCGGACAGAAACGGAGTTTTTTACGATCGATCAATTCTCCTGCTGAAATTTCACCCACCATACCACCGACTTCACTGTCCAAATGGTTGCTGATAAACTCAGGGACCCGGACCAGTCCGCTTTTGCCGTTACGGAGTCCGGATTCGTTTTCTGCAAGGTTTTTGCCGAGGGGAGTAACGAGTCCCCGTCCTGAAATATAGACGCTGTCCATGCGCATTTCCTTAAATTTAAACATATACAGTCAACATAATATACAGCCATTTATATGATTTTTCCACTCAATTTTTCTGAAATCAATGGAATATTTCAGAAAATGGTGCTATATTTCATTGAAAGCATCCGGATCCGGGGATGTTTTGCTGTGTTGAAGAGGTCGCAATGGGGCGGGAAACACCCTTGCGTTTTTCAGGAGTCAGGAACAATGAGTTTGCTTAAAGTGGAAAATCTTTCCGTGGGATTCCGGCGCGGTTCTGAGGTGCTGCCGGTTATCAACGGAGTTTCCTTTGAAATAGAAAGAGGGGAAATACTGGCCCTTGTCGGGGAGTCAGGATGCGGCAAAAGTGCCGGATGTCTGGCATTGACCCGACTCAATGCGGGACAGGCACTTATTGAGGCGGACTCTGCTTTATTTGAAAAACGTTCCGGCGAAAAAGTGGAACTTTTTTCTCTTTCAGCCAAAGAATTACGCAAGATCCGCGGCGGCGGGATCGCTTATATTTTTCAGGAGCCGCTGTCTTCACTCAATCCGGTTTTCCGTATCGGTGATCAGATCGCCGAAGTCCTTTCCCTGCACCGGAGCGGAATAAAAGATCCTTTTGCTGAAGTTGAGAGACTGCTTGCTTCTGTCGGTATTCCCGATCCCCGGGCCCGTATGAAGAATTTTCCTCACGAACTTTCCGGCGGAATGCAGCAGCGTGTGATGATCGCTATGGCTCTGGCCGGGAATCCCGATCTGCTGATCGCTGATGAACCAACCACCGCCCTTGATGTGACGATTCAGGCTCAAATCATCGAACTTATGGAACAGCTGCGCCGGGAAAACGGCACTTCCATTATATTGATAACCCATAATTTCGGCGTAGTTGCCCAGCTGGCTGACCGGGTCGCTGTTATGTATGCCGGGAGAATCGTTGAAAGTGCTCCCGTTGCAGAATTGATTTCCGCTCCCAGGCACCCCTACACCAAAGCTCTTCTGGCTGCGGTGCCGGTCCTGGGGGGGGAGGGGCAGAAACTTGTGACCATTCCGGGGCAGGTCCCTTCTCCTGAAAATTTTCCTGCCGGATGCCGTTTTTGTACCAGATGCCAGGAGTGTACCGGAGAACTTGAAAAGGTGTGTGTCGCAAAAGTGCCCGTAAATGTGGAAGTTTCGCCCGGGCACAAAGTCGGATGCTGGAAATTTGCTGAAACGCTGCCGGAGTGCCGATGAAAAGTTCAAGTCGCAATGTCCTTATTCTTTTTGCTCTGCCGGCACTCGTGTTTTATGCGACCAGTCTGGTTGTGAGTTTTACGGAGATCCCCGTCAGGGAAGATGTTGCCCAAAGGCAGGAAAAGAGGTATTTGCGTTCCCTCAAGATACAGCTTTTGAAGGCAGTGCAGGAAAAACGTTTTGCCGAAGCTGAAATGTTTTTCCGAAGAATAAAAAAAATGGATAAAAACGTTTCTCCTATGGTGCTGCGTCTCGGCAGTTGTGCCCTTTATTATAATGGGAAACTTAATGATGCAGAAACATTGCTGCGTAATTTGCTGCTGCGTAATCCGGGGGATTTTATCTGCCGGAACAATTATGCCGCTGTTTTGATGAAGCAGGGAAGGATTCAGGCTGTGGGAGAGTTTTTCAGGGCCTGCGAGGAGTCAGGCGGAATTACGGGAATCGAAAATAATTTACGCCGCTGTGTTGAGAAGTTTAAAACTGAACTTCCCCGGAACTTGGCCGTTTCAAAAAACAAAAATGCAGTGATTCCCGGGGAAAGCGTTGATTTGATCGTGTTTGAGGAGGAGAAAAAATAATGGGCCGTGTCAAAGTAATGGATCAGGATCTGGCTAATCTGATCGCTGCCGGTGAAGTTATCGAACGTCCCGCATCTGTGGTCAAAGAACTGATCGAAAATTCACTTGATGCCGGAGCTTCCCGTATCGCTGTTGAAATTGAACGTGCCGGAAGCAGACTTATTTCTGTCACCGATGACGGATGCGGTATGGATGAGGAAGATGCCCGCAATGCATTGGAACTTCACGGAACCAGCAAACTTGTGCGGGCCGAGGATATTTCAACGATCCGGACAATGGGGTTCCGGGGGGAGGCTCTGCCTTCTATGGCTCAGGTTTCAAAGTTCACTATGCGTACCCGGTGTGCTGATGCCGGTGAGGGCGTTGAAGTTTCTGTCGAAGGCGGCAAGATACAGCATATCATTCCCTGCGGCAGTCCGGCGGGAACCTGCATCAAAGTTGAAAATCTCTTTTTCAATACTCCTGCCCGGAAAAAATTTATGAAGTCTGCCGGTACCGAGGAACATCACATCGAAGAAGCTGTGACGCTTCTGGCTTTGGCGAATCCTGATACTGCTTTTGAATTGCGTATCGACAGAAAACTTGTTTTCCGTCTTGCCAGAAGCAGCCGCAATGAGCGTATGCGGGAGCTTTTCGGCCAGCAGGATATGATCGAAATTTCTCACAAAGAAGGGAATTTGCGGATCGCTGGTTTTATCGGCGTTCCGGGATTTACCCGTTCTTCCCGGCGGGAACAGAGGTTTTTTGTCAACCGCCGCCCGGTGGATTCTCTGACCATCGCCCGGGCGATCAGAGATGGTTATGCCACATTGACTGAACCTGGACGCTATGTGCCGGCTGTGCTTTTTCTGGAATTGCCTGTGGAAGATATCGATATCAATGTGCATCCTGCCAAACGCGAGATCAGGTTCCGTTCTGAATTCACCATTGTCCGGGCGGTGGCTGCTGCTGTGAGCAATGCTTTGCGCAACTGGGGAGCCGGTCGGCCCGCCGCAGAAGAAGATTGTGGCAGAAAGAGTATTCCGGAAGAGGGAATAGAGGTCGTTTCTGTTCCCCCTGTCAGGGAAGAATGGCCTGTTCCTGCGGCAGAAAAGTCCACTGCAGAATGTGCTTCCGGAGTCAAATTTATTCTTGAATCTGCTGTTGTGACTTACAGTGTGGAAAAGAAAGGCGAACAGCCTGAATTCAACTTTGAACGAACCGTTCATCCGCTGCCTGATGAGCCTCAGGAGGAGCTGCAAAGGGAGTGGGGAGTGACCAAAGCATATTGTCAGCTGCCGGATGAACCTTTGGCAGATCTTCCCAACAGGGGGATCGTTTCTCCTGTGCAGAGTGCAACTGAGGATGCAGATCCTGTTGCTGAAAAGGACACTGCTTTTCGCGGTGAAACGGTCTGTCCCAAGGAAGAAAAGAAGAGTTTTGGATTCTGGCCGGAACGGATACTCGGGATCTATGATGACACATATTTGCTCGCTGCCGGAGTGGATGGATTGCTTCTTATAGATCAGCACGCTGCCCACGAAAGGGTTATGTTTGAAAAACTGCTGGACTCCTGGCAGCCCGGGAGAGATGGCCTTTCTCAGGGGCTTCTTATTCCTGAAACCCTTGAACTCCCCCGGGGATTGCTGGCTCTTTTGAACCGGAATCTGGACTTTTTTCAGCAATTGGGGTTTGATTTTGTGCCTGCGGGCAGAAACGCCGTTATGGTCAACGCTCTGCCCCTCAATTTGAAAACTTCCCGGCCCCTTGCTGAACTTGTGACCGATATGCTCAACGGCTTGCTGGATGAGGATTATACGCCGGGGGATCTTGAAGCTGTTGCCCGGGCTGCCTGCCACGCTGCCGTCAGAGCTCACGATCCGCTGACGGTGCCGGGTGCCGAAAAATTGTTGAATGAACTTAAAAACTGCCGTCAGGGAACCCTTTGCCCTCACGGACGGCCTACAATAATCACTTTGACTTTGCGTGAAATTGAAAAACGCTTCGGGAGGAGATGAGAGAACTTATGGAACAACAGGAATCTACTGATGTGTTGACCCGGGGACGCGGAACTCCGGTCGCCCCTCAAAAAAATAGCAGTGAAAGCGGGTATACCGTTCCCCGGATGGGTTCCGGAAACGATAATTTTACTGCTCACAATCCGGAATTTGACCGTCGTACCAATGAGCTGCGTAAAAAAATGGTTTGTGACAAAGCCGCCGCCGAAGCGGAGCTTGGCCGGTTGTCCAGACGGTGCGATCTGCTCAAGGAGTTTCTCTTTGAACACAGCAGTGCTGCTGAAAATCTGGAAAATCTCAATTCGATCATTAATGCGGAAAAAGAATTTTCCGGCCGCCTTGAGCAGTTGGAGCTGCGTTATTACAAATTGTGCGGCAAGGTTTTTGAAAATCCGGGCATAGGGGCTCATTCTTCAACGGCTGCTCAGGAGTCTGAAGTTGCTCCCCGCAGACAGGGGAGGAGCAGAGAATATCTGCCTTTGTTGATCGGGATGATCGTTTCTGCTTTGATCATAGCTTTGACTTTGATGCTGCTCTTTTTGTAAGCCTGTCAGAAAAGAAAACAGCTGAGAGATAAAAAAATCTTTCAAATTTATTTAATTGTGTTAATGTTTTACTCATAAAGGCTTTGCGGTAAAAAGTCTCTCTGTATTGACGGCTGACTGAGGCAAAACTTCTTTGAAAAAAGTGTATATATGGTGTATTTTATAATAACGACACATTGTAAATCACTTTTTTGAAAGGAGTTTTTTATGCCTGAAAATAAGATGTTTACCAATCTTTCCGCCCGGGGATGTGAATTTCTGGGATGCCGTTATCCCATTATTTGCGGAGCTATGACCTGGGTTTCGGAACCCCAACTGGTGGCGGCAGTTTGCAACAACGGAGCTTTCGGCTGTCTTGCAGGCGGCAATGCTCCGACGGATGTTTTGCAGCAGCAGATCCAATCCTTGCGTTCGATGACAAAGAATCCCTTTGCTGTGAACCTGATCACCATTGCTCCTGCTTACAAAGAACATCTGGCGATGATCAAGGACAATCCGGTGGATTACATTGTTTTTGCCGGAAGTTTTCCCCGTGAAAATGAAGTTGCCGCGGCAAAGGAAACGGGGGCCAAGGTGCTGTGTTTTGCTTCCACCTTGTCTATTGCTGAACGTATGATCCGTTTCGGAGCTGATGCTCTGGTGCTGGAAGGCAGCGAAGCGGGCGGCCATATCGGCCACGTTTCGGCGATGGTGCTTTTGCAGCAGGTGCTTTTCAAGGTTGGGGATCAGCTGCCGGTCTTTGTGGCGGGAGGCATTTCCACCGGGCGTATGGTGGCTCATCTGCTGATGATGGGGGCTGCCGGTGTGCAGTTGGGGACCCGTTTTGTTATGACTGAGGAATGTAAGGCACACGCCAATTTCAAAGAAGCCTTCCGCCGTGCCAATGCCCGTGATGCGGTTTCGACGCCTCAGTATGACTCAGCTTTGCCGGTGGTGGCGGTGCGTGCACTGCGCAACCGCGGGATGCAGGAATTCGGTAAATTGCAGCTGCGTCTTTTGAAGGAGCTTGAAGCTGGCACGATCCACCGGCAGCAGGCTCAGGAAGAGGTGGAAAAATATTGGATGGGTGCCTTGCGCCGTGCCGTTGTTGACGGTGACATTGATTACGGTTCAGTGATGGCCGGTCAGTCCGTGGGAATGGCGGATGAAGTCATCCCGGTTAAAGCGTTGATCGAAGAACTTGTGAGCGATGCTTCTTTTGAGCTTGAACGCATCAAAGGAAAACTGTCGGTTATTTGAAATAGCTGAATGAGGCTGCCGCATCCTTAAAAAGAGGGGGGCGGCAGCTTTTTTTTTGTGCGGACGGCAGAAAAGAATTAAGCCATCCCCTCTGGAATGCGGGGGATGGCTTAATCGTTCCAAATCTCTCCTTTGTTGAGAAAATGATGTGAACGCAGATTGCAGATAAAGATTGTGCCAAAGTTTTACTTTGCCAGTTCGGCTAATTCCTCAAAGTTCATCCATTCGGTTTGTTTTCCGAAAATGCGGTTTACTCTTTCCATAAGGTATTCAAATCCTTCGATACCGATACCGCGGCCGTCGGAATAGAGGGACTGCCAGTGGGTGATCATAACGAGGGGGGCTCCTTCTTCAAAAAGTTCCCGGAGTTTTCCGGTGCGGCCGTCCTCGCTGATGAGGGAGTTGATTTTTTCTTTTGCACTTTGTTTGGCTTCGTCATAAGTTTTGGGGTATTGGGTGCCCCAGAAGGCGTCTTCTGAATTGTTGGGAATAGAAACCACTTTGCCGGTTTCGGGGGTGTTGAACATAACTTTCGGGTGCTTCAATTCATCTCTTGAGTGAAGGAAATAGAAGCATTTGTCAGCATTCAGAGTGCGTTTGAATGCCATACCGATACCTTTGGCGTAGTTGTCTTCGTTGTCGATACCGGTAGCCCAGGGGGAAGTGACACCTTTGGGGTTGAGTCCCAGGTTGTTGAGGATCTCGATGCTCAAAGAAACGTAATCGGCGATCTCTTCAGCACTGGCAGTGCTGACATATTCATCTTCGCACTTGTGGCTGTTGCGGTTATTGGCAATATCCCAGGCGAGGAAATGGGTCAGGATCTCTGAAGTAATGGAAAAATTAGGGCAGATATATTCTTTGGTGATATTGACAAAGGCGTCGATCAGATGGGGATCCACATTGACGACTTTATCTTTCTGATCCAGACGGCCCAGACCGCCGGGAAGGGGAACGACGGAAAATTTGCCTTTAACGCCCAGGCGGCGGCAGATTTTTCCGAAGTGCAGGGCGAGAGCAGGGGGGATCAGCAGGTCGTGTTTCTGGCTGAGGGCGTGAAAGTGGAACATATTGACGGGACCGGAATCGTCGATGATCAGACTGAGGGGGATCTTGCTCATAATAAAAGCTCCTTTTTATCTAAAGTATTATGCGGTGATGGTATTTAATGTATACCAAGTGCAGCAAAAAGTCAAGTTGACGGCAAGATGTTTTTGACGTTTTTTTGGGGTTATAAATGAAGAATATTTAACATTTTTTCATATTATTAATTTGAATTTTGAAAATCACTTTTTTTGAAACAGTGTTTTTTTTGTTATGTTGTAAAAAAAATGAAAAAAAAGCTGTAAAAAAGACTTGAAATTTCAATAGTTGCAGCTTATATTATTAGAAGAATCAGGCACGGAAAGAATTTTGTTGACTGACGGCCGGGCCGGATCGGAAATAATGAAGAGAGGCGGGGAGATGTGAAGTGTAAGAGCTTGCTCCGCCCGGAATGAAAGTTGAAACTTTAGGAGAAAATCAGAAGATGAAAGAAATTTACGCAGACGGTATCGGTCAGATCCACTTCGCCGGAGCAATGGTCCGGTTTGACTTTGTGACTTTGCAGCCCAAGGCTGAAGGCGAAGCTCCTGTTCCCGAAAGCAGCATCCGCATCATTATGCCCCCTCAGGGCTTCTTGAGTGCCTACAACTCAATGGAACAGCTCATCAACAAGCTGCTGGAAGCCGGTGTGCTCCAGAAGAACGAAGCTGCCAAGAAATAATTTTTGCTCTGTCGCAGAAGCTGAAGGAAAGAAGAAAAATGATGGAACTTTTCCGTAACGACGCCTACAAGGTGGTTGAATCTGCCGGGAACAGTTGTTTCTCGGTGCGGGGCAATCACGCCTGGGTTGGGGAAGGGCCGTCATTTTTCATTCCTGCAGCCAAGCTCAAGGTTGGTCGTATTATCTCGATTTTTGTCTGTCTGGCTCGTCGTGTGTTGAGCAAATTCCGTCAGGTTTGCCGATACAAAAGAGCGATACAGGGCAAAGTCGCTTTGGCCGGGGTCTCCGGTCCCGGAAAAGTGGTCTCCCGCAGACTATGACAAAAATGAGAAAAATCAAAGAAATGCATTTTACGGTGAAAAAAATGTTTGAACTGAAAGATCAAGAACAGGTTGTGGCTGTTTTGCGGCCGCAGTCTGTTCTTGTTTTTTCAGAATAACAAAAAATACTCAGGAGGCTAAGGATATGAAAAAGTTGCTTAAGAAGTTGTCAGTAATGCGTTTGGAAGAACGTGTCCTCTTTGATGCCGCCGCCGCGGCAGCCGCAGTTGAGGCGGATAATCAGGCTCAACAAAATGAGGAACTCCAGCAGCAGCAACAGCAGCTTCAGGAACAGCTTGCAGCTGAAGAAGCCGCCCAACAGGCTCAAGCTCAGGCGGAAGCTGCCGCGGAAAGCACTGAACAAGCTGAAGCAGCAGCTCAGGAAAGCGAAAATGCAGAAGCTGATGCAGCAGGAGCTGATGAAAATAACGGACAGGAAAATGTGAATGCCGGGTCAGAAGTTTCTGCTGCTGTGGAAGCTATCGCTGCCGATGAAGGTGTCGAAGTTGAAGCTGACGGCGAAGAAAGTGAAAAACCTGCTGAGGATGTCGTCGGTGAAGCTCTTGAGGGGCTCAACGGTGTTGAAGTTGAAGCGAATGCTGAAACTGAGGAAGTTGAAATTCCTGTTGCCGAAAATACTGAAACCGAAGAAACTGAAGTTCTTGCTCTTACTCCTGAAGAAGTTGCCGCTTCCATTGCCAACGGTACCCGTCACGAACTGGTGATCGTCAGTGACAGTGTGAAAGACTCCAAAAACATCATCGACAATCTTGCTGAGGGGACTGAAGTTCTTGTTCTCGACCGTGAAAGTGACGTTCTCGACCAGATCAATGAATACCTTGACAACAGCACTGTCAAATATGATGCCATCCACGTCGTCAGCCACGGTGGCGATGGATATCTTTTGCTGAATAACAGTCTTATTGATATGAAGTCTCTTGAAGCTGATCCTGCTTCCTGGGCTGCTATCGGTGAACACGTTGCTGAGGACGGTGACATCCTGCTTTACGGCTGTAATGTCGCCCAGAGCGAAAACGGCAAAGCCTTTGCCAATCAGCTCGCCTCTCTCACTGGTGCCGACATCGCCGCTTCAATTGATTCCACCGGCGGCAATTACGGCTGGGAACTGGAATACGTGACCAACGCTGTTCATACTCCTGTTTACTCCTTTAATGATTATTCTCACAAACTGCTGAGCCTTACTTTGGTTGAGTGTGGTTCGGCTGGTGGCGACGAGACTCCCCGTGTCTGGAGAACCGATGCTACTATCGGCACAGCAGGAGCCGGTACTTATTATGCCATTGCGGCAACTGCTCACACCCGTTACAATGGAACAACTGCTGTCAGTATTGAGGCAGGGCAGTTGTACAGCGTAAAAGTGGTTGCCGGAGAAGGTACTAATCCTCCTACCTATACTTATACTGCTTATGATGGACAGGGGGATATCGGTTATGTCCGTCGGGCAGCTATTGAAAACTTTGAGGGAAGTGACAGCATAGCGGTCACTATCGAAAACGTTTCCGGCGGTACTGCCGAGCTTGGAGATATTGCCAGGATGGTGAATGCCGGCGGTTTGTCCATCAGCCTCGGCGAGGATGTCAGAGCGACCTTTAATGCTTCAGAAAATTTGACAAACTCCCTGTCTGTGACCGGAACAAATAACAGTATTCTTGAGCAGACCGGAGGCGATCTCAGGGTCACGAATGGAGAGTCCGTTACCATTTCCGGCGGTTTTGCTTCAGTGGATTTGTATGATGTTGAAGTTGTTGGGATCGGTACTCAATTTGCCATTGAAGGTGCCGTTGCGGATATCCGTATTTCTGACAACGGTGATGATAATGAAGCTGTTTATGTTGACTCCCTGGGGGGCAGTTTCACGATCGATGCCCAGGCTTCAGGATTTGAGGTCGGTGCGTCTAATGTCATCGTTAATGGTGATGTGCAAATCGTTGGCTCCACATTTACGGTTGATCTTATGGGTAACAGCAGCACCCAGGCTGAATCAAAATTCATCGTGCACGGCGATTTTTATGCCCGCTCCGGTGGAATGTCCAGTGCTGATGTAAGCATTTCCGTGACAGATGTTTCTAATCCCAATCTCAGTCTTGATGGAGCTGTTGTCAACCTGCACTATGGTATCGACGGCGGCGGCTGGGTGAACTTTGACTCAACGCAGGATGACACTCCTTATGGTGACACTGCCGTCATCTTTGATGGAGGTGTCTATGTTAATGCTGAAGGATTCCGCGGCGGCGACCTTCATAGCGCATCACTGAATATTGACGGTGGTGAAAATGGAGTAGTCAATTACATCTTTGTCAAGGATAGCTTTATTGTAGGTGGCGATAAGACAGACGGATCTTTCTCTGCCAGTGATTTTTACAGCTTCTATTTCGACGCAGGAGCTGGCAAGGTTTTCAGCATTGGTAATGGTGACAGTGCCTCTTTTACAGCTGAGGATAGAGCAGGCTTCCGGAATGGAGGTGAAGCCTGGTTCTTTGGTTCCAGAAACCGTGTCACGGTTGACCGCAGTGTGACGATTGCAGAGGGAGCAACTCTGACCATCAATAACTTGATGATGGATATCAAAGACACTTTGACCGGTAATAATGTTGACTTCTCCCATTTAGGTGTAATCAACGGCGAAAACTCTGAACTGGTGTTCCGCGATGGAGTTGTTATTTCCGGCACTGACTATGCCGGAGGTACCGTCGATCTTGCCAGTGTGAGATATGAAAACGGTGTTGCTGCCGCTGTTCAGCGTGACGGCGGCACGGGAATGCTGGATACCAAATTCAACTTTTACCACGGCGAATATGGCAGCTTGGGCATCTGGCTCGACGGCAGAACCAATTACAGAATCGATATGGATCTTTTCCAGGAGATCACGATCCACAATGTTACCTTTATCAATCAGAATAATGATGAAGGACTTCATATCAATCTCGAAGATGGCGAGGAAGGTGTGTTGACCGGTTCATCCGGTTCCGTGACTATGGAAGGTGAATTCGCATTTACCGAAGCCGAGCTGCCTAATACCACTTTTGACTTTGAAATGGGTTCCACCGTCAATGTTATTTACAACCGTGCCTTTGAACAGTATATTCTTGCAGGCGACTATTATGAACTGACAATCAGCAACACTGCTGACAAGATCCTTGCCGGTGATATCGTTGTCGGTGTCAGCAGCGATAAAATCAGTGAATTGTCCAGGTATGACTCCAATCGTGAGCATTACAGCGGGAAGGATAATCAGATTGCAGCTCGCAAGTTGACTCACGCCTATCGCGGCGGTATCAGCCTCGGTGCCGGTTTGCGGACTATGGGCTATGATGTTGACTTCTACGGTTATACTTATGCTTCCACAGAGAAAGCCAAGATCTACTCCGAAAATGCCTCAGGCAACGTTGCCGGACGGGTTTCATATCACGTCGCCCAGACTCTGGTGAATATGGATCAGAATATGGAGCTTACTGTCGAAAATCCTTTTGGCGGCGGTCAAATCACCGTTACCCAGAATCCTTGGGATAATGCTATGGGATTGGATCTTTCCGGCATTACTCATACCAATCACGGTGTGGGACCGGGTGTGACCGGTCACGAACGGATTGACGAGGCTTACAGAGCATTTTTCGGCGGTACCTACAATAACTTGACCATTGATACTATGGCTACCTTGCCTCCCAAGGCAGGGGCCCAGTTCATCCCCAGTGAAGAGATCACCTTTACAATGGATGACAGTGCCACTATTTATGGTGATATGGCCGTGACTGCCCTGTGGAACGGAGCTACCAGTACTCAGCATCACTATTTCAGCGTAGATGTGACCTCAGATGTGACATTTGTCGGTGATGACAACAACATCGTTCTTGATGATGCCAATTTGCATTTTTCAGGAAGTGTGACCGGTAACTTTGAGTCGATCACTGCCGTCCGCGATGAATATTACTCTGCCAATGGTGTCAATGATCCGACTTCACTTGGAGAAGTCGGATCGTAGC
>JAZUPO010000152.1:0-8303 GCA_045605205.1 Victivallaceae bacterium
AGCATTTGCCTTCGGCAAATATGAAGCGTACTTTCAGTATATGAAGCGCTTGCTTTGCAAGCATTATAAGGCATTTTTCTGATTGTTTTTTTGAAGAGATACAACGGCAAAACACAGATGTGACACGTTTTGCTTAACAACAGCCCGATCAGTGTGAACGCTGATCGGACAGCGGCTGCTTTGCAAGCATTATAAGGCATTTTTCTGATTGTTTTTTTGAAGATCTGTTTGAAATTTTTCATCATCTATTTACCTTCAATATCTGTTTTTCTGTTCAAACATCCAGAGGTTCGATATCAACGACCCGTTTTTCTCTGACGGCACGTTCTGCTGCAGCAGCAACGGCAACGGCATAATAGCCGTCCCGGGTCAGCATACGGGTGTTTGGGGTCCCTTTTGCAAGACAGTTGAGGATATAGTCCAGCATCAACGGATCGGCTCCGCCGTGGGAACCGGTACTGCGGGGAAGATTTTCAACTTCCGGTTCCGGTCCTTTTTCGCCGGGTCTGTTGGGGTAAAAACGGATCGTCCTGTCTGTCAGAGAGCTCCAGAGCTGGCCATCCCAGCCGTTGAGAGTGAACTGTCGTCCTGAAGTTCGTTTGACGGAACTTGTAAAACATTCCCCAAGCATAGCACGGCATCCGTTGGCATATTCGATGAGAACTGTGGTGTTATCCATAGTGTCTTTTCCGGAATTCATAACACAGAGATCAAGTTTTTTGCCGCCGTTGACGATGATACCGGGGATACCGGTTCCGATCAGCGTCTGTTCTTCGGCATTGGCTATGTCCATATAAAAAGGACAGCTGGCTGTTTTAGCACATCCGGAACAATATTCAGATCCTTCCGGATCCGGCGTGAAACGGTCAAGACCGCCAAAGGCAGCCACCCGGAGCGGAACACTGCCCGAAAAAAGATTGAGCAGATCGATGCTGTGACACCCTTTTTCCACTGTCAGGCCGCCGGAGTTTTCCTCAAAACGGTGCCAGCGGCGGAAATAACTGTAACCGCCGGCAAAGAAATCAGTACAGACCATCTGCTGCATTTTTCCCGCCTTGGGGAGCAGTTCCATCAGACGGACACAAACCGGGTGATGACGCAGATTGAAGCCCATAAAAACATTTTTTCCGGAACGTTTTTCTGCAGCAATGATCTCTTTGCACTCTTTTTCATTCCTTGCCATAGGCTTTTCAAGGAAAATATGAAATCCGGCATCCAGGGCGGCACAGGCAAGATCCCGATGTGCAAACTGGGGCGGCGTGACAAGTACAAGATCGGCATCACACTTCAGAAAATCTTCAAGAGAAGTAAAATATTGCACTCCGGGAAATTCTTTCAGGACGCCCCGGGCAAAATCCAGTTTGACTGAGTTGTTGTCCAGCACGGCAACGATTTCAGCTCTGCTGCGGAATTCTCCGCTGATCAGGGGGACGACCAGCGAGTATCCCCTGTCACCGAAACCTGCAACTGCAACTTTGATCTTTTTCATCATTACTTCCCTTTCTGATTATTAAGCGGTCTGTTTCTGTCATAAGGGATCTTGAATTCCCCGGGAACAAAGGCGGGATCCCCCATAAATTTCCAGAGAACTTCTCCGGCCTTCTGCATCAATTTGAGATGGGGTTTGGCGTACCCGGGGAACTGTTCCAGCAAATTCCACAGCTCAGGATGGGTAAAGGGATGAACGTCAACGACATACATTTCAAGCTGCGGAAAAAACATCTTGCCGCAGATCCTGCGCAGCTGTTCCAGTTCGGCTGCGATATATCCTGTGGAACAGATGATGGCATCACAGCCTTTGACCCGCTCAGTAAAATTTTCAAGCAGCAATGAGGTATTGTCTTCTTTGCTGTCAGTATTGAAAATACGTTCTTCTCTGACAGACAATCCGAAATCCCGGCAGGAAGCAATGAAACTTTCTGTGCGGCGCCGGATACCGGAACGGATCTCCGGTGCCCGGAGCGGGCCGCCGGTAAAGGCAATCTCACGGAAGCCCCGGTCATAAAGTTCCGCCACACAGCTGCGGACAGCATTTTCATCATCAGCGGTCACGGCACAACTGCCGGGCACACCTGCATACACATCAAATCCCACGTGGGGAATATGTTGGGCTGCAAGAAAATTCTGCAAAGACGGAAATAAGGTGGGGGAGTACATAAGCACCCCGTCAAAACCGGCGGCTTCCTCCACTTTACTGCTGTCGAACATACATATTTCGTACCCTTCCTGAAGCAGGACAAGTATCAGCTGATCGACTGCACTCAGTGCTGTCCCTCCTGAAGGACGGAACCGGAGTTCTGCTTCTCTGCCACAAGCTACGCCGATACGGAACTTCACATCGACCAGCTTTTCTGCATCTTCTGCGATCGTTGTCCCGCCTTTTTTCCGGCGGAGGATCAAGCCTTCGCTTTCAAGTTCAGCCAGAGCAGCACGGACCGTTTTCCGGGAAAGAGAAAACATCCGGCACAGTTCGAGTTCAGCAGGAAGTTTTTCCCCGGGCTTCAAAGTGCCCAGTTTTATGATTTTCTTCAGTCGTTCAGCAACATCGTGATATACCGGCATAAAATCGCTCCTTTAATATGTCACCATAAGGGTACATATTAAATATACCACAACTTTCCTGAAATACAAGAAGATTTCCTTAAAAATTTCTAAAATCCTGAAACCGGGGAGCTTCTACGCCGCTTTTTCAGATAGCTCTGTTACCAATAAGGGTAGTTTTTCTTTTCTGAAATTTCGGCCCTTTTCTTTTTGTCACACCAAAAGAAAAGGGCCGCTTCAAGATTGGAAAAGATATAACAACATTGTTTTTGATTTTGTTATCACCCCATACCGGGAACAAAATCTTACTCTGTTATTTCAGGATCAAAGTTCCGAATTTTTCCGGTGTACCGAAAGCACCGTAAGTGGGCTGCCAACCGGTTTGCTGCCAATGGTACTTGACGGTACCTTTGGAACGGTAGAAGTGATTACGGGCAAAATTCACTTTGAAAACACCGTTTTTGATTGCGGGCTCAAATTTAAGTTCCTCAATGGGGATCCGGGCCTCACACTCCCAGTTGTTTCCGGAACGGGAGCTTTTAAGTTCGATTTCAGAGGTCCACTTGCTGGAAAGTTTTTTGGTTTTTCCTGAACGGAAGGCATCAAAGACCCGTTCGCCGTAAGCAATGATATACTGATAGTAATCCCCATTTGGTGAGGCAAAGAAACACTCCACACTGTCGCAGTACCACAAAGCAGGATCCCGCTTACCCCAGACTTCATTGGGCAAATGCACTTCACTGTTTTTTTCTGCCATAGCTTTGATACCGAGATAGATATATTTTCCGTCGTGCATTATTCGCACCTCAGTGCTGCCGACAGCCGGGTAAACGGCATAACTGTCAAGAAAATTCTTTGCCACAGCCCCTTTGCTCCACTCATCCTCATTGACTTTTCCGTCAAACACAGGCAGTTTGACCGCTTTGGGGACATTGAGTGTTGTGGGATTCAAAGTGACTTTGCGGCGGAAAAGTTTGCTGTTCCGTTCAAAGTCCTCGTAGCTGCGGAGCATCATTTTAATACGCCAGGCATAGGGTTCCTGATTACCGATCTCTTTTTGTGCTTTGCGCAGCAGAGCCATCAGAGAATCGACCACCCGGGGAGTATAGAGTTTTTTCCAGCAGATATTATGGTTCCATAGTTCCTGACCGTTGACTTTGACCTTGCTGTTGTCCCAGATATCTTCCAGTTTTTCATAGAATTCCCGCATAGAATCAGCACCGGGACCGAAAAATCCTTTGTAGAATCTTTCAATTTCCTCTTCCATATCAAAGGGGGTGTTCCACATTGATTTGGCAGCAAGATAAAGAGAGGGGACATCAAATTCCCAGTTTCCCCAGCCTTTGGCGGGAGTTCCGTCAGCATTTCTGGAATTAAGTTCGATAACGCCCCCTTCGATGCGTCCCTTTTTCATTGCATACATTTCCTGCAGATGCCGGGGGAAGAATGCCGGCACGCCGAAAGAACCGCGGCGGCCGCGGATGAGCCAGTATTCCCAGACAAAGAGTTTTGCCCCGGTGGGCTGCCACAGATCAAGAAGTTTGGCGAGAGAGAGTTTTTCCTCATATCCTGCATAAGGGACTCCACCGTGACAGAGGGTCACAGAGACATTGGGAGCAAGAGCAAAAGAGGGGGGAAGTTTGTAGGTGTCATAGGCACAGCACTTGATCAATTTACCGGGAGCCTTTTCTCTGATCCGGTCTGCCACTTTGTTGACAAAGCTCCATACCATATCTGAAGCTTCTCCCAGACGGCCCCGTTCCGGTGTGAGCATTTTCTGACATCCTTTGCACTGGCACATCCAGCCGGAAAAACCGTCCCCGGGCATCACTCTGAAAGAACTGCTCCTGGGATTGGCTTTGAAGTATTCAAGAGCTTCTTTTACTGTGAGTTCCAGGAGTTCCGGATTGGCAAAACAGACGTGTACGCCCATTTGCATATTGGCTTTGCGTTTGCCGTCTCTCTGAAGTGCATAAAGTTCATATTTTTTGGGATATTTCTTGTACACCCATTGAAATCCGTGATTGGCAATGGGAGAAAGGATCTTGCCGCCGAAACGCATCCGCCGCAGCCAGGTGTTGTACTCCCGGACGGGGATCCCGCTTTCTTTGGGCAGACGGCCGCAGAAAAGAGTACGGGTGGAAAAGGCCGGAGAACCGTTTTCAAAAAGCCGGGTCACAGAAAGATTTTTGCAGGGCGGGATCACCATACCTTTGTCCCCCGGAAAATACCAGCGGACTCCGAGATAGCGTTCAAGAAATTCATAAACGCCGTAGAGCGTTCCCAGAGGAAATCCTGCAATAGACTGGATATTCCCCCTTGTCGCTTTGGCATCATCTCCGCCGGAAATAATAATATCCTGCCCCGCCCGGGCAATGACAAAGTGTTCAGGACTCATCAAGTCAGGCGATACTCCAAAACGGCGGCTCAGGGGTGTTTCCCCGATATGAAAAGCGGGGAGAGTGCTTTTTTTGCCACGGAGTATCTGCACCTTTTTTCCAGTGGCAAGATAAAAGTGATGCTGCAGTTCCTCTGCCGCATAGCGTGCCGCATTGGTCGGCTTTGCGGCAATGACGATATTGAATTGAGGAATACCGTTTTTCACCAGAACCAAAGGAGTTTTATTCAAACGCTGAGCCCGCCCCAGAGAATCACACACCTGAGGCGCAGCCAGTTGCCCGGGGAATTCCTCTTTTACCGTTGCTCCGGCAAGCAAAAGAGGTATAGCAAAGAGAAATAAGACTTTTTTCACCATTGGGGAAATCTCCTTAAAATATTCAGGGTAAATCAATCATCTGAGCTTTGAAAGAAGCCAGATTGCGGCGGGTACCGTCGGCACGGTTTTCAGATTCGTAATAACTCAGCAGCACTTTTTTGTTTTCGATAAAAGTTATGGATGTATAACAGTAATTATGGCTTTCATCTTCGATTTTCCGGAACTTCTGCCAGTGCTGACCGTTGTCATCGCTGTATGCCAGCATCAGAGGTGTTCGCCAGCCCCAGTGATTGGCAACATCGCCATAGGCGATTGCGGATTGATCGTTGTACACACACCAGAGCCGTTCAGAACCCGGTTCGCGGCGGATACTTTGAGGAGCCAGAGGAGAGACAATATCTGTTTGAGCAGAAAGTTCCGTAAACTCTTTTCCCTGTGAAAACGACCGGGCATTGTACATATATCCGAGAATTGTCCGGCAGTAGTAATAAAGTGAGCCGTCGGCACACTCTTCCACGCCGGGTTCCTGTTCTTTATATTTTCCGGCACACACCTGTTCAAAGGGGGCTTCGCAGGCATAGGGTTCAGGTTTGACAGGATCGGAACAGGGTTTGATCTCTGAACGCTGCCATTTTTCCCCCATATCATCAGAGTACCACAGCTCCAGTTTTGAAGGGATCTCGTCAAATCCTCCGGGATAAACGCAGACAGGAATAATAAGACGTCCTGATCTCAGCTGACGGAGCCGGTCATTATTGACCACCACATAGTCAGGATAGGTATCAAGGGGCAGAACTTTGCAGGGGACACTCCACGTTTTTCCTTCATCAAAAGAGCGTGAAAACAATATTTCATTGTGTTTGCCGGAAAGTTTGCGGATCCACAAAAGTCCGATGCTGCCATCCTTAAGCCTTTCAAGAGAAACAGACATCTGATTGAGATAGTGTCCCTGCCTATGAATGATCTTTTCATCTGAAAGAGTGCCTGTTTCACAATCAAAAACGGCAGAAACAAGTTCACTGTGGTCGTGGTCGGCAGTTCCGGTAAAGAGACTGTACACCAATAAGACTTTACCGTCAGACAGCAATACGCCGCTGCCTTCGCCGCAGCGGGGATGAGTGTCAGAAAAAGGATAGAGGACTTTTTTCATTTTTTCTCCATACAACTCTTTTTTTGAGGCTAATTTTTCATACAAAAATTTCAGGGACGGCAGCAATCCCGTCCCATTACGAAAAATCAACTTATTTCAATCTGCCGGTATAGGCATCAGTTGCACTGGTGTCGATCTTGGCAGAGAAAAATTTGTTGACCGCTTTTTTCCACTGAGTATCCCAGGGACGGGGGCCGCCGTTAAGCTGAACGACCCACAACTGGAGCTGTTTTTTCTGCCAGTTGACACTGCACCGGGTTCCCCAGGCACCGCCGTGTCCCATTGTGATCCCGTTGGCAGTCAACCCCAGAGAATAGTTGCCCAGACCTTTGGGACGGCTGCTGACAGCCAGAAGTTTTTTCACAGTTTCTTCCTTGAGGATCCGTTTGCCGCAGTCTCCCATACCGAGATTCATAAGCATACGGTAGAACTTCAGCTGGTCGGCAGCGGTGGTCCAGAGTCCGGCTCCGGCGGAAGGATGCACGTCAGCACCATTGTGCGGCAGGGGCATCCAGCGATTGAAGGCAAGAGCCCAGGGCTTCTTGTCTTTTTTGATGAGATGCAGCACAATGGAACGTTTAAGCTGTTCTTCAGTCGGCTTAAAGGTGGTATCTTTCATCCCCAGAGGATCGAGGACACGTTCTTTGAGGAACACTTCCCATTTTTTTCCGGTAACAACTTCAACGACGGCGGCACCGATATCAATACCGGTATTGGAATAAAGAGCTTTTGTCCCCGGTTCAAAACGCAAGGGCTGGGCAGCAGCTTCTTTGGCGGTATCACGCAGACTGAGGCGGTTCCATCCTTTTTTGCTTTTGGTGGGAATTTCAAAGGGGAATCCGCCGGTATGATTCATCACCATACGGACAGTCAGCACATTTTTGGCGGGAACAGTGGTCACCTTTTTATCTTTTCCCTTGACGGTGACTTTGAGATTTTTGAATTCAGGCAAATATTTGGAAACGGGATCGTCCAGAGAAAGTTTCCCATCTTCCACCAATATGGCAATGGTCACGCCGCAAAAACCTTTGGTTTGTGAGCACTGCATAAAGGTACTGTTCATAGAAATGGGACGTTTCTGCACAGGATCCGCCCAACCGACACAGGCAGTTTCCTGCACATTGCCGGAACTCAGCACACTGATGGCTCCCGGCAGAGCTCCGGAATCAACAAAGGGCTTAAGGGCTTCAGCGGCAAAAGCGGTGGGACTTTCTCTGACAACTGAAGCAGATCCGGAGGAACAGCCGCCTGCCAAAAACAGAGATGTTCCTGCCAATACAGACAATAAATAAAGTTTCATCTTTTGTTTCTCCTTTTTTTCCCTATTGAACATAAAATGGCACAAATTCAACAAATAATGTTAATACTTCTTTAATATATCTCCTCAAATAAACAAAAACAAGAGAAAAAAAAGAAAATCTGCTTGAAATGAAAAATTTGAGGAATTATGTTATAGAAAAAGGTACAGTTTGAGGTAAATTTTTTTTAATATTCCCCCAAAAGATAAGGAGTTTTTATCTATGAAGTACGAAAAGAAATACCGTCTTGACATCCACGTTCACTGCGACAGCAACGATCCCGCCCAATTGGACATTCTGGCAGAGACCTGCCGTTCCCGCGGAACCATCGCCTGCCTGTCAGGCGGCCTGCGTTACGGGGGCCACGACTTTCTCCCTAATGATGAAGTAATTGAAATCTGCAAAAAATATTCCGACTGCTTCCTGCCTCTTGCCAAATTGGATCTGTGGGAAACTGCCGACCCCGCCGAAGTCTATCACTACGCCGAAAAAGGGGTAAAGGGCTTCAAGTGTATCTATCCCTATTATGAATATGATCACGATATTTATATGCCCGTGTATGAAGCCGCGGAAAAATGCGGCTTGCCTCTCCTTTTCC
>JAZUPO010000153.1:0-2263 GCA_045605205.1 Victivallaceae bacterium
GGAGTAAGTTTGCCGCCGTAGTTACCGGCATAGAAACCGTATTCCACAAAGTAAGGGGAGGGGCAGAGAACTTCATCTCCGGCACTCAGCACTGCCCGGAAAAAAACATTCAACGCACCGGCAGCTCCGCAGCAGACAACAACATTGGTGCTTTCGATCTTTTGCTGCTGTTCAAAAGAAATCTGCCCGGCAAGCTGTTTCCGCAGTTCGGGGAAACCCGCATTAGGCATATAGCCCATTGAAAAGGGCTGATCCGCAGCTGCTGCAATTTCAGCTAAAGCCTCCTTGACCTGAGGCGGGGGAGGAAGATCCGGATTTCCAAGACTGAAGTCAAACACATTGTCAGCTCCATATTGTTTCTTCAATTCGATGCCTGCCTCGAACATCCGGCGGATCATTGAACTGTTGGCAAGATACCCTTTGATCTGTTCATTTATGTAATTCATTTTTTACCTCATAATGTTTGATTTTAATATGATTATATAATATAGCACCGGGTGATGTTTTTTTCCACATCCGGATTTTTTTATTGGCAGAAAATTTGAGAATTTACAGGAATATCGTTAAAAGTATAAAAAAATAAATATTTTTTAATAATAAGGATAATAAAATTAAAATTCCGGCGTTATATGGTCAGAACAAAGGAGCAGTTCTGAAAAAAACTGACTCCGGAACAAAGATAAGGAGAATGAAAATGAAGATCGTGAAAATTGCGTGTTGTTTGGGGATTGTGGGACTTTGTGCCGTTCCGGCTATGGCTCACGGACATCATCATCATCATCACAATGACGGAATCAACCTTGCCGCCAATATTGTCGGATTGGTCGGGGCTGTTGTGAAACCGGCACCGGTCATTGTTACCCGGCCGGCCGTGGTTGCAGCTCCTGCACCGGTTGTAGTGGCACCGCCTCCGCCTGCACCGGTCGTTGTGACACCGCCGCGTCATCATCCTGTGCGGCATTATGCTCCTGCTCCCCGGCATCATCGCGGTCATCACGGCCCGGTTCATCACCGCGGCAGAAGGTAAAAAACGTTAAAACTCAAAAAAAAGAGATGCCCTTTTCAATCAGGTGCATCTCTTTTTTTTGCAATGGGGAAGAGGGAATTAAATTTTCCTGAGGAGTTGTTTATTTTTGCAAATATTCAAGGAGTGCCGCTGCCAGCACTTGATGTCCTGTCAAAGTCATATGAACGCCGTCATCCGGGATGAACAGGGATTTCAAATCTCCGTGGGCGGCACAGACCCGGTGAAAGTCCAGATAGTTCCATCCTTTGTCGGCAGCAAAATCTCTGGCGACCCGGTTGAAGTTTTTTATGTGTTCCGGGATCCCGAAAAGATTGTGCTGGATTTTTTGCTCCCGGAGTCTGCCGGTACGTTCCAACTGGTAGGGATGATAGCCGGGAGCTGCCGAAATAACAGTGACGCGGGCCCGGGGGGCTTTAGCTTGAAAAATCTGCCTGATTTCTTCCAGACAGCTTTTTTCATTTTCCAGAGTTGTCCCCGGGAATTTGTAGTCATCCCGCCAGTTGGCTTTTGAATCGTTGGCTCCGTAAAACAGGAATATCTCATCCGGGATCTTATCCCAGATGTGTTCAAAGTGCTCAAGTCGATAGGTACGGGGCTTACCCTGGAGCCTTTTGGCAAGACGGGGCAGGTCATCGCCGCCGATACCGGCATTCATAAAGCTCCAGCTTTCGGGCAGAAAAGCTCCGGCAATATCGGTATAGTTGCGTCCGGCATCGTAAGCGGTCAGGCTATCTCCGAAAAAGAGCAGATGCCGGGGGGATTTGTCAAAAACACAATTTCGCATACGGGTGAGCAGCCGGGGAGGAGGGGTGGAAACAAAGAGAGATTTTCTTGAATTTTCTCCTTTGCCGACAGCAATAAAACGCATTCCCTCGCCGCCTGATGCACGCAAAGGCATTCTCACACTGCGGGTGTTTTCAAGCAATTCAGGAGCAAGATCATTTTTACAATGCCCGTAACAGCACAGCAGTTCTTCTGCTCCGGAACAATTGAATTTTATTTCTTCGCCAGGCAATACCGCAATATGAGGCACATCAAATTCTGCTTCACGGACCGGTTCCGGATAATTCAAACCTATTCCTGTAATGTCGGCATAACCGTCAGTTACTTCCCAAAAAAGCCGGTCGTTGACACAAGCGTGGAAATCATTGATCGTGCCTTCAAATTTGTACTCCTGAAACTCGCCGGTAAGTTCATATTCCGGAGAAGTCGGAGGCCAAGCGGTCTTAGGAAGAC
>JAZUPO010000154.1:0-30435 GCA_045605205.1 Victivallaceae bacterium
CCCCTATCTGCCGCCGGAATATTTCCTTTCGGACTTTCCGGCGACCCGTCATCCCCACCCCCACAATGAACTGCTGAATATGTGGGCCGGTTACGGCATTGCCGGGATCTTGTATATCCTGTTGTGGATCGCCGCCGCCACCCGGCAGATCAGACGCAAAGATCCTGTCGGATTATGGATGTTATGGAGCGTTTTGCTGCTTCTGATACACGGTCTTTTTGATGTGCATTTAAGCATTCCCCTGCCGGGGACGCTCTTTTTCCTGATGCTGGGCACCATCTGCGGCAGCGGTTTGTCAGGCAGAGAAACAGAAACCCCCTTTCTGTACAAGCGATATGTCTGTACAGCCATTGTTTTGATACTGGGAGGATTTTTCCTGTGTCAGCACTTGCGTTCAGGGCACGCTCTTTACGAAGGCAAGATACTGTTGATGCAAAACCGTAAAAAAGAAGCTCTTGATAAATTCCGTAAATCAGCATTGATCTACCCCACGGCACCGGCTTTATATATGGCAGGTCAGGTAGAATTTTTTGATTTCCACCGTCCGGATATGGCGATCTTTTGGTGGAAACAGCTCAAAAATGATTTGCGTATGAACTCTTTTATCCATCTGAACCGGCTTTTGGGACACGCTTTTGACGTGCGGGGGAACTACGCTCTGGCCCTCCACTACTTTGAACAGGAGGCCAAAGACTTTCCCTTCAGTGTCATTAATGCAGGCCTGCGGCTGGGAACGCTGCAAAAAAGCGGGGCTCCGCCGGAAAAAATCGCAGCTGCAGCCAATGTTTTCAACAAGGTTATGGAAATGCGGAAACTGAAAGCCTCTGACTTTCAACAGCTGCTCCGTACACCGGAAAAAGATGATGAACCCCTGGTGCAGTAAATGAATGCTCTTGATCCATTTATCTTCCAGTGGACCACTCCTTTCTGGCACAGTCTGGGGACAGCTTTGCTGCTGCTGTCCG
The DNA here is from genome assembly GCA_045605205.1 of Victivallaceae bacterium. GTDB lineage: Bacteria > Verrucomicrobiota > Lentisphaeria > Victivallales > Victivallaceae > UBA1784. Next base: position 966 of record JAZUPO010000154.1, read on the forward strand.
CCTTTTTCGGATGCGGAAAACTTCTGCTCCGGGCCTTTCCCCGGGAACACCTGGCAGCATTCGGATGCGGAACAGCCGTTTTTATGACACTATTCGCTCTGTTCCCCTCTGACAGGCTTCTGCTGTGGGGGATCACTTTGCCGTTTGCTCTGTGGGGAATATGGGAATCACTTCCCGCCGTCAGAAAAAAACCTTACCACGCTCTGTTTGCTGCGATTTTTTTTCTGCTGACTCTCGGTTCGGCTCTCATCGTTCCCTATGCCTGGGATGAACAAACTTACCAACTGGCTCTGCCTTTGCGTTATCTGCAAAACAGCTCTTTTGCCCCCTGCCCTGATAATCCTTACTCTTTTTATCCGGCTCTGACGAGCTGGTTCTTTGCCAACGCCATAAAATTGGGCGGGCTGGCAGTTCCCCGTATCATCGTCAGTTTTCTGACACCGGTTCTGCTGCTGGGGGTATGGCATTTGAGCCGTCCTCTGGGAAAAGTTGCCGCAACAACTGCTGTGGCGGCACTTCTTGTTTCGCCTCTGCTGCTGGCGGCCAACCGGGGAGTTTATGTGGAAAACTTCATTGCTCTTTTTACTTTGTCCGGTTTCTTTGCAGCGTGGAAAATGCGTAAAAAATCTTTTTACGCACCTCTTTTTTGCGGACTTCTTGCCGGAGCAGCCTTTGCAATCAAACCAACAGGGGCATTGGGCAGTTTGTTTCTTTTCATTCTTTGCTTTCTCTCTTTGAAAAATTATAAAAAAGCCCTTCTTTTCTGCGGAGCGGCTTTTCTGTTCAGCTTTTTCTGGTACTTGCGTACCTTTCTTTACACGGGCAATTTTTTCTATCCTTACTCTTTTTTTCCGTCTCCGGGAAGCGTGGAGGAGTTTCACCGTCTTTCCGGCAGTGCCCGGTACGGTCTTGACGGCACAATGGGGCTTTGGCTGAACTGGCTCTTCGCCGGATTTGACAGAAAACTTTTTGACGGGATCGTCACCGGGGTACAAATGCCCTTTTTCGGGGTCTGTGCTTTGACTGGACTCTATGCTGCAATAAAAGCTCATCCCGGTTGGAAATTTTTTCTTTTCCGGGCGGCACTGGCACAGCTGCTGCCTTTGCTTCTCTGGTCGCTTTTTTTTCCTCAAAGCCGTTTTCTGCTGTTTCTGCTTCCCTTTGCCGCCGCAGGGGGAGTTTGGGCCATTACCCGGAGTGTCTGGAAAAAATATCTTTTTGTTCTCACGGCAATCATATTGGTGAGCGTCATATTCTTTCAATCCCGGCCCTTTATGTACCATTATTTTGTCAGCTGGAAAATTCTGAATGCCGTACAGCACTCTCCGGGCAGAGCCTTGCCCTTTCTCTCAAAAGACCCCGGACTTTTCCAAAGTTTTTCTTATTTGAATTCAAACATCTCCCCTGACTCCCGGTGTCTGCTTCTTATGGAGCGGCGGGGGCTTTACTGTCCCCGGAAATACGCCCTTGCGATTCCGGGATTTGAACCGACCCTGACACCTGTTCCTGAAACTTCTGAAAAACTGCTTGAAAAGTTACTTCTATTTGATTATATTATAGTAGGTGAGACCACTCAAAATGTGGATTTGCAAAGTGCCAACATTGAGGCTTGCCAAAAGATATTTTTACATCTTGAAACACTTATCAAAGAAGGCAAACTGAAAAAATTGCCTGTTCCCGGATATCCTATACTGCAAGTGATCAAATAAAGGAGAAAAGCTATGAAATTCGGCAAGTTGTTTTTACTGACCTTCGGAATTCTGCCTCTGGGAGCAGCTGAAATTCCTGCTCCGGCCACAGATGTTATGATATTCCGCAACAACAATGCTCTGGTCCGCTATCAGGCAGACCCCAAAGGGGCTAACGTCTTTACTGTTGCCGGAAATTTTTCTCCTCTTGAAGGGACCTTGTGGTATTCCCCCAATGTGAAACAGATCCGCAAAACTCTGACTGAGATTTCCCGTCAGGAGCCCATTCCTTTCAGCAACATCACGGCGACCTACAAAAATCAGCGTGTGACCCTGCGTCTCAATGCCGGAAACGGAAAAATTGAAAAGGTCACCGGCACCATTCTTGACCTCTTTAAAAAAGAATCTAACGACTACTGGAACCAGATCGTCACCTTGAAGTGTGCTGACGGCAGGATCCTTGCTATTCAACGCAATCAGATCACCGGAGTCGAAAGTGCCGCTCTGAAAGCAGCTGAACGCACTGTCAAAGATACAAAACAAGCCTGGGAATTCACAATGATCCCCAATGCAGGAGGAAAAGTCATTTTTGACTGCATCAGCAAAACTCTTGGCTGGACTCCGGCTTTGAAAATGACTCTGCTGCCTGAACATAAATTCACCCTCTCCCGGGCCGCGACTGTGGTCAACAACGGAGACGAATTAAAAAATGTAAAATGCATCCTCTGGGCGGGAACTCCCAATATCGAAAATGCCGGACGTATCAGTCCTATGGCTATTGTGAAATATCTTCCTCCCCGTCCCGAACCCAGAAGGACCTTTGCCAAAGCCAAAGCCTATCACCTCAACGTTGATGGCGGAGCTCCGGCATCAAATTCAGAATGGACGCCTGCCGCTCCGGGGCTGACCGGAAATATGGCTCCCTTTGACATTGGTTTGCTTTCACTGAAAAAAGGTGAAGCTCTGGTGCGCAGCTTGGGAAGTGCTTCAGGAAACTATGAAAATCTTGTCCGCTGGCAGATCCCCGCCCGTCAGGGAGACAACGGCACCCGGGTTTGGAAAAATCACGGCAGTTACACAGACAACCTCAAGGAGTGTCTGCGTTTCGTCAATCCTTTCAAAACGGCCATTCCCAACGCTCCGGTGGAAATTTGCGATGGGACAAAAGTCCTTGCTCAAATCAAAGGGACCTGGGTCAATCCCGGCGAAAAAGCCACTTGGGAAGTCACCTCCTGCCACGACGTCAAAGCCACCTTTGTGGAACAGGAAGCCCCCAGTTCCATCAAAGACAGAGGCAAAGGGATTTTTCAACGTCTGGATTACGGTTCAGGCAAATCCTCTATGCGTTCAGCCAAGGACAAAGCAGCTTCCGTCAAGGGGGGATACATCAACGGCATCTGGTATCGGGTCACTGATATCAAAGGACGTATGGAGTTAAAAAATTTCCGCAAGAGCCCGGTCAAAGTGGTTGTTGAAATGGAGTATTTCGGTCTCTTTGTCTCTGCTTCCGGCAAACCGGAAAAAGTTGCTCTCAACCATTTCGGCTCTCTCAACCCCAAAAACAAACTGGTCTGGACTCTCTTGCTTAAACCGGAAGAAACACGCAAACTGGATTTCAGATACAATATAATCCTGAATCGCTGAAGATATTTCCTTGAAAAATCCTTCAGACGATGATATATTTTGTTTAAGTTCATTTTTCTATAGTTACAGGAGATAAAATAATGTCAGAAAAGGTAAAGGTTGGTATCTTGGGGCTTGGCAGAGCCGGCAGAGGAATGCATATCAGTGAGATTGCTGCAAACAGCGAGCAATTTGAGTTTGTTGCCGGTTGCGATATTGATCAGAATCAGATCGAAGAAACTAAAAAACTTCATCCCGATGCCCGTTATTATACGGATATGAATGAACTTTTTGCCGATCCTGAAGTGGAACTGGTCACCATCGCCACCCGTTCACTTGATCACGTCAAGCACGCTCTGGCAGCTTTCAACGCCGGGAAAAAGGTTTTCTGCGAAAAACCGGTCACTCCCAGTGTTGCTGAATTTGACCAGCTCTGGGAAGCCGAAAAGAGCCGTCCCGGTTCTATTTTCATCCGTCACAACCGCCGTTTTGAAGCAGCGTTCTCCCATATCCGTGGCATTATCGCTTCCGGGAAACTGGGTTGGGTCTACGAGATCAAACTGGCACGGAACAATTTTCAGTGGCGCAATGACTGGCAGACTTTCCGTCAATTCGGCGGCGGCCAGCTTCTCAACTGGGGTCCTCACCTCATCGACCACTCACTGCAGTTTCTGGAATCTCCGGTCAAATCCGTTTGGAGCAATCTGAAACTGGTTGCCGCCAAAGCTGATGCCGAAGACCACATCAAGATCATCTTTGAAGGTGAAAACGGCCGTATCGTGGATATGGAAATTTCCGGCGGTACCGCCATCAAAGATCCCGTTTATGTCGTCCACGGCACCCGCGGTTCTCTGGTGAGTTTTGATGAATCCCGTTTGAAACTCAAATATATGAACCCCGCAACTCCCCTGCCTGAGATCCAGCCCCACAAAGATAATCCCAAAGGCTTCGGCCCCGGCATTAATCCTGATTGGGTGGAAGATGATATTCAGGTAGCCCCCGCCAACGGCAACAATATCCGCACTACCATCTGGCGTAAACTTTATGATTCCATCCGCAACGGCAAAGAGTTCCCCATCAAGTTTGAGGAAGCCCGTGAGGTCGTCCGCGTGACCGAAATGATCCGTCAGGGTGCTATCGATAATGCCCGTGACCGCAAATTCTGATTGCAACTATTTTTTAACAGGAGATATTAAATTATGAAAGCCCCCGATTCACAAATCGCCGTCACACTGTACAATCTGCGTGAATTCTGCAAGACCGAAAGCGATCTTGACCGTACTCTTGATAAAGTCTGTGCCATTGGTTATCAGGCAGTTCAGGTTTCCGGTGTCCAGCTGCCCGCTGAAGTCATCAAAAAACAGCTTGACAAGCACAACCTCTTTTGCTGTGCCTCCCACGACGGACAGGCCGCTCTCACCGCTGACGATCTTTCACCTGTCATTGACAAACTCAAGACTCTTGAATGTGACTTTACAGCTCTCGGCTGCCCCACACCTCCCTATCTCAACAGCTACACAATGTGCTGCGAGCTGGCGGACAAGATGATGAGAGCCGGTGAAGAACTCCTGAAACACGGCATTCGTCTCGGATACCACAATCACGCTGGCGAATTCAGAAAGTTCCGTGAGAACAACAAGACGATGCTTGAAACTTTTTACTTGCGGACCGCTTCTGCCGGAGCCCCCAAAGTCTATGCTGAAATCGACGTGCACTGGGTCGCCCGGGGCGGCGGCAGCCCTGTCCGCTGGATCTGGAACGTCAACGGCCGTATGCCCGTTGTCCACTTCAAGGACTTGGTAATGTGGGAAGGCGAACCCCGTATCTGCGAAGTGGGCGAAGGCAACCTTGACTGGCCCGCCATCATCAAAGCCTGTCAGGAAACCAATGTCCGCTGGTACAGCGTTGAACAGGACACCGAATGGCCCGGAAGAGATATTTTTGAGTCAATCAAGATCTCTTACAACAATCTCCGTGCTCTGGGAGTCCGCTGATACTTTTTCCGGCGGCAGAATTTTCCGTTGAAAATCAGAATAAAAAAAGAGTTTCATTTCAGATGATCGATTACGGTGAAGATAAACAGAATTTCGGAGTCCCTGAGATAAAAGTGGGGCCTGTCAGCCAAATCCTGACAGCACTCTACATCGGGGTATTTCTCTTTTCCTTTTTTGTCTCCGGAGCGGCCACCAAGTGGCTGCCTCAGGTCAATGCCGATCTGCCGGGCAAATTCTGGACCGTATTTACAGGAATTTTTGTTTTTCCTGAATCGGTGGGTGTCTTTACCCGGACGCCCGCCGGATTCTGGGTCGTCATCACCTTTTTGCTGATTTTCTTTGTTGTAAGGCCCCTGGAGCTGAAAGCCGCAAACAAATGGATTTTTCTCCTTTTTCTGCTTATTTTTATGATAGGCCCGGCTCTCATTCTCTGGGGGATCTCCCCCAAAAATATTGATCCGGTTGGCACTTGGCCCTTCTGGTTCAATGCCGCTGCGGGTTGGGCGTTCTGGAAATTCAGAACGCTTACGGTCAAGATCGGCGAAAAAGTTTTCTTACGCAAATGGTTTTTTGCGGCAGCGGCAGTGATCCCTTTGATTTGGAGTGCCTGCCAATGTCACTGGGGCCGTATGCTCATCTATCTTGCCTGTGCAGTGCTCGGAGCTCTTTGGGGCGTCATCGAAGAGCAGAAGAACCAAAAGTAAAGTTCTGAAAAAGTCAATTTATCTTTAAGGTATTCTTATGGAACTCAAATTTTACAATACACTTACCCGGGCTCTTGAAACTTTTAAGAGTGTGAAAGAAGGGGAAGCCGGTCTCTACACCTGCGGTCCCACTGTTTATAACTTTGCTCACATCGGAAATTTCCGTGCTTATGTCTTTGAAGATTTGCTCCACCGGACACTTTCCTATGCAGGTTACAAAGTCAAACAGGTAATGAACCTCACCGACGTGGATGATAAAACCATCCGCAACTCCCGGGCCGCCGGAGTCCCCCTGCGGGATTTCACAGCCACCTACAAACAGGCTTTTTTTGAAGATATCAAAACTTTGAATATCTCCCCTGCGGCAGTTTATCCCGCAGCAACCGATCATATCAAAGAAATGATCGCTATGATCCAGGTGCTTATGGACAAAGGCATTGCCTATCAGTCCGAAGATAAGAGCATCTATTTTTCTATTGAAAAATTCCCCGAATACGGCAAACTTGCCCATATCGACCGGGACAATCAGCGTGCAGGTGTCCGTATCGACGCTGACGAATATGCTAAAGATTCCGTGGCTGACTTTGCTCTGTGGAAAGCCCGGGATGAAGCTGACGGCGATGTCTGGTGGCCCAGCCCCTGGGGCGAAGGCCGTCCCGGCTGGCACATCGAATGCAGTGCTATGTCTATGAAATATCTGGGCGAAACTTTTGATTTGCATACCGGCGGCGTGGACAATATGTTCCCCCACCACGAAGACGAAATCGCCCAAAGCGAAAGTGTCACCGGTAAAAAATGGGTCAACTACTGGCTCCATTGCGAACATTTGATGGTGGACAACACCAAGATGTCCAAGTCTCTGGGGAACTTTTATACCCTGCGTGATTTGCTGGACAAGGGATACACCGGCCGGGAAGTCCGCTGGGTCCTGATCGGTACTCATTACCGTAAAAAACTCAACTTCTCTCTTTCGGCTCTGGATCAGGCCCGGGAAACCCTGGGTAAATTTTCAAGTTTCTTTGCCCGTATGAAAGAGATCACCGCTGCCGGAGACGGCAGTGAAGCTGCTGCTGCCGTGGAACAGGCTTCTGCTGCGTTCTGCACTGCCATTGCCGACGACTTGAACTCCGCCGGAGCAACAGCAGCTCTCTTTGCTCTGGTCCGTGAAGGAAACCGTCTGGCAGACACCGGTGTCCTTACTGCTGCCGGAGCGGCAAAGATCCTCGATTGCTGCCGTGACTTTGACCGTATTTTCGGCTGCCTTGATGTGGATGCCGCCCCTGTTGCTGAGGAATTCCCCGCTGAAGTCGTAGCTATGGCCGAAGAACGTTCCGCTGCCCGTAAAAATAAAAACTGGGCCGAAAGCGACCGTTTGCGTGATGCCATTAAAGCCGCAGGCTATCTGGTTGAAGATGCCCCCGGCGGTGTCTGGAAATTGAAAAAGCTCTGATTCTTTTTCAATCGTACTTTTCAAAAGACTGCAACAAGGCTAAAAACTTGCTGCGGTCTTTTTTTACTGCCTTTTGGCCCGTTTCAATGCTGAACTTATGGCATCTTCTTGCGGGGAGTGCTCTTTTTCCTCAGACTTAACAGGGGCAGGCTGCGTTTTTTTCCTGATGCGTGGAACTTTGGGAGCTCTTGCCTTCCATTTGAAACGCGGCAGTTGGATTTCTGGAAACTTTATATCCATACCGCAGCGGCGGCAGAAAACCTGAAGCAAAAGCAGCACCACTGCCGCAGCAAGCATCTCTGATACACAACTTCTGCGTTCCTTTCCCCGGGGCAGAAACTTGCCTGTATCATCAAAATTACTTTTGATCCGTCCCCCGGCGGCACGGACGAAATGCAGCAGTTCCTTTCCTTCTGCACGGGCAAATTCCGGGGTAATGCTCTGCACCGCAGGAGCCAATATAAAAGGAGCTTCCCCCTGAATCTCAAGAGCGGAATTGATTACCGCTCCAGGGGGGATAAGGGTAGTGACACTCAGCAGATCAGGATTTTCCCAACGGCACTCCAACACACGTTTTTCCACCTTGCCCCCTTTTCTGCTGATAAGCACAGAAAGCCGGGGCGTTCCCCTGAAAGGCTCTTTCTTCCGTTCCGGATCAAGGTGTATTTCACACTTGAACTCCCCTTCCCTGACACTTTGCAAAACCATATATTCATTTCCCCCCCGGTTGCGGGACATAACCGTGTAACGAACCAATGCGGTCAAAAGCGCCGGAGCTGCTGCCGATTGAGCAAACTTGCCTGAAAATTCACCGTCTGCCTCAAGCATCAAAGCCGCCGTCCGGCCCATTCCGGCAAAACCGGTCACCGCCAACGGCGAAGAATCCTCATTCTGTGCCGCAAGAAGCACGCTGCTCTTTTCCCGGGCAAAACAGAGATTGTACCCATTGGCCTCCACTTTCCCTTTCAGCCGTTCTGCCCCGGGGATCGTCGACACCAGTGGCGTAAAAGTTCCAGTCACCTTTTCACTCAGAAAAGAATTTCTGACCATCACAAACGTATCTTCGGCAAAAATCCGGGGCAGCTCAAGGGCATCTTCGGCAAAATAACATTTACCTCCGCCCCGGCGGGCAATGTCACGCAAAAGTTCCGCATCACTGTCAGAGGGCCGCCCCAATCCCACCACGCTGACCGTGATCCCGGCTTTGGAACTGCGGGCTAAAAGTTCCTTGTAATCCCCCGGCTGTTCCGCATCGGCGGCATCAGCAAAAAGAAGCAAATGCCGGACGGGAGCTTTGGATCTCATCAGTTGCCGGACACATTCGTGGAGGGCTTTGTCAACAAAAATTCCTCCGCCCATAGATTCGATGGCAAGAATATCGCCTGTGGGATCGGGAGAACTTTTCTTTTCTGCCAGGGGGACCACCTGATGAACAGAGCTGTCCACGGCAATCAGACCGAATTCATCTTCCGGAGCGAGAACAGCATAACTGCCTGCTGCCGCCCGATTGGCCATAATCATCTTGGTCACGCCGTCAACATTTGCCGCCATACTTCCGGAACGGTCAAGAGCCATCATCACGGCAGAGTTGCGGCGGCGGATATGGTTTTGTTTTTCCATTGAAACAGGCAATATCTCTCCTATGGGAGTTTTGTACCATCCCCCCACCGCGAAGGAGCTTTTCCCCCCTGTCATCACCACGCCCATCCGGCCATTTTTGACCAATTCTGCAATCAGGGCATTGTTTTCCCTGCTCAAGGCTGAAGCGGGGAAATTTTCCAGTATAACACTCTGATATCCCCCTAACATCCCGGGAGAAAGCCGGGGAGCCGGCAATGTAAAAGTGTCCACCTTGAAATTGGCTTTCCTGAGCAGTTTTTCCAAATTTCCGGAAGGAGAATTGGTCAAAAGCAGTATCTTATTTTCGCCCTTGATCTCTAAAAGATGTTCCGCCCGGTTGTTTTCGGCAATGGTATCCCCAGGGGGCGGAAGGAGTTGAAATTCATAAGAAACGATCCCGGAAAAAAGATTGCGGTCACGCCATAAAATATGGTTTTCTCCACTTTTAAGCTGTACGGTCCGTTCGATCCAATTCCCTTTATTTTTGCGTATGCGGCACTTGACCCGGGCGGCAAAGGGAGCATAGATGCGGCAGTTCAAAGCACAGCTTTCGCCGGGGATCGTCCTCATTGGAGCAGAAATTCCGGAAATTGAAAAATCGTTGATCTGTGTTCTTTCAAGGGGGAGAAAATCCACTTTGATTTTCCGCATCGCTGCGGTGTAAAAACTTTTTTCAGGAGAAATACCGTTCCACCGGCCATCAGAAATAAGCAGAATTCTTCCGGGTGTATCTTGAGGGATCAGAGAAAGGGCCAATTCCAATGCTCCGTGCACATCGCTGATGTCCCGGTTTGAAAGTTGAGAATCAAAGCCTCTAAAACTGCTCATTCCGGGAGCTTGTTCAAGGATCTTTTCACCGGCAAAAGAGATGATGCCGGGAGAAATTTTCATATTTTTTGAAATGGCTCTTATCTGTTCTTCCATCCGTTTTTCAGCATCACCCGGCATAGAAAGACTTCTGTCGCACAGAATAAAAAGGATCCCTTCTTTCCGGGGCCATTCAACCGAGATCCCGGCAAGGGAACAGACGAGGACAAGAGTGATCAATATTTGTAGCAGTGCCACGCTCCGCAGTTTGCAGTGACAAAAGTACCCAAGCAACAGCAAAGGTATGAGAAGCAGCAAAAGTCCCGGGTTTTCAAAAGAAATCATTTTCCGCTCCTGAAGTTCCAACAGTAATTGAGCATAAGCAGCAAAAGGACCACGGCAATAAAAAGCTGACTCCATTTTTTCAAAGCAGAGCCCCGGGTCAGAGAAGCAAGTTCAGTATAACGTTCCAGCGTTTGACACCGCCTTAAATCAGAAACTCCGGAAACAGAAGGATTGACGGAAATATAAAATTTTTCCCGGCCGTCATCCAAAGTGTAAATGCCTTTCTTTTTCAGCTGCACGACTGTTTTTCCGTCTGCGGCAGGAAGAGTTCCATTGAGTCCGGCTCCTTCCCATAAAACCTTTCTGACACCGGGGGCTGTGTTGCAGACAAGAACTTCTCCTGAGCGGATATTGCTCACCCGGGGGCCGCGGCGGTTCAAGCGGCAAATTTCCGCCAGGTTGCAGAAAAACCCCGGCCAGAAAGGCAAATGGTGGATATTGGCATATTCCATTGCCAGATTAAGGTGGAACATATATTCTGAAAATCCCCGTTTTTCCACAGAAAGCAAAGAAATTCCGTCAGAAACGATCACATTTTTCCCTGCCATTTTCACTTCCGGATATAAGGCCCACTTAAGAGAAGCCCCTTCCAGACCTTCGAGGATTTTTTCACCTTCTTTCAAAAAGGGAGCCTGTGAAGCAAAGCGGGGGGCTTTCCCCCGGTGAAAGAAAAGTTTGTGTCCCTTATTATGCCTTGCCGCCTTTGAATAAGGAGCTATCAGCAGTTCAGGATTTTCCGCCGCCATCTGAAAGTCGGGATTCCCTTGTAAAACCTCTTTGACCGCTCTTGCTTCAACAGGACTCAATCCCTTTTCCAAACGGTATGTCACAGGCAGTGCCGTTTCTTTGAGCAGCAGGACTTCGTTATCATATTCAAGAGGATCTCCGGGTGAAACGAGGGTGAACTTCAGCTTTTTTTGAGGAACGTCCCCACGGAAATTAAAAATCTTGCGTTCATCTTTGCCGATCATAAAGGATTCCAGAGTACGGCCGTTGATTTTAAGCTGAGCTTGCATTGTTCTGAGGGCAAAACTTTGTATCTCAAGCAGGATCCGTCCCCCTTTGATACGGGCGTTGGTAATGGCCAGATTATCCCCGGGAGTTCCCGCAACAAGCAGTGTCACAGATCCCGGCGAACAGTTTTCCGGGATCCTGTCACTCACGATGACGACTTCGCTTCCGGGAAAATTCTTTCCGGCATAAGCGACGGCTTTCCCGGCATCAAAGACACTATCATCAGCATTCCATTGTTTCTCAAAGTCAAAGTTCCGATCAGAACGGCTCAGGAGTTCCACATCTCTGCCGCACCTGAGCCAGATCACCCGGCGGTGAGGGAAACGGCTCAAATATTTTTTTACCTTCATTGCACCTTGTTCCAATGCTTTTTCTTTCATAGAATAAGCATTGTTCAACACAACCACTGCCGGAGGGAATTTTTCTTCAGATGAAGTAAAGAATCCAGCCGCACCGCAAATCAAAAGTACTATGGCAGCTGCTTCAAGAAAGAAGCTCAAAGGCAGTTTTTGCACCGAGATCCGCCTTGAAGTGCGGCTTTCTTTCACGCCTTCATCCCAAAGGAAATCCGCCGCCGTGTAAAACCGTTTCCCCCGGTAATGGAACCAGTAAAGCCAAAGCAGCACCGGCAAAGCCGGGGCAAGTAAAAAGTACCAGCAGTTTTCCCATCCCCAGATCATTGCAGCACTCCTTGCCGGCAGAATTCAGTCATATCCCAATCAGCCAGCAGCTCTGAGGCATTGATAAAAAAGATCCTGCTGCCGCAGTTCCTCACATATTCCGCCCATTCACGTTGAAAGTTGCTCAGTCTTTCTTTATAACGCCGGATCACATCCTCATTACCAAAAACAGACCGGCAGGAACCGTTTTCCGGATTTTCAATGGTCAAAGTTCCTGTTACAGCCGGATCAAGTTCCTCTGCCCCCAAAAGTTGAATAATAACACTGTTATTTCCCAGAGAACACATCAATTCCCGTGGCGGAGAGCCGAAAAAAAGATCGCTCAAAAAAATCCTCATTCCGCTGCGGTAAAATCCCGGGGGTGTTGCTTGCAGTATTTCAGGCGGATTTTCTTTCCCTTCAGAAAAAGGCAGTTCCCAATTCCGGGGACAAGAAGCGTCATTCATCTTGAATATTCCGTCGCACAAGGCCCATACCTGAAGCGAAAATCCGGCATTAAGGGCACATTGAGCAAGAAAAGCTGCCATCCCGGCGGCGGCGGCACTTTTGTCATAAAAAGCCATTGAAGCGGAACAGTCTATAATGATATCACACCGGGGATCAGTTTCCTGAGCATAATTACGCACCATAAGCTGTTCACTTTTGGCATAGACACGCCAATCGATACGCCGCAGGTGATCTCCGGCACGGTAAGAGCGATAGTCGGCAAACTCCATTGCCCCTCCGGCGTTTCTCCCGGTACGCCGTCCGTCAAAAGAACCGCTGCACAAAGGGGACACCAGTTTCAAATCGGCAACAGCCTGCAATGCAGATTGAATAGCATTAAATGATGCCTGTTCCATCAAAAATCCTCCCTGTTGTATAAAATATCACACAGTAAGGATTTTTTCAAGTATCGCACCAATGGAGAAATCGTAAAGTTTTCAGTCCGTCAAACCAAGTGTGGAACGCATTGCACAATTTGTTCCGGGGGGTATTGCGTCTGATGGAGCTCCACACTTTGAAAAAGCGTTCAGCTTCAAAAAATTCCCGTTCCGGCAGCAAAGGCGTGTCGGAATCAAGTGTTTCAAGAGAAACAGTTTCAAGCACTCCTTTCAAGCGGTCAAAGGCTCTGTCAGATACTTCAGCAAGCACCTTCCCTGCCATAATATCTTTCACCGCCTGTCCGGTACCGAAAGGAGTTCTGTCTGAAATTCTGGGAGATGGGAAAACCAGAACTTTATCAAGAGTGGAAACTCCGGAGGTTTTGGCAACTTCCTGAAGAAAATAGAAATCCTCCCCTGCTTTGCGTACTTTCATACCGCCGCACTTCATATAGGCTTCACCGGTCACAGCAAAAGCAGATCCCACTGTATGAAACGCATAAGGAGAACCGCACCTTTTGAGCTGAGCGGCATAGCGGTCGAGATAGGCTTCATAACGCCGTATGGCCCGTTCCTGTTCCTCATTACCGGCTGTTCTGTGGTGCAAACTGATAGAAACACCGCCGGCGGCAGTGCTTTTGAAATGGGCGATTATCTCTTTGAAATAACTTTTATCGACCAATGTGTCCCCATCCATAGAACAAATAAGAGTTCCGGGAGCGTTTTCAGCCGGACGGCTCTGTAAAAAGGCATCCATCCCGATCTTGCGTGCCTCCCCCACGCCCCCCTTCAATCCGGGGGCGTAAAGAAAAAAGAGGAAAGGATAATCAAAGGCCTTTTCCTCCAAAAGTTTGCACAAAAGCAGAGATTGTGTATCATCTGCCCCCTCCGGATAGTTGACCACCACCAAAACCGCTGCAGCTTCTTCGGCTTCAGAGAGAGCCTCTTTCAGAGAAGATAAGGTTTCTCCTAAAGCGGCATTTTCGTTGTAACAGGGAATAACAACCCCGATCCGGAATTTTTCCAATCCCGGAAGAGTCTGTGCCGGATTGCGGCGGCGGTATTTTTCTGTATCACGGACGGTCAAGAATAAACTTCTCCCAGGGGATATCAAGTTCGGCACCGTGATGAATGGTAGCATCCAGAGCCAGAAGCAACGGAAAATCTTTCAAATCCACCGTTCCTGCTGCGGCAAGTTTACGCAGACTGTTGGACATAGCCTGAGCAATGGCAACAGATTCGAGGGTGACTCCGGCCAGGAGCTCTTTGGCCTGAGCATAGGATTTTCCTCTGCCCAGCAGCACGCCCAATTTACGGGTACGACCGCCGAAAACGGTCACATAAAGATCTCCTGCCGCCAGCATAATGGCATCAGGATCTCCCCCCATAATCTTGAGCAGCCGTCCGATTTCACGGACACTTTCGCCAAAAAGTCCCGCCTGAGGGTTGTACTTTTCCTGTCCGCCCATACCGACGATCAGCTCATTGGCTCCGATAGCAGTGGAAACGGCAGCGGCGTACACATTTTTCATAGCCACGGCAGTTTCAACGCCCCGGATATCGGTGGAGCAGCTGATGTGATAATATTCCACAGCAAAGGCTTCACGCAAGGTGCACAAGGTGTTGTAATCGCTGCCGCAAAAGGTAACACAGGTATGGCGTCTGTCGGCAAGCTCATAACTGGTGCACGGACCGCCCACAGCGTTGAAAGAGATATTTTTGTCCGTGTCCCGGCGGCTCAGGTATTCGGGGAAAGTTTCAGGGATCCCTTCTTCAGTTTCACGCAAACCTTTGGTAATGGAAAGAACGACCGCCTTTTCAGGCAGACGGGGGATCACATAATCAGCGAACCATTCCACACCGAAACTGCTGACTCCGCCAACAAAAAAGTCCGTTTGAGCAATAACAGATTCCAATTCTTCGATCTGATGATAAAAGATACCTGCGGGCAAAGTTCTTTTCATATTGGCGTGAAAGCTGTCGACCTTGAGCCGGTCAACTATTGCCCGGTCAAGGGGCGTACCGACGATATGAACTTCGTGTCCGTTATCTCTGAGGGGATAACTCATTGCCGAGCCCATCATACCGGCACCGATAATTGTAAAAACACCCATTTTTTCTCCTTATTTGATCAACTTTATCAAAACTCAAAAAAGTTTTATTCTTCTTTTTCCAGCTTGCATATCTGACAGCGGCGGCAATCCAATCCGGCGGGGGGTATATAGAGTTTGCCCGCCTTTACGGCAGCCCGTCTGGCAAAGTAATTCTTTACAGCCAGAATGATCCCCAGTATAAAAAAGGCTCCCGGAGCCGCCGACACCAACAGAAAATCCGTTGTCCAGCAAGTAATGATCTTGACTTCAAAAATCGAACCGCTGCTGAAAAATTCCCGCAACGCCCCCACCAGAGTCAAAGTCAGAGCAAACCCGAGTCCCATACCGATCCCGTCAAATGCCGAACGCAAAGGACCGTTTTTGGCGGCAAAGGCTTCTGCTCTGCCCAGCACGATACAGTTCACCACAATAAGGGGGATAAAGATCCCGAGGGAAGTATATATGGCAGGTGGAGCATAGGCTTTCATCAGCATATCGACCACACTGACAAATGTGGCAATGACCACGATGTAAACAGGGATCCTGATTTTTTTGGGGACAATGGAAGCTATACACGAGATAACAACATTACTGCCGCAGAGGACACAAGTGGTCGCCATTCCCATAGCCAAGCCGTTAGCGGCGGAACTGGTGGTCGCCAGAGTGGGACAAGTGCCCAACAGGAGCACAAGCACCGGGTTTTCTTTCCAGATGCCTTTGAACATATCGGCGATAAGCACTTTCATCGGCGTTCTCCTTTTATGAATTCATTTTTCCGGAGAGCGAGGGTTTTTCCCGCCTGTTCCACAGCTTCAAGGACGGCCCTTGACGTAATGGTGGCTCCTGTAATAAAATCAAATTCTCCGCCGTCGCGTTTCACCTTCCAACGCTCTGCCGCGGGCACACTCATCCCATTGAACCGGTCAAGGATCCTGTTGGGCGGCAAGCCGGGAGGAAGGGGTTTGAAAATGTTGAATATGGTCTTTGTGAATTTTCTTTCACACACATTGCTTCCCAGTCCGGGAGTTTCCCGGTGCCGGGTCACGAGGACGGCAGTGATCTTGCCTGCACGGGTGAATCCTGCAGTTATTTCCACATCTCCGGCGTAACCGTTGGGGGAAACACATTTGACTGCAAATGCCGCAATGCTGCCCTTTTTTCTGACCGGCAGCACCGTTACCTGGAATCCTGCCGGCGAAAGGAAACGCCGCTCCTCTGCCTGAGGATTATTGTCAAATTGAGGTAAATTGAGCATTTGCAAAGAATCATATACTTTTTTAAGTTCCATTGCTTCGACAGGTTTACGCGTGATCTGAAACACAAGAGCCAGCACCAAGCCTGAAATAAGAGCCGTTATGCCCAGAAATCCCCCCAGCACAAAAACATTTTCGTTGTCTCTCAATTTCATCGTCCGGCTCCTTCTGCTTTGCTGCAGCCAAAGGGACGGCAGGTACAGAAACGGTCAATAAGAGGAACCAGAGCATTCATAATGAGAATGGCAAAGCTGACTCCTTCCGGATAATTTCCCCAGATACGGATCACAGCAGTAATAAGGCCGCACCCACACCCGAAAAGCACACATCCCCAGTTGGTCACAGGCGACGTAACCATATCCGTCGCCATAAAAACAGCTCCGAGGAGCACGCCCCCAGTCACCAAGTGAAAGAGTGCAGGCGGTGTTACTCCGGGAAAAAAGTAATTGACTATCCCTGCTGTTAAAGCCAGACTTCCGGCGAAACACACAGGCACACGCCAGTTGATCAATTTGAAAAAAAACAGCAATAGCCCTCCCAGCAACAATGCCGGGACACAAGTTTCACCGATACATCCCGGACGGACACCCCAGAAGTACTTTTTCAGCAGTTCCGGCGTATTGACGTGGTCAAAATTTCTTTTGGCGGCGGCGATCTTTTTTCTGTCATTTCCGGTATCGGTGATCTTGCCGGTATCCGTCATAAGTCCGAGGGGCGTGGCACAAGTCACTGCATCAAGCTGACCGCTGTTGACCTTTTCCATTCCTGTTGCTCCGAAAAAAACGGTACTGTTCGGATAACTTTTGTCCATTCCCCGGGGCGGAGTCCACAAAGTCATCGCCGCCGGCAATGCAATAAGCAGTGCCACCCGGGCGGTCACAGCAGGATTGAAAGGATTATATCCGAGGCCGCCAAAGACCTGTTTCCCGAGCCAGATCGCAAGAAATGCTCCGATGACAGGCACATACAAAGGAATCGCTGCAGGCAGATTCAAAGCAAGGATCACCCCTGTCACAACAGCACTGCAGTCTCCGATCACAGGCGTGATTTTTTTCCCGGTGCCCCAACACCACAGAGCTTCAGCCGCCACGCATCCCGCGACCGTAACAGCAATAACCGCCAAGGCCCGGAATCCGAAAAGCCAGACTCCGGCGGCAACAGTCGGGATCAATGCCAGCAGAACTTTGAGCATTATCCTGCGGACACTGTCAGAAGCTCTCACGTGCGGGGAACTGCTGACGACCAGTTTTTCCCCGGTGGGGAGTTTTACATCATCAGAATTGATTTTTGTTTGCATATCATTCATTGAAGTGACACCTTACTTCTTTTTACGGATTTCTGCTTTTGCACGGCGGAAATGCTGCACCAACGGACGGTGGGAAGGACACACATAGGCACACGCACCGCATTCGAGGCAGTCCATTACGTGACTTTTCCGGGCCAGATCAAAGCGTCCTCCTTCAACAAAGCTGCACAACAAGCAAGGCTCAAGTTTCATCGGACACGCTTCGACGCACCGGCCGCAGCGGATACAGGGAGAATCCGCAAAATTCAATGCCTGACCGACTGAAAGCAGCAATATTCCTGAAGTATTCTTGGTGACAGGCACATCAAAAGAGTGCTGAGCCAATCCCATCATCGGCCCGCCGAGGATCAATTTTCCCGGTTCTTCGGTCACACCGCCTGCCCATTTGATCCCTTCCATAAGGGGGGTACCGATCTTCATCTTGAAATTGCCGGGATTTTTCACGACTTCACCGGTAACGGTCACGATACGTTCCACAAGGGGGATCCCCAAAAGGACGGCATCATAAACAGCTGCCGCGGAAGCAGCATTTTGAACGACACAACCGGCATCAGCAGGCAATCCGCCTGCCGGAACGACCCGTCCCGTCAAAGCATAGATCAACTGTTTTTCAGATCCTTGCGGATAACGCACCTGGAGCGTTTCAACTCTGACATTCAGTACAGAGCCCTGTTGACTCAGGGCAGCAGCAGCATCGAGTTTGTTTTCTTCAACGCCGATAATGATATTGGAAACATTGAGGATCTTCCCCATAATCGCCGCCCCGGTGACTACTTTTTGAGGATATTCCACCATCATTCTGTGGTCAGCCGTCAAAAAAGGTTCACATTCGGCACCGTTGATAATGAGGGTATCCACCTTTTTTCCGGGCGGCACAGTAAGTTTAACGTGAGAGGGGAAAGCGGCACCGCCCATACCGACGATACCGGCGGCTCTGATCCGTTCCATAAGGAGGGCATTTTCTTCGGACTGCCAATTTTCCAAAGCCTCAAAAGGAGCATCACCGTGGTCATATCCGTCAGCGGCAATTTCAATGGCATCCGCAGGAATTCCGAAAGGACCGGGAACTTTGACGATACCGCTGACTTCGCCGCTGGTGGGAGCGTGCAGATCGGCAGAAACAAAGCCGTCGTGTTCAGCAATAAGCTGATACTTTTTCACCTTGTCCCCTTTAGCGACACAGGGCAAGGGGGGGCGTCCGGCATTTTCAGCTAAAAGGACATAATATTTTTCAAGCAGAGGCGTATCAACTGAAGCTCTTTCACAAGTAAGAGCTTTACCGTCATATTCGGGATGTATTCCTCCCTTAAAACTTTTGAGTCTACTCATTTTTCAGATTTCTCCCACGCCGGATCATATTTCTCGATGCGATGATGCTCTTCGGCACTCAACAAAGCTCCTGTGGGACATTTGATATCGTCGAGATCTTTTTGACAGGGCAGGACTTCGGCCTCATAATTGACAGAAGCAAGAAAACCCTCAACGGTAAATTTATCAGGAGCATATCTGGCACATTTCCGGCATCCGATACAGCCGACCTTGCAGACTTTCCGTTTTTCGGGAGCTTTTTCAGGTGAGTTGCAGTAAACGTGGACTTCCGACTCTGCATTGACAAGAGAAATGACACCTCTGGGACACACATCGACACATTTCCCGCATCCCACACAAAGCTCCCGGTGGACGAGGGCGAGATTATTGACGATTTCAATCGCCCCAAAGGGACAGACATTGACACAGGAGCCAAGCCCCAGACAGCCGTAGCGGCATCCTTTCGGCCCCCCCGTCACCAGAGAAGCCGTCACACAATCGGCAACGCCGTTGTAATTCACCGTTTTTGCAATTTGCAGCGTATCTCCACCGCAACGGACAACTGCTCTTTTACGCCCCTGTGTTCCGGCAGAGATCCCCAGAGCCATTGCAATGGCATTGACCTGCTCCACGCTTGATACAGGACAGCGGGAGGGGGGATTTTCTCCGGAAACAACAGATCTTGCAAAATCGGCACATCCGGCCTTTCCGCAGCCGCCGCAGTTGGCTCCGGGCAGCAGTTCAAGGACAAGATCGGCCCGTGCATCAGAAGGTGTTTTGAAAAAGCGGGCAAACAAAGCAATAACAATGCCCAGTACAACTCCGGTACCCCCCATCAGGAGCATTGCTCCGGCAACGACATTCATATCCATAAATCACTCAACTCCGGTCATATTTTCAGCACAATCCGGAAAATCCCACAAAGGCCATAGCAAGAATCCCCGCCGTAATCAGCCCGATGGGGATCCCCTGAAATGCTTTTGGGGGTGAAGCAAGCTCCAGTTTTTCCCGCAAACTTGCAAAAAGCAAAAGAGCAATAGCAAATCCTACTCCGGAAAAACACCCGAATATGGTGGCGTCAAGGATGCACCGGTTGGCGTTGAAGTTCAACGTTGCGGCCCCGAGGACAGCACAATTGGTGGTTATAAGAGGCAGATAGATCCCCAAAGCCTGATAAAGCCCGGGAGTCGCCTTTTGCATAACGATCTCAATGGCCTGGACCAGAGCGGCGATAACAAGAATAAAGACCAGAACCTGCAAAAAAGTCAGATCAATACTTTCAGTTCCAAGAGTGAATTTCAACAAATGATTGTAGATACAGGAGGTACAGAAAGAAGCCACAGTCATAACAAAAACAACTGCTCCGGACATTCCCAGTGCAGTACTCAGCTGCCGGGAAACACCGAGAAACGGGCAGATCCCGAGAAAACGGGTCAGCACAAAATTGTACACGAGGGCTGCCCCCACCGTTAATTCAAGATATTTCATTTGAAAAATTCACTCCTGATATGTCTCTGCGTAATATAGCAGAAAAAGAACTGTTTGTCAAATTTTCCGACCTCAAACACTTTCATTTTCCCTGATTTTACAAAAATGTTTAGTTGCTTGTTTACTTAATATAAACTGCAGCTATATTTTTTTCAAGTCTTTTCACAGAGAAAAATATTATTTTCCCGTACTCCCCCCCTTCGGCGGCAGCTCGGGCGGCAAATTTTCCTCAAGAATATCCCTTTTGTTTTTTACAAACTCTCTTGACTTTATGCTTCTTTGATGATATAATATAAGAAAACACTATCAACGTCAACAGAGGAATAAATAATGAAAGTGCAATTTCTCAACCGTTTCTGCCGCGTCCTGTGGTTCAGTGCCAAACGTTATTCTGCCGACAATCACAGTCAGCGGGCAGTGGCTTTGACCTACTATACTGTTTTCGCCATTGTTCCGATGGCGGCTTTGCTGTTCGGCATCGCCAAGGGTTTTGATCTGGATCTGCGTCTGCGTTCCGAACTGAGCCGCCAGTTGAGCCAGCATCAGGAGATCCTCGACTGGGTATGCAAATTTGCCGATACCACTTTGAAGCAGGCTCAGGGCGGCGTGGTGGCCGGTGTCGGTGTGGTGGCATTGATCTGGACCGTACTCTGGCTTGCCGGCAATATTGAACGTGCCTTTAACGATGTCTGGGGCCTTCCCGGGCGTAAAAACATTTTCCGCAGGTTCAGTGATTATCTTGCGTTGATCCTGCTGACGCCCCTGGGCCTTGTGATCGTGGGGGCTTCGGGTGTGGCTTTGCGGACTTTCCTTAACAAAGCTGCTGGAGCCGTCCCTGATTTGAGTTCGACTCTGCCCACAATTCTTTCTTTTGCTGCGGATCTTTCACCTTTGCTGATCTCGATTGCCGTATTCACAGTGATCTATAAATTTGCCCCCAACACCAGGGTGCGTTTTTCCAGTTCACTTCTGGCGGGTATCATCGGCGGTATTCTTTTTCAACTTCTTCAGGACGGATTTATTTTCCTTCAGAGCAATATTTTCAAATACAACCATATTTACGGAACATTTGCTGTGCTGCCCTTGTTTCTGGTATGGCTTCAGTGGTCCTGGCAAATCGCCCTTTTCGGAGCGGAAATCAGCTTTGTCAGCCAGAATATAGATTCCGGGATCTTTGACGGCAGCGGCAACACTACTGAAACGGCCCGTATGTGTTATGCGACCCAGCTGGCCTGTGCGGCACTGATTTACAGTAATTTTGCCAAGGGTGAGGGAGCTCTTTCGGTCAATGATATTTCCAAAAAGATGATTCTTCCTGAAGTGACGTTGAACAATCACATCAATGCACTGCTCAACTGCCGGGTCATCAACAAGATCGCCGACAGCGACACTTCTGTTTATGCTCCCGGATTTCCCACGGACTCTTTCACCGCCGGAGATTGCTTGAAATATCTTGCCGGAGTTCAACAGCAAAGCACAGATCTTTCAGGGATCCTGACCAAGACCTGTGATATCCTCAGAGAGTTCGACCAAAGCTATTATCACAAAGAATGTGATCCGCTGCTGCGAGATTTGCAATAAAGGTGGATTTATTTTACTCAAAAGCGGAAAAATGCTCTTGACAATCCCTCTTCCCGGTGATATTTTTTATGAGTGTTTTGTTTCTTGCGGCATAAAGCTGCATTTCAGATGAGAAAGGAGTTTTTTTGTATGGAACAGTACAAGAAGGATTTTATTGAATTTATGATCGACTGTCAGGTCTTGAAGTTCGGTGATTTTGTAACCAAAAGCGGCCGTAAGACGCCCTTTTTTGTGAATACCGGTTTCTACCGTACCGGTTCACAGCTTCGCAAACTGGGTGAATATTACGCTCAGGCGATCAAAGAAACTTTCGGTTTGGATTTCGATGTCCTTTTCGGACCTGCTTATAAAGGCATTCCCCTTTCAGTGACAGCCTCCATTGCTATTTCCCAGAAATACGATGCCGATATCCGTTACTGCTCCAACCGCAAAGAGGTCAAGGATCACGGCGACAAGGGCATCCTGCTGGGCGGCCCCATCGGTGACGGCGACAAAGTGGTCATTATTGAAGATGTGACCACAGCCGGAACCAGCATCGGAGAAACCCTGCCTATCCTGCAGGCTCAGGGCAATGTGAACGTCCTCGGTCTGGTGGTCAGCGTTGACCGTATGGAACGGGGTCAGGGTGAAAAGAGTGCCCTCTGCGAAATTTCAGAAAAATACGGTCTCAAAACTACCGCCATCGTCACGATGAAAGAGGTCATTGAACACCTCTACAACCGTCCTTACAAGGGCAAAGTCATTATTGACGACACTCTTATGGCAGCGATCAATGCTTATTACGAACAGTATGGTGCAAAGTAAGATGTATTCTTCTCAAACTCCGGGCATTTCTCCCGGAGTTTTTTTTTATTTGAAAGGATTTTTGTATGCAGCCTTTTATTGACACTCACGCTCATATGGTCCGCAATGTGGATTGGCAGCTTATGGATGAAATTGCAGAATCCGGTATTCTCAAGCAGGCTTGGATTATGCACTGCCCTATTGTCTCTGAGAATATTCCTTTTGCAGAAGAAGATGAAGTGCTCTTGTGTGCCAAACGTTATCCCGGGATGTATGTACCTTTTGGCTTTATTGACTTCCGCAAAGGCCCCGACGAAGTGGAACGGCTCAAAGAAAAGGGTTTCACCGGCCTCAAAGCCATTACTCCGCCCAAGGCCTATGACGATGAATCCTACTTTCCTGTTTATGAAAAAGCCGCTGAATTAGGGATGCCGATTCTTTTTCACATCGGAATCATTGCCAAAGGCTTCTGGCGCAATGAAGCAGTTTCCGGAGCTCCGGGCCCCTGCTGTATGAAACCCTCAATGCTTGATACCATTTCCGACCGTTTCCCCAATTTGATCCTTATTCAGGGACATCAGGGAGTACCGTGGATCAACGAGTTGTGGGAGTCCCTCTATTATTATCCCAATGTCAGCTGTTCCGTCTGCGGTCTGGTGGATTATGAATGGCTCATCCGCCACCTTGACGACGCGGATTGCCAGGGAACGCCCTTTTATCAGCGTTTGATGTTCGGTGTTGACGGTCTTTACGGAGCCCGCCCTTACTGGAAGAATATGGTCGATACGGCCACCTTTATGGAAGAATTTTTCCGCCGGGTGGGCAGAACTCACTCCTGGGGAAAAAATGCAAGTTGTTTTATGGCAGAAAATGCATTGAACCTTTATAACAAATTCAAATAATTCTTCTTTTTTGCCCGCAAAAAAGAGACTGCTGCAAAAAACTGTTTGAGTTTTTGCAGCAGCCTCTTTTATTTTTGGCTCTGTTCCCGATATCAGGAATAGAACGTTATTTTTTGGAAATTATGCTTACCGGGCGTCGTAGCGGATCTCGCCGTCCACCATAGTGACCTTGCAGTTGAAATCCTTGTCAAGGAGCACAATGTCAGCGGCGTATCCGGGTTCGACTTTGCCGATGCCCTGAAGTCCGAGGGCAGCAGCGGCAGAAAGTGAGCTGGATTTGACCAGTTCTTTGAGGGGCAATCCGGTAACTTCGCTGATATTCTTGACCGCTACAGCCAGCTGCAAAGTACTTCCGGCGAGAGCACCGCCCTCTTTCAACCGGGCGGCACCTTCTGAAACGATCACAGGCAGGCCGCCCAGGCTGTATTCACCGTCAGGCATACCGGCGGCACGCATAGCATCAGTGATAAGGACAACGTGTTCCGAGCCCTTGACCTTAAAGACCAGCTGGATCATCGCAGGACTGATGTGCAGTTTGTCGCAAATCAATTCAGCGTAAACATCGGAATGAAGCAGTCCGGCTCCCACCAGACCGATATCCCGGTGGTGAAGCGGAGACATCTGATTGCAGAAGTGAGACAAGTTCCGCAGACCGTTGTTGTAAGCGGCCATAAATTCAGGATATTTGGCAGCACTGTGGGTACAGGAAGGAGTGATTCCCATACTCAGCAATTCACCCACAAGTTCAGCACCGCCTTCTTCTTCAACGGCAAAGGTGATCTTTTTTACAGGGAAAATCGCATTGAGGCGTTTGACTTCTTCAATGTCAGGCTTACGGACATAGGCGGGATTCTGGGCACCGGTACATTTGGGGTTGATGAAGGGACCTTCCAGATGAACACCGGGGATCTTGCAGTAGTTCTGCTTGTAGGAAGCAATGGATTTCAAAGCGGCGGCCAGTTCTTCCTCGGGGAGAGTCAGTGTTGTGGGCAGCAGCGTAGTAACACCTTCAGCAAGTTTATTTTTGGCCATAACTTCCACGCCCTCTTCAGAGCCGTCGCAGAAGTCAAAGTTGTTGCGGCCGTGGCAATGCACATCCACAAAACCGGGCATAGCAGTCAAACCGGCTCCGTCGATCACTGCAACGCCCTCTTTAGCAATCGGAGAGGCAGAAACATAAGCGACTTTGCCATTTTCGATGAGAATATAAGCTCCTTCAAGATCCACTCCGGGAGAGACCAAACGGCAATTGGCAATAATGGCACTGTTCATTATTGATGATTCCTTTCATTAAAAATGGTAAATAACACTATATCTGTCTATAATATAACTGCCCAAAGTAGAAATATCCATTATAAAACAGAGAAAAAAATATTTTTTCTGCAAATTTTTGTTGAAATATTCCTTTTGCGGAGTTATATTCTCTCAGTTTGAGGTGATATATAATGAAAGAATTATCAGTTGCGATCATAGGCAGCGGAAATGTGGCTGCTTTTCTGGCCCGGAGTTTTCACAGCCAGGGCGTCAGAATTGAGCGGATCATTTCCAGAAACAGCGAAAAGGGCAAAACTCTTGCCGCAGAAACCAATTCTTTATGGAGCAATGATTTAACATTTTTCGGGGCTCCGGAAAATATTATTATAAGTGCCGTTAAAGATTCTGCGGCAGCGGAAGTTTGGAGTAAAGCTGTTTTCAAGAATCATCTGGTGCTTCACACAGCGGGGACACTTTCTTTATCGGATCTGCAGCCTTATACGTCGCATTGCGGGGTGCTCTATCCCTTGCAGAGCATTACAGCTTCAAGAGCCCCCGGCAGTTTTACAGTGCCTTTTCTCATTGAAGCAGACACTCCTGAAAATCTTGAAAAGATCCGCCACCTTGCACAAAAAATTTCGGACAATGTAACTGTTGCCGATTCCTCTGTCCGGGGCAAACTTCATCTGGCGGCCGTCTTTGCCAATAATTTTTCAACCCTCTGTTTCCGCATTGCCTGGGAACTTGCAGAGAATGAAGGTCTTGACCCCAGGCTGCTGCTGCCCCTCATTGATGAAAGCTGTGCAAAACTTCACACACTCTCCCCCGCCGAAGCCCAAACCGGCCCCGCTGTACGCTGGGACGAAAATGTGATGAACAAACATCTGTCCCTCCTTGAAGAAATGCCCCAAACGGCTGAAATCTACAAACTCCTGAGCGCAGAGATCCACCGCAGAAAAAAATAAATTCACTCCTTTTGGGGGATCTTTTCAGCGTTTGATCTTGAGTATCATATCATCAAGAAGCAATGTACCGCCGGGTTTCTGCAGAAACACAACGATCTGGAACTGAGCAGCCCCTTTGGCGACATATTCATCAGTACGGAAACGAAAGGTATAAACGCCCTCTTTTGTCGTCAGGGGGAAGATTTTTGAACTTTTATTGACGATCCAGTTTCCGGCATTGTCAAAAAATCCCAAAGCAAGATAAGCTCTGCCCCGTCCCCGGACTTTCAGAGTGATCTCAGCTGTTTCATCAGCTTCAAGGGGGAAATAATGCCGGGTATAAAGCCCCAGATAATTTTTGACATCAGCCTCAAGTTTCAGAGCATTTTTTTCCTTGCTCATAGGCAGATTGCCCGGATTGGCCACCCAGTTCTTAAAATGCCCTTTACTGTTGGCAAGGGGAATGAAGCCGGTATCAAGTTTCACTGTTTTTTCCCGGACATTTTCCCGTTTCCCAAAACGGATCCCGCCAAAACCTGTAATATCGCCAAACGCTCCGGTAAGAGAAATATTCCAGGCATAAATATGCTTGGCCCCCGGAGTGGAAAATCCGACTTGCATCTGCCGCAATTCACCGGGCTTGGGCACACCGCCCACGGCGGCAAAAGGCACGGTCACTTCTGAATACCACACACCGTTGACGATCCTGTCCTTGTGCTGCCATACGGGATTCCAGCTGGAATTGTGTTTGCGTTTATATTTCTTGGGGTAGATGATACTGTCGTAACAGGAACCGGGAACAGCACTGAAACTGAACTGCCGGATATCCCGGATGGTCGTAAAAAAGAGTTCCCAGAGGGCATTGCGCCACAGTTTCGCATCATCTCTGCGGAGCTTTGTTTCAGCAGGCTGTTCTGTCACGGGCACTGCGAATTTGAAAAGCAGTGCTTTGCTTGTAAAAGCTGCTTTGAAAGAACTTTTGATTGCAGGAGACCCCTTTTTCACCGGCAGCAGAGTTTGTTCAGGGATCTTGCCCCAAAGAGGATCATTGAAATCTTTTACCTGAACAAGCTCAATATTTTTTACTTTCATTCTGAGGAGTGCCGGATCACTGTGAAATGCCCCCCGGAATACCCCATACATTAAACCGCCGCTTTTCAAAAGCTCGATATTGTGCCCGTAAAAGGCCTGTCCTTCAAGACGCAACGGCTCTCTTTTACGCCGGGGCAATGAGGCGAGGAACTTTTCCCGGGCTTCAATACGGTCGGCAAGTTTGCATCTGTTGGCAAAACTATTGGATTTTTCCATCGCATTTACAGCGTGGCATACGGCGGCACTGAGACGCATATACTGATACTCAGTTTTAAGATTTTCCACCATATAATTGCCCTTTCCGGCAGCCCGGACTCCGGCAAAGAAATGCTTGTCCAGTTCACTCATAACCTTTTCCGGATAACGTTGATTCCACAATTCAATGGCATACTGGGGCTGAGGGCCGGAAAAATCATCCCCTTTGGCTGGATCATATCCTCCTTCGATCTTCAAAGGGGCAAGAGGGAATTTTTCCATCTGCTGATCCATCAGAGTGAAAAACTTATAAAAATGGGGAGCTGCCTGAGAACCGAAAGCAAACAGACAGTAATCAGCAAGTTCTTTTTTGACATCAAGTTCCGGATTCCCTTTAAGTCTGCCCCAGATATATCCCCAGGGGCCTGTCAAAGCAGGAGAACTCCCAAGCCCGCAGTGGTAAAATGTTGTCACCGCAGAGTTACTGAGCCATCGTGCCTCTCTTTGAAGCAGCGAGAAGGGATTTGCAGGAGAAAAGCCGCAGGCTTTGTAGCTTCCGAAATAATATGTCCAGGCAACGATCCCCTGAATATTGTATGTTGAAAAACCTTTTATCAGCTCCGGAGTTGCCGGAGCAAGGTCGATAACGACCCCTTTACCGGGAAATTTCTTAAAACTCCGGGGCAGCTGGTGAGTCGGTTCATAAGCAGCAATAGCCACAGTGATCTCCGGGAACTCTTTTTGGAGTTTTTCTGCCATATCTCTGTGGAAACACCAGAGTTTCTCTCCCCAGTCAGAAGTATTGTACCACGCCTTGCATCGGTTACAGCTGCATCCTTTGAAACCGTCTGACTGTCCCAATTCAATGACTTTCAGTCCGGCAGCCACCCGGGAGCGGGCTTCTTCATAGATCAATTTCTGAACTTCAGGATTGCTCAAGCAATACTGGGGACGGACTCCGCCGTCATTATCGTGAAAATACCTTTTTCCGCCGATCAGGGCAAAATATCCGGGATTGCTTTTATAGTATTTCTTTTGAGGAATGGCAAATGAATGGTAATGCACCCGGTATTCAGAGGCCGGTTCAAAAAGGAAGTTGTTTGCCACAGAATAAAGCAAGCCCCCCATATCATTGGACTGTATACGGAACCGGGGGTTACAACGGTAATTGAAATCGTCCGGGACAGCAATCTTTTTTTGCGGCAGCGTACGGACTCCGTCGTGTTCTCCGTAACCATTATACCACGTTCCCACAAAACGGGTGTTGACAAAACGTTCAACAAAAGTGCAGGCACCTTTCAGTGAACCGTTGACATAATAGACAAAATAATGGGGGAATTTTACTTTTTTGAGGGGATTGGCTTCATCTTTGCCGTACACAAAAATATTTTTCCCTTTGACTGCAATACTGTGCTCCCAGAGGGCAAATTTTCCGGATGAAAGCCCGGCATTTTTCAAGGCCCTGGTATTTCCCACAAAAATGGCAGGTTTACCGGGAACCATTTTTGACTCTTTCACCACCGGGATCTTTGCTCCGGAAGCCTTGTACACGGCAGTGCTTATCACCTTGCCGCCCAATTCAATATATTTGTCAAGCTGCGAATCACCGCTGCCGTCAGGGACAACGATCTGGTAGTTTGATCGACTGCCTTCCGCCACAGTCAGAGCGAATCCCGGCAGTGCGGCCCACAACATAAGACTCAGAAAAAAGTGCTTCATAATTGGTTGTTTTCTCCTTTTTACCACTTGTCGTTCCACCAGGCAGGATTGCTGGCTGCCCGGGGAGCCCATTTCCAATAAGATGTATTATCAGAAGCTGAAAAGCGTCCTTTCAGGGGAGCTTTATTCCGGTCTATCCGGGTCACGTGAAGATCGTGAAACAATACGTTGGAATATCCGGGACCATTCATTATGGCACTGCTTCCCATAGCGGGAATGGCATTTTCATCAATCCCCTGATTGCTGTGCGGGAAAGCGTGTCCATCCTTGGCATTGTAGCCGATAACGCTCAATACGGAAGCTGTTTCACCGAAATAGGCACTCCGTGAAGGCCGGGTCGTCCAAACCTGTTTCCAGAAACCGCCTGCGGCGGCAATGGAGTTGTTCATTAAACCGTAACCGTAAAGATAATAGTTGCTGTACCGGGCAGTTGACATAGTGAACCGCCGTGCCGGACACAGCAGAGGATTGACGCGGAATTCATTGGTCTCAGGGATGACAAAAGCACCGCCGACAGGAGTCTGATTGCTGACGCTGAGGTAAGGATGAAACAAAGAATTTTCTTCTGTATGGCCATAAGGTCTGCGGCAGTTGTCCTTATAGATGCCGCTGTTATACACAGGCATCGTAAATCCATTGTTGTCATCGCTGTACATAGAACAGGCTTTCCCCATCTGATTCATATTACTGACACAAGTTGAGGAGTAAGCCCGTTCTCTTGCCTGCTGCAAAGCCGGCAAAAGCATAGCCGCAAGAATAGCGAT